>JAHEIN010000213.1 GCA_024639335.1 bacterium | reverse complement strand
GAGTCGATGATGTCCCAGGGGATGGGTGTGACCACGGGAGCGCCTCGCTGCGCTCGCACCGACCAGGGGCATGCGATCGATGACCCCCAACCGTTTCTGAGCCAGTCGATGAAGACCCGGCTCGCCCTGTCTTCTTTGAGGAACTCGGTGGTCGCTCGTTCATCCCGGTCGACGACCAGGCCCGCAAGAGATCGCGCCACTGTCCCGACAACCTCGAAGGTGTGATCGACGGTGATCGGCACCCAGATGTGGAACCCTTTGGATCCGCTGGTGGCCAGCATCGAATCGAGACCGAAATCGGCGAGAACCGAGCGCGTCGAATGCGCGACCTGCCGGACCCCGGCTATGTCACCCTCGGTCGGGTCGAGGTCCAAGACCAAGAAGTCCGGCTGGTCGAGGTGTGGTAGCCGTGATGTCCACGGATGAAAGGTGATCGTGCCCTGGTTGGCGAGGTAGGCGAGCCCCTCGGCCGAGTCGACCGTCGGATAGGTGGTGACGCCGCCATCGTTCTTGTCGATCTCGACCCTGCCGACGTAGTCGGGGAAGTGGTCGGAGGCGTTCTTCTGGCGGAAGCCCTTGGCGTCGATTCCGTTCGGGTACCGCTCCAAGGTGAGCGGAGAGTCGGCAACGAACGGCAGCATCCGATCCCCGAAGCGGTGATAGTGGCCGACGAGGTCGCGCTTGGTGAGACCGACTTCCGGGAACATGACCTTGTCCGGGTTCGTGATCTCCACGAGCTCCAACTTATCGGGACGGGTCGTGAGACACAGCTGAGTACCCTGACCCCACACATGTCATACGACCATCAAGAGATCGAAGGACGCTGGCAGGAGCAGTGGGAAGCCGAAGGGCTCTACCGCGCGATCGTCGATTGGGACAAGCCCAAGCACTACGCCCTGACGATGCTCCCGTACCCCTCCGGCGACCTGCACATGGGTCACTGGTACGCCATGACGCCCTCCGATGCCCGGGCCCGATACATGCGGATGAAGGGGTTCAACGTCCTGTTCCCGATGGGCTTCGACGCCTTCGGCCTGCCGGCCGAGAACGCCGCCGTCCAGCGGGGCATCCATCCTGCCAAATGGACCTACGACAACATCGAGCGGATGCGGTCCCAGCTACGTTCCATGGGGGCGATGTTCGACTGGGAGCGAGAGGCCGTCTCGTGCGATCCCGACTACTACAAGTGGACCGAGTGGTTCTTCTCGAAGATGTTCGAACACGGGATCGCCTATCGCAGTGAGGCCGTCGTCAACTGGTCACCGACGCTTCAGACCGTGCTCGCCAACGAGCAGGTCATCGACGGCAGAGACGAGCGCACCGGTCAGCCCGTCATCCAGAAGATGATGGAACAGTGGTTCTTCAAGATCACCGACTACGTCGACGAGCTCCTGGAGTTCGAGGGGATCGACTGGCCTGAAGCGATCCGCTCGATGCAGACCAACTGGATCGGTAGGTCGGAAGGTGCCGAGGTGGACTTCGCCACCCAGGCAGGTGCTTCGATCAGGGTCTTCACGACACGCCCCGACACGCTCTGGGGCGCGACATTCATGGTGCTCGCTCCGGAGCACGAATTGGTCGATGCGTTGACAACAGACCCCCAACGTGACGCCGTTGAGGCGTACCGCGCACAGGCCGCCTCGAAGACGGAATTGGAGCGGCTCGAGGACGACAAGGAGAAGACAGGCATCTTCACCGGTGGCTATGCCACCAACCCGGTCAACGGCGAGCAGATCCCGGTGTGGATCGCAGATTATGTGCTGTCGTCCTATGGGACCGGCGCCATCATGGCCGTACCCGCCCACGATGAGCGCGACTTCGCCTTCGCAAGGCGTTACGACCTGGACATCGTCCCTGTCATCCATCCCGAAGGCGGTGACCGACTGGTCGCCGCCCAGATGGACGACGCCTATGTGGGGCCAGGCGTCATGGTCGACTCGGGTTCGATCGCGGGCGTTCCGACGACCGACGCCAAAGGCCGGGCGAACCCATCTGTCGCAGCGGCCATCGATCATCTCGCGGAGATCGGTGCGGGAAGCGAGTCCGTCAACTATCGCATCCGGGACTGGCTGATCTCCCGTCAGCGCTACTGGGGCTCCCCGATCCCGATGATCCACCGCGCCGATGGCGGTGTGGAGCCCGTCCAAGACGGTGATCTGCCTGTAGTGCTTCCCCGAGACGTCGAGTTCGACGGCCGGAGCCCGCTGGTCGACGACGAGCAGTTCCTCGCAATCACCGACTCGGATGGCAAGCCGGCACGACGGGAGACCGACACGATGGACACTTTCATGTGTTCGTCCTGGTACTGGTTCCGCTATCTCTCACCGCAGCTGGATACGGCACCTTTCGATCCTGAGGAGGCCGCATACTGGCTGCCGGTCGACACCTATACCGGCGGGGCGGAGCATGCCGTCATGCATCTGCTGTACGCCCGCTTCTTCGTCAAATCGATGCGCGACATGGGCGTCTTCTCAGAGACAGAGAAGATCATGGCCGATCACGGCAAGCCGATCGGCCGGGCGTTCGACGAACCGTTCATGATGCTGCGAAACCAAGGGCAGATCCTGGGGGAGGAGCGTCGAGGAGACAATCTGGTGGTCGAGGGCCAACGAGACGGCAACCGGGTCATCGCAACCCGGGTGACCGTCACCGACGGGGAACCGTCCGACGCGATCGTGGCCGGTGAGTTGATGCGACGCACAGAGAACATCCTCGGCATCGCAACGGATGCCGGCGTCGTGACCGTCGAAGTGCCCGAAGGCACGCCCGTGGAGATACCCGGAGTACCTGGTGCCAACGACGTCAACCAGTTGAAGCACCACCTCGACGTCCAGCGGATGTCGAAGTCCCGTGGCAATGTCGTCAACCCAGACGAGTTGGTCGCCGAGTACGGCGCCGACACGGTGCGGACTCATCTCATGTTCGCCTTCGAATGGCAAAAAGGTGGCCCGTGGGACAGCCGAGGCATCGTCGGCTCCCATCGGTTCATCGAGGACGTATGGAAGCTGGGGACCACCGACTACGAACCGGAGAAGGTCGATCCTGCCGCCGATGTCACGCTGCGCAGGCAAGTGCATCAGACGATCCAGAAGGTCGGCGACGACCTCGAAGAATTCAAGTGGAACACCGCCATCGCTGCGCTGATGACGCTCAGAAACCAATTGGGCGACGCCCGACGGGCCGGCAGGGTCAGCGAAACGGTCTGGAATGAGGGGATCGAGACGCTGTTGCTGTTGCTGGCTCCCGCTGCCCCGCACATCACCGATGAGCTGTGGCGGCGTAGGGGGCGGAACGAATCCGTCCATCTGCAATCATGGCCGGCGGTCGATCCAGAGGCCGCCAAGGACGACACGGTGACGATGGTCGTGCAGGTGAACGGCAAGGTCCGAGACCGGGTCGAGGTGTCAGCCGACATCTCGGCCGACGACGCCGAAGCCGTCGCCAAGGGCCTCGACAGGATCCAGGGCTACCTCACCGACGGCGAGATCAGGAAGGTCATCGTTCGGGAGCCCAACCTGGTCAACCTCGTCGTGGGCTGACATGTATTCACCGTCGGCGGTCCTCGATGGGTGCGGTGTCACCCCTGACCAGGCATGCGAGGCGACCGGACTCGCAGACGTCGACGCCGTCCCGATTCGCCGAGCCCCTCGCTGGTTGAAGCGCTTGTGGCGCGGGCCGGTGGCGGCGATGACCATGCCATGGGCGATCTATATCGACGATGCGCATCTGGCTTCGCGGGAGGCGGCCCCGTTGATCCTCCACGAGCTCGTCCACGTGCGCCAGTGGCAGCGACTGGGACCGTGGCGGTTCCTGAAGATCTATGTGTCCGACTATCTCCGGAACCGCAGAGCCGGCATGGATCACCAGCACGCCTACCTGGCGATCCGCCTCGAGAAGGAAGCCAGAGTCGCCGTCGCGCGCCATCTGGCTCAGGGCTGACGCGCTACATGACAGTGACGCCTTCCAAGTCGGACTCGGGTTCGGGCCAGTCGACGCCCAGTGATTCGAGGGTTTGGATGATCGTCGACGAGATCACCAGGTCGCGATACCACTTGCGGTCGGCCGGGACCACGTACCACGGGGCGTCGGGGGTGGATGTCTCGTTCAGCATGGCCTCGAACGCCGCCTGAT
>JAHEIN010000212.1 GCA_024639335.1 bacterium | reverse complement strand
CCAACTCATAGGTGGCGAGACGGAGCAGCGCACGGTCTACCGCCGGCATCCGGTCGACGGTCCAGTGCTCGGCTGCCTCGTCGATCAGATCGTCGATCTCGTCCAGATGAGCGATCGCGCCGGCAGCGAGCCGTTCGGCACGTCCGCTGAGACCCTCAACCGTGTCGACTTTGAGCTGATCGGCACGGTAGAGCGCCGCAAAGGCGCGCTCTCGCGGCTCCTCCGAGCTCACGCTCTGGTCAGGTACTCGCCGCTGCGAGTATCGACCTTGATCCGGTCTCCGGTCTCCACGAACAGTGGCACCTGCACCTCGAGCCCCGTCTCGACCGTGACCGCTTTGGTGGCGCCCGACACGGTGTTCCCCTTGACCGCCGGCTCGGCGTACGTCACTTCCATCTCGACCGAGGCGGGGAGGTCGACTCCGATCGGCGTGCCCTGGTAGGAGGTCACCGATACGGTGGCACCCTCGAGCAGGAACGGCGCGGCATCACCGACGTCGGATTCGCCCAGCGGGATCTGGCTGTAGTCGTCGAGATTCATGAAGTGGTATCCCATGTCATCGCGATAGAGGTACTGGTGGTCGCGACGCTCGATGATCGCCTGTTGCACGTCTTCGCCGGCGCGGAACGTCTTGTCGATGACCTGACCCGTTTCGACGTTCTTCAGCTTCATCCTGACGAAAGCCTTGCCCTTGCCGGGCTTGACGTGTTCGGATGTGACGATCGAGAACAGGCCCTCGGGCAGATCGAGAGCCATACCGGGCCTGGCATCATTGGTTGAGACCATTGTTCGCTTGAACCTCTGTAGCGGGGCGCCGCTCAGCGTACCTCGGCCATCACACCGCCCCGATGGCGTCGAGTGCATCCGAGATCTCGTCGGCGGACACCACCTCGATCGTGGGATCGGAGACCGCCCGGAGCAACACCATCCGGACACCGTCGGCGCTTCGCTTCTTGTCTCGCTCGATCAGGTCGATCGCCGCCGCCTTCGAGACACCGGCGGCAGCCACCGGCAGGCCCGTCGAGAAGAGCAGATCGGTGAGCCAGTCGACATCGAATCCGAAGCGACGGTTGGAGACGAACCCAGCCGCGACCATGCCGACGGAGACGGCGAAGCCGTGCGGCAGAGACGCGAGTATCTCGACGGCATGACCGATCGTGTGCCCGAAGTTGAGCAGTGTGCGTCTGCTCGCCTCTCGAAAGTCGTCGCTGACGATCCCGGCCTTGACTGCGATCGCCCGGGGAACCACGACGTCGAGATCGGCCTCGATTCCGTTCGCTGCGTAGGCCTCGATGATCAACGGGTCTGCGAGCACACCGGCCTTGATGATCTCGGCGGAGCCTTCGAGCCGTAAGACGGATGGGAGACCATCGAGCACGTCGAGGTCGACGATCACCCGACTCGGATGCCAGAACGCACCGACGAGATTCTTCCCACGACGATTGATCCCGGACTTGCCGCCGATCGCAGCATCGACTGCAGCCAGGAGGGTCGTGGGGACGAGTACCGATTCCACGCCCCGCAACCACGTGGCTGCGACGAACCCGGCGACATCGGTCAAAGCACCACCACCGACACCGAGGACCGTGTCGTGACGACCGAGGTTGAAATCGGCCAGCTCGTCGTAGACCTCACCCACGACGGCGAGGTCCTTGGCTGCATCGCGATCGGGGAGCTCGATGAGGCGGGTCTGGACCGCCTCGAGCGCCGAGACGATCTCTGCTGCCACCTCGGCGGGCCTGCCCGGCTGTGTGAGCACTGCGACCCGCTCACGGTTGCCTCGCTCGGGGAGCCCCCGGTCGAGCTTCCGCCCCACGAGGATCTCCGCACCCGGGCCGGCTACGAATCGTTCCATACCCCGATCACCTCCTCGACGACCTCGCCACGTCGCATGCCGGTCGTGTCGATGACACGATGAGCTGTCTCCAGGTACCACGACTCGCGCTTCTCGAGGATTCGCGTCAACGCGTCCAGCGGATCGGAACGGAGCAGTGGTCGGCTGCCGACATCGCTCACACGCTGCCGCAATGTCGCCGGTTCGGCTGCCAGGTACACGACCGGCCCCGTGTCGGCCATGATCGATCGAGACTGCTCGTCCAACACCGCCCCTCCCCCGGTCGAGATGATCCCCTCCAGGGTCGCAGCGTGCTCGATCGCCTGGCGCTCGAGATCTCTGAAAGCCGCAACGCCCACGGCCTCGAAGATCTCGCTGACCGCCATCCCGGCGCGCGCCTCGATGATGGCGTCGGTGTCGTGATGGTGTACGCCGATGCGTCTCGCCGCCGCTGCTCCGACCGTCGACTTTCCCGACCCCATCATGCCGATGAGCCAAAGGCGGTCGCGCATCAGAAACGTTCGAGCCGGCTTCGGTAGCGGTCCCACGACTCGACCACGTCGCCGATCGTGTCGCCACCGAACTTGCGCTGGATCTCCTGGGTGAGGACGATCGCCACCATCTGCTCCGCCACAACACCAGCGGCAGGGACTGCGACCACGTCCGATCGTTCGTAGAACGCCCGCTCTGGCTCACCGGACGAAACATCCACGGTCCGCAGCGACTTGGGCACGGTCGAGATGGGCTTCATGGCGACTCGCACCCGAAGAACGTCCCCGATCGACATGCCACCTTCTGTGCCCCCTGCCCGGTTCGTCTCCCTGATGTAGCCATCGTCGCTCTGGAAGATCTCGTCGTGCGCTTCGGATCCACGGCGACGCGCCGTCTCGAAGCCGTCACCGATCTCGACACCCTTCATCGCCTGAATCGACATGAGCGCCTCGGCGAGACGTGCGTCGAGCCGACGGTCTCCATGAACGTGACTGCCGATGCCCGGTACGAGACCGTGGACTACGACTTCGATCACCCCACCGAGCGTGTCCCGGTCGGCACGAGCAGCTTCGATCTCTGAAATCATGCGGTTCTCGGTTTCGGGATCGAGGACCCGCACCGGTGAGGCATCGATCCGTTCGAGATCTGAAGGTGAAGGAATGTCGCCACTGTTCGCACGGACGGTCCCGATCTCGACCACGTGGCTGACCACCTGGACGCCGAGTGCAGCGAGGAAGACCTTGGAGAGGTATCCGACGACGGTTCTCGCTGCAGTCTCACGAGCCGATGCGCGCTCGAGGATGTTCCGCGCATCCTTCAGGTCGTATTTCATCATGCCGATGAGATCGGCGTGTCCGGGACGGGGAGTGGTCAACGGTTTGATCGGCCGGCCCGAATACGGATTCATCTCTTCGGCCCATTTCTCCTCGAACTCGGTGTTGCGGACGACGATGGCGATCGGCGAACCGATGCTGATCCCGTGTCGAACGCCACCCAGGAACTCGATCTCGTCCCGTTCGAGCTTCATGCGGCCACCCCGCCCGAATCCGAGACGCCGCCGGGCCAGCTCTCCGGCCAACTCCTCGATCTCGACGTGCAGCCCGGCCGGGAGGCTCTCGGCAACGGCCACGAGCGCAGGGCCATGAGACTCTCCGGCTGTCAGGTATCGAAGCATCGCAGGGAGGTTACCGAGCGAGGTACCAGCCGAGGAATGGCTCGCCGAAGGCGATCGCCGCCCAGGCACCGAGCACCATCGCAGGTCCATAAGGAATCGCGTACTTCGGACCGACGCGCCGGGTGAGGAGCAATGCAATCGCCGGGAGCCCACCGATGAAACCTGTGAAGAACACACTCAGCAGAAAGATGCGCAACGAGTCGAACATCGTGAAGAAGCCGAGAAGGAACGCCAGCTTGACGTCACCCATACCGAACCCCTCGCGGTTGAGGAGATGAACTCCCAAGAAGACGATGTAGTAGAGCGCGGCTGCAGCCAGCGACGTCGGCAGCCGGTCGACCCGGGTGCTCACGGCCGCTTCCATGGTCAGCAGGACGATGGCAGCTGCGCCTCCCGGATAGAGGACCTTGTTCGGGATGAGTTTCTCGTCGAGGTCGGTGATGATCAGCGTCATCGTCACACCTGCGAACACGAGATAGGCGGTGACCTCGCTCGATACGCCTGTGACGGCCACGGTTCCGGCAAAGACGGCGACATAGGCGAGCGACCACCAGCGCTCCCGCGCCTGACCCGGGTGACCGTTCTCGCACGCCAGATATGGCAACGTGCGTGTCACATCGCAGACCGGACACGTACCGAAGGGCGTGGCG
>JAHEIN010000211.1 GCA_024639335.1 bacterium | reverse complement strand
ATGACTCCGAGGCGGCTGGACGGCGAGACGCTGACCCTCGAAATCGTATTGCACGACGAGGGCGCCGTCTCGGCGTGGGCAGCCTCGGCCGCCGTTGGCGATGGGGCGGCGATCTCTGGTATCGGACGCGGGTACACCATCGATCCGAACGCAGCAGGGTTCGTTTTGGCCGGCGACGAGTCAGCGATGCCGGCGATCAGTCAACTTCTCGAATGGCTGCCTGCCACCAGGCCGGTTCGCGCGATCATCGAGGTCGGCGACCCCGCAGGACGCGCGCCCTTGCCTTCGCATCCACATGCGACGGTGGATTGGGCAGAGTTGGTGCCGGGACACGCACCTGGCGATGCGCTGGTCCGAGCGGTGATGTCGGCATCGATCCCCCCGGACTGGCGGGTCTGGGCCGCCGGCGAAGCCGCGGCGATGTTCCGGATCCGCAAGCACCTGTTCGATACCTCGGGTCTGGAGCGGCGACACGCCACGGTGCGCGGCTACTGGAAGAACGGACGTCCAGGCACGGGGAGCTGACAGGTCATCAGCGGGATCAGGGACCTCTTGCCCTAGCTCGACTCGCCTCGACCTGGGACGATTCGGCCATCCGAGCGAGGAGCCTTCAATGCCATACCGCACGATCATCGAACCCTTTCGAATCCACACGGTCGAGCCGATCGATTTCCCCGACGCAGCCCAGCGGCGGGGAGCGCTGGAACGCGCCGGATACAACCTGTTCGAACTGCATGCCGACGAGGTCATCATCGACCTACTGACCGATTCGGGGACCGGGGCGATGTCGACCGCTCAGTGGGCGGGCATGATGCGTGGCGACGAGTCGTACGCCGGTAGCCGGTCGTTCTATCGCTTTCGCGACACAGTCTCGGCAATCACCGGATTGAGCCAAGTGATCCCGACTCATCAGGGACGAGCAGCCGAGCGGATCCTGTTCCAGACGGCGATCGAACCGGGCGACGTCGTCCCCAACAACACCCACTTCGACACGACCCGGGCGAACGTCGAGTTCCAGGGGGCGGAGGCTCGTGATCTCGTGACATCCGAAGCGAAGGACCATGGATCCAGCTACCCGTTCAAGGGCAACATGGACACCGAACGGCTGCGCCACACGATCGCCGAGGTTGGGCGAGATCGCATCCCGCTGGTCATGCTGACCGTCACCAACAACTCCGGCGGCGGCCAACCGGTTTCGTTGGCGAACATGCGCGAGGTGCGCACGATCTGCGACGAACACGACATTCCCTTCTTCCTCGACGCCTGCCGGTTCGCAGAGAACGCCTGGTTCATCAAGTCGAGGGAGGAAGGCCAGGCCGATCGGTCACCCCGGGATATCGCCACCGAGATGTTCTCGCTGGTCGACGGCGCCACGATGTCGGCGAAGAAGGACGGAATGTCCAACATCGGTGGATTTCTGGCGATGAACGACGCTCGACTTGCCGAGGCCTGTCGGAACCTGCTGATACTGACCGAGGGCTTTCCCACCTACGGCGGACTGGCTGGATACGATCTCGAGGCGGTGGCCCAGGGCCTGGAGGAAGCCCTCGACCCCGAGTATCTCCGGTATCGCACCCGCTCGACCGCGTATCTCGCCGACAAGGTCGACCGTGCCGGCATCCCGATCATCAAACCACCCGGAGGTCATGCCGTGTATCTCGATGCTGCCGCCATGTTGCCGCACATCCCGCGGTCGCAGTTCCCGGCGCAGGCCCTGGCGTGTGCGCTGTATCTGGAAGGCGGAGTGCGTGGTGTCGAGATCGGTTCGGTGATGTTCGGCAAGCGTTTGGAGGACGGGACGGAGGTCCCGGGACCGAACGAGCTGGTTCGGCTGGCGGTTCCTCGACGCACCTACACCCAGAGTCACATCGACTACGTGGGCGAAGTTCTCATCGCCGTCGCCGAGCGGGCAGACGAGCTGTCCGGTCTCCGCCTCACCTACCAGGCCCCCTGGCTCCGCCACTTCACCGCCCGTTTCGAGCCGGCGGCGTGACTGCTGCACGGCGAGCGCTCCCGAATCCCCCGATGTCCACCGAGCAGACGATGCGCCCATTGCGGTGCGTCTTCCCGCTCGGTTACGACCACATTGCAGACGAAGACCCGCCACCCGTTCGGCCGACTCGTGGGCTGCTGCTCAAGAGAAGCCGCGGCAGTATGCCGGATCGCCTGCGGAGACATCAGGACCCGGCTCGATCTGGCGCCATCCTCTGATCCCTATTCAGGGACGCGAAACCAACCGCGAACCGGGTCAGTCGGTTTTGGGCGTCTTCATGTCATCGCTACGACTGGCTCTCGACCCATCAGATGGGCGACGAGGTACTTCGCGTCGGGCTGTGCCCCAGTGATGGTTTCCGACCACACCGCGTGCAGGTAGAAGAGGCCGAGAAAGTAGAGCCCGGGCTGGCTGTCGACGATGCCTCGAGTGTGGATCGGCGCTCCGTCCTCTGCGAAGACGGGCAGATCGATCCAGTCGAACCCGCGCCGGTATCCGGTGCACCAGATCACATTCTCGACATCGATCACCTCGCCGGTATCGGTGACAGGCTTGCCATCCACCACGCCGTCGATTCGGCCGACCATCCGAACGCCGGCCTTCTCGAGCTCTCTTGGGCTGACCCGCACCAAGGGTGGTCCCGATGCGAGGAGCTTGGGTCTCGCCCGCCGGCCCATCGGCGTAGAGGTGTTGAGCACCTTCACCATCGCAAAACGAACGAGCCTGGTCCCGATGCGTCGTCCGAACCATCCCTCCAGGGCGAATGGGACGGCCCCGGCCTTGGCCACACCGGCGACGATCGTCGGGTGGCTGTGCGCGACTTCGTACGCAATGTCTGCTCCCGAGTTTCCGAGGCCGACGACGAGGACCGGCCCATCGGAGAGCTGTGACGGGTTTCGGTACTCGGTCGAATGCATCTGTCGCACCGAGGGATCGAGCTCGTCTGCGAAGTCTGGGACCTTCGGCTCCTGGTAGTCGGCCATGGCGACGACGACGTTGCTGCTGCGAAGTGTTCCCAAGGTGGAGTCCACGACGAACTCGTCGCCGTCACGCGACACACGTTCCACCCGAACACCGGAGCGAACAGGGAGCTGCATCTCCCCGGCGTAGAACTCCAAGAAATCAGCAACGTCATCTTTGCCGACGAACTCGTTCTTGGCGCCGGGGAAGTCCATGTCGGGAAGGCCATTCATGAACGCCTGTGTGAACAAGCGCAGCGAATCCCAACGACGCCGCCAGGCATCACCCACGCGCTCGCTCGCATCGAGAATGACGAAGTCGGCCCCACGTTTCTGGAGTTCGCGTCCCACGATGAGCCCGGCTTGGCCCCCGCCAACAACGATCGTCTGATATCGATCCCTCGTCGTTCTTGCAGCGATCCTGTTCTCGACGGCCATGTCCCGCACCCTTTCTCTAGGCGCTCAATACTCCAAGCGCCAGTATTGAGTGAGAAGCTATACTTGCGTTTGGAGTATGTCAAGAGAAACTTCGACACAAAGACGGCTCACGACGACCTCATATGCACTGCTGGCCCAGCTCGCACTCAAGCCCTGGTCCGCCTACGAACTCGCGGAACAGCGGGTGCGCTATTTCCGCTACGTATGGCCGAAGGCCGAGAGCGCCATCTACCGCGAAATCAAGAAGCTCCACGACGACGGGCTCGTCACGGGGTCGACAGAGCACACGGGTCAGAGAACCCGGACGGTCTACTCAATCACAGAAGAAGGACTGACAGTTCTCAGAGAGTGGCTGGCGAGCCCACTGGCTCCCTTTGCGATGGAGTTCGAGGTGATGCTCCGCCTCTTCATCGCTCCGGTCGGTACTCCAGAGCAGCTCATCTCCAGTCTGGAGCAGGTGAGAGCAGACGCTCGCGAGATGCTGCGCTTCGGGGGCGAGGTGAAACGGGAGTACCTCGATGGGCGCGGAGCATTGCAGGACATGGTCTACATCCGGGCACTGGCGATCGACTTCTTCATCAGCCTGCTCAACATGGTCGATGCCTGGGTGACCCGAACGCTCGACGAGGTTGCGCGTTGGGGAGAATTGACCATCGACGAGCGTAACGCCAGAGGAATGGAGCTCCTCGCGGGCGTTCCGGTCGAGATGCCCGCCGACCCGTCTGTCGACACTCCAATAGCGCCCGAGGCCCAGACCCCAAGACGCCGCA
>JAHEIN010000210.1 GCA_024639335.1 bacterium | reverse complement strand
CGTTACCGGCCGCCACCCGACTGATCATGTGGTCACGCGCCGCAGGGTCCACATACAGGTCGCGCACGTCGAGTTCGAGCAACTGCTCCATCGAATCGGCGCCGAACAACTCCAACAGCCGTGGGTTGCCGGCGAGAAAACGCCCGCCGGGGGTCGAGCGGAAGACAGCGACCGGAAGCCGCCAGAGAAGTGTCTCGAGTTCGCTCGCTGTTGGATCCGGGCTCATCAGGTGTGACTGCATGCGTGGGACTCGAGATCGGCGCGAAAGGCGCCGGACTTGAACTCGATCACTTCCGGCCGCCCAGATGGCTGCGGATCGAGTCGATCAACCGGGCGACGTCGAGCGGTTTCGCCAGGAGGCTGTGACCGAGGCTTCGAGCCCGGGTCAGGATGGCCTCGTCGGTGGTCGACGTGACGAACACGACCTCGGTGCGCTCGAGGCCTGCGATGTCGGGGAGCCGTCGAGCGACCTCGATGCCGTCGATGCCCGGCATGAGGATGTCGAGGAAGATGAGCGAGGGCCGGAGGGCCCCGCACCGGACCAGGCCTTCCCACCCGTTGAGTGCCGATTCGACCGTGATCGCAGCATCCACCTCCTCGGCGGCGGCCTCAACCACTGCGCCCGTGGTGGGGTCGTCGTCGATCACGAGGACCGAGATCTCCGATGTGATCCCGAGTTGGTCGGCCAGTTCTTCGAGTTGACGTCGATGGTTCGGACGAGGTGATGATCGCCCGCGTTCCCAGGCATTCACGGTTGGGAACGAAACACCGAGCCGGCGGGCGAGCCCTTCTTGGGTCTCGCCCGCAACGCGCCGGATCTCGGCGACCAGTTCCGGCGTGGAAAGCATGTCTGGAACGATAATCGACTTTATAAAACATTTCCACCCTCTGCTGGGCGGGGAAGGGAGGCCCTCAGTACGGACACCGGGGAGCCGAGAACCAACGTGCCGAAGTGGATCAGGTACCAGTCGACGACGTCGTCGAGAGGCAGACCGGCCGCGGCCCGGTGGTTGTGGTCTGCGATCGCGTTCCGGCGATCCTCGTCGTCCAGCACACCGGCGATGGCGCGAGCGAGATCAGCCGCATCGTCGGGTTCGAAGAACACGCCGGTGTACCCCTCCTCATGGACGAGCCCTTCGAGGTCGCCGATTCGAGGGAGCACCGGTGGGCATCCGTACGAACCAGCCTGGTGCAGCACGCCCGAACTCCCCGTGGTGGCGGTGTACGGGAAGACCGTGAGTGTGGACGATCTGAAGATGTCTTCGACGTCCTCCTCCGCCACGTACCCGGTGAAGTGGATGGTCGGGCCTCCGAGCCGGGACTCCACGTCGGCCAGGTAGCCGGGGGTGTTCGGACTGTCGGTGCCCGCCACCACGACCTCGACGTCGGCGCGATCGAGCAGCCGAACTGCCTCGATCAGGACCTCGACCCGCTTGTAGGTCCCGAACTTCCCGAACGTCATGATGCGCGGGCGGGCGGGAGGCGGCTGCGGCGGGGACGGCACTTCGAACGACCCGTGCGGTGTCAGCGCGACGTTCGATGCGCCGTAGGTGGTCCGCAGGATGTCGACATAGGCAGGCATCGTCGTGGTGACGAGATGGCTTCGGAGGAGAATCCACGTCAGCGCCGTGCCGATCGCCCGCAGGAGCCGCTCGACGATGGCGTTCGAGCCGAAACCTGCCGCCTCGAGGTCGACGGTCTCCACGATGTTGTGCAGCAACGTGACGGTCTTGACACCGGCGAGACGGGCGAGCGCAGGCCCGAGGAGCCCGAGCGCCGCGGGGACCTTGCGTGACCCGAACGATGTGAAATGGGCGTTGAAGAGGACAACGTCGGCACCGATACGCCGGGCCGTGCGAGTGACCCGGATCGGAGTGGACCATCCGTCGAAGCGCCAGGTCGGAACGATCTCCACGCCAGGAATGTCCGGGTATGAGATGTCGTCGCGGTCCTCGACGAGGGCCACGACCCGCACCCCGGCCTTCTTTCCGAGTGAAGCCAGGAGGTGAAGACCGTATTCGGAGAGAGTGGTTGATGACGGGGAGAGCGCCGTCACCACGGCGATCGTGAGCTCATGCATCTGCGTACACCCCCGACAGTGCGTTCCAACGGATCCTGGCGATCGACTGGACGAAGCGCACGACCTCCCGTTTCGCATCGACCTTGGAGCCCGGTGCGTCGTACCAGCGGACCGGCACCTCGGCGATCCGCATCCCGCGGCGTGCCGCCAGGAACAGCAGTTCGAGATCGAACGAGAAGCCTCTTACGGTTTGCGCCTCGAAGAGGTTGCGGGCTGCGTCGGCGGAGAACAGCTTGAAACCGCACTGCGTGTCCTTGATGGGGATTCCGAGCCCGAAGCGGACGAGCTGCTGGAGTCCGAATGTGAGTATTCGGCGGAATCCCGACCGGTGCTGAACCGACGCTCCGATCTCGTTTCGCGATCCGATCGCAAGATCTGCTCCTGATTCGATCGCGGCGATGAGCCGACCCAACTCGTCGACGGGGGTCGAGCAGTCGGCGTCGGCGAACAGGATGAGACCGCCGCGTGCGGCCTCCACGCCTCGCCGGACCGCATGCCCCTTGCCGCCGTTCTCGACGGTGGGGAGCACCCGGACGTTGGCGTGATCCAGCATCCGCACCAGGGTCACGGTCTCGTCCATGGAGCCGTCATCGGCGACGATCAGCTCCCAGCTCAGGTCGGTTGCGGCCAGGTGGGCGGCAAACGCGCCGATCGTGGGAACGATCCGGTCCTTCTCGTTGTATGCGGGGATGACCACGCTGAGACGTGGATACCCCACCTCGGGCTGGTCACGCCAGCGTTCGTAGGTTTCGTAGCTCATTTCATTCCTCTTTCTGTCTGCGTTGTATTTCGTGTGTGAACAGCCATGCGAGACCGCTCGTCGCGGTGACCATCAAGCCGATGGGGGCCGCCATGGAGCGAAGACGTGCGGTGTCACTGAAGAAGACGCCATCCATGACGAGATCGATGCCGGCTTCGAGCGGTCTGTCCGGAGGGCCGACGTAATCGGACTCGGACGTGACGCTGTCGGTGATCAGCCGGTGCCGGAGATGCCAGCTTCCGTCGATCTGGATCATCACGGCGATCGCGGACTCGCGTCGCACCATGATTCCGTGCGGTTCGATCTCGAGGAGGTATTCGGCCTCGTCGGTGATCTCCACGATCTGGCCGTCTGCGGAGTGGAATTCAGCCCTGAGCCGGTGGCGGCGTCGGGTCACGCTGCCGGCATCGTTGCGTGCGGCGGCGAGCGCCGGCCCCGTGAGGTAGTCACGGGGATCGACATCTCCGACCAGTTCGTTCCCGTCGAGGATCGCCAGTCCAACCAGATACGACTCGGCGATGACGGCCCGAGTGTCGTCGGTGAGGGCCCGGGGGAGCTCGAGCACTTCCGGTTGCCAGCTGGTTGCACGAGGATCGACCGCACTCGAAGCGATGGTGAGCACGCCGTCGGGGTCGGCTCCGCGACCCGTGGCCTCGACGAGATCGCCCAGTCGGGCCAGCGTCGTCGTCGCCGCGGCCACGGCAACGATCGCCAGCATCCCGGCCAGGGCCTGTTTGACGGTGTTCGTGTTCATGATCCGTCCTCGACTGCGTGCCGGAAGCCCACGCCCCCAGCCTCGATCCACAGCTCGGACATCCCGTCGAGTTCGATCGAGAGCACTGCCGTGCCACCCACCGTCGGTGCCGTGGCGCGGATCTCGTCCGGGCCCGACCCGCCGACGACCGTCACACGGGTTCCGTCCGGCACCAACTGGCCGAGATCACCGAGGATCGGCCCCACCGCCACACGATCGGGTCCCGCCGCCACGTCGATGTCCACGAAAGGGCGATCCGAGGAGATCGCAGGAAACAGTGTGATCTGCCGGCGACCGGCGGCCGATCCGATGGAGACCTCGATGTCCAACGTGCCGGCCATTGCCGGCGCCTCGATCGTTGCACGAGCGATGCCGCCGACGGTCACGACGGTCTGGACCAACCGGCTTCCATCGGGGGCGATCGCCGCGATCGTGACGGCTGTTCCGTCGAGCACACGGTTTCCGAACCGATCGCTGATCTGGTTGGTTTCGACAGTCATCAGCGATCTGCCATCTGCCCGTGCGACGGCCGTGTCGACCTCGAAGTCGATCATCTCCGGTGGGGCGGGCACGACGAGCAGTGTTCCTTCGCTGCCGGCGACGCCGTCCGCCTCTGCGATCAGGAGTGCGCGCCCCGCCCGCGTCCTGGC
>JAHEIN010000067.1 GCA_024639335.1 bacterium | reverse complement strand
ATACAACTCATACCGGCACAACGGCCTGCCTCCGACGCCGATCTGTATGCCCGACGCTGTGTCCATCGACGCATTTCTCTCCCCACCGCCCGGTGAATGGTGGTTCTACGTGACCATCGACTTGCATTCGGGCGAGACCCGATACGCCGTCACCTACGAAGACCATCAGACCAACGTCGAGCTGCTTCGAGCCTGGCTCAGAGATAACCCCACCCCATGATCGAGTTTTGATCTCGTAGTTGAATGGGCTGTTGTGCTCGTCCGGTGGACGATCCAAGCCCACAAGGGACTGGGCCCCGGTCCGCTCCGATGCGTTGGTCTGATGTCTCCTGAGGTCAAGGACCCGACCGAGAGTCCCCGTCACGCTGATCAGGCGTGTGACCTATTCTCATTCCCGAGCCCTCGACGCTGGTAGACGACGTGACACGACCTGAGAGCAAGATGTCGTTCGTGGTCACGCCGGTGACTTCCAACGGTGGTCCGAGTGAGTTCCGACAATCGATGATGCCGCATCCGCTGGTCCATCAGGAACTCCCGTACGAACCGCACTTCGGTGTCTACAACGGGCGGCTGCGGTCGCTGGAGTACGGCAGTGTGCGCACCGAAGACCTCTACTGGCGGTTGCGTCGACAGGTCGGTCTTGCCCACACCGGCGAAGTGGCAACCGAGATCCGCGGGCCGGACGCAGAGGCCATGCTCGATCGTGTGTTCACCCGTGATGTGACGCGCGTGCGCGTGGGGCGGTGCAGCTATCAGCTCGCTTGTTTCTCCGATGGCGGGATGATCATGGATGGGGTCCTGCTTCGACTCACATCCGACCGCTTCTGGTATGCCCAGGGCGACGGCGAGTTTCTCACGTGGCTCCGCGCCCATTCTGAGGGCTTCGACGTCGAAGTGATCGACGCAGATGTCTGGATCAGTCAGGTCCAGGGACCCCGATCGATGGACGTGCTCGAGCAAGCATCAGACGAGGGGGTGCCGGAGCCTTTCAACTATTTCGACCTCGCCGAGATACGCATCGGTGGCCAGCCGGTGGTGATCAGTCGCACCGGCTTCACCGGCGAGCTGGGCTGGGAGTTCTACTTTGGATCCGATGCCGATGCAGATGCCATCGGGGACCGGATCTTGCAGGCAGGCGAACCGTATGGGATTCACACGATCCCGGCGGCGGCGACCAACCCCCGGCGCATCGAAGCTGGGCTCCTCTTTGCAGGCACTGATTTCGATGAGAGCGTGACGCCGTTCACTGCGGGACTCGGCGCATTCATAGACCTGGACCGTGAAGACTTCATCGGTGCAAGGGCACTCGCGCAAGCTGGCAAGAGCCGATGTACCTGGGGGCTGCAGTGCGCAGATGGCGTCGCTCGACACGGTGAAACGCTGTTCTTGCACAACGAGTCGGTCGGTCGAGTCTGCAGCAGCGCATGGTCGCCCTACCTCCAGCGTGGCGTTGCGATCGTGCGTCTGAAGGATCCTGAGCTTGGACCCGGAATCAAGCTGGAAGTCGAATGCGCGGACGGGCTCATTCGAGACGGTGAGGTCTGCGAACTGCCGATGTATGACCTTGCCGGCGAGATCGCACGCGGCAAGAGCACGGACATTCCTGCGATCCCCGACACGAAGTGACCGGGTCAGGTGCGGGCCCGGTTTCCGATGCGCCGCACACCCCAAATCCGGAGACGGTTGGGTGTGGCCTCGGTGGCGTACGCTCGGAGAATGCCTCCGATTGGGCTCGTTGTCTCGATCGGTCCGCCGGTTGTGCGGCCAGAGCGCCCACGATGGGTGGTGCGGGGTGGTGTTCACGCGGGAGATCCCCCGTCGTGCTCCGTGGTCTCGATTGCCCACGAGACCGTCTGAGCGCCCCACGATGCCGTCTCAGCAAGGCTGTTCGTCGATGTCGTCGAGAGCACCGGTCCAAGTGTTCAGCCGAATTGTGTGCGTTTGACCGCCGATTCGGTATTCGACGGTCCACCACTGGCGACCCTGTTCGTCTCGAGTGCCGGTCACGTCGACCCAGCGCAGGGGACCGCACCGCTCGACGAGGGCTTCGCCGGCGAGCTCCCACGCCATTTCGATGGCGTCGACCGATGTGAGTGTGTTCTGGGTGAATTCGAACGGCTCGGGTGCGAAGAGGGCGATCCCAGCCACGGGGCCGCTCGACACGGTGCCGTCGGTGTAGAAACGAACGAGGTGATAGCTCGCTGCGCCATCGTCGGACACGAAGACATAGACCCGATCATCGAGGGCGAGCTCATCACCATCAACGCTGTACCGAGCACTCGCCAGATCCAAGATCCAGGGCGCGTCCCGTGCCTCATGGGCAACGCCGAATGCCCGACCGAGATCTTCCGCGAGGGGGTCGCTGGTACCGGCTCTGCGCCCAATGTCGCCGGAACACGACACCAACAAGATGGCCGACGCCAGTACCACCCAAGCCGATAGCACTCTGCCTGCAACTGTGGGTCGCCACACCGCCATCTGGTGATGTTCGCATGCCACCGGCAGGAATCAACGCCCCCCCACTGTTCGACGACACCATCGGCGATTGGGAGTCGAGCTCGGAAACGGACGGGCGCCCTGGCGCGCCTACGGCCGGTGGCCATCAGTGGCTCGTGTCGACCGTGCCTTCGGGTCTCCGGGTCTCGAGGCGCGCCCCCTGCGGTGCTGATTATGGAGCAGAGAAGTGTCAGAGGCCGGTGAGGTCGACGCCGAGATGGCCGAAAAGAGCTTGCTCCCACCCCTCCTCCGGGAGTCCGAATTCGGCTCGCTCTTGGGGTGATTTGGCTCGCCAGTATGCGAGTGTCGTGCGTATGTTCTCCGTGAGGGATTCTTCCATCTGCTGTTTCAGCTGCTGGGCGAGCGGAGGTATGGAGAGCCAGGCTTCGAGCCAGGCCTGCAGGCTGTCTGCCTCGGTCCGGAAGGAGTAGGTCCACTTCTCATTTCCTCGACGGTCTACGGCTCCATCGAGTTCCGCATAGACGATGCGTCCTGACCGAAGGTCGTAGCATTCGGTCCCGGGCTCTGCCAGACCGATCGGCAGCAGATGCTCCGGCCACTTCGCGACGGGCTCGCTCGGTGGTACGTCGATCAGATCGCGATAACGCCCAACGATCGTTTCAAGCGAGGCGAGGCCATCGGCTGGGCCGAACCCACCGTTTGCGACTTGCCTGTAGAGCTGTATCAGATCGCCCGACAGAGCGAACCCGAGCGCTTTCTCTGCGGACGACACGTTCTCGGCCGAGGCCGGTGCAGGCAGGGGAGCCGGACTCGGTGGTTCGCCGCCTCCGAGTAGAAACCTGTGTGTCTCGAAAGCCCCGCCCAGATAGCTGGTCTTCGGAGACATGTCTGCGCCGTCGGTGCGCCCGGCCGGATCCTCGACGCGGGCCAAGAGCCTCGCCAGGAAGTCTGATGGAAGAGTTCGGGACAGAGCCAATCGCTGCCTCTGGATTGAGAGGTCGGAATCGTAATCTGAGGAGTCAGATCGCCAGCGAGGCCGGACGCCGATGCCGATTCCAGGTAGGTCCCCGCCGTGAGCTCTGTTTGGTTCGCCTTACTGATTCAGGGGTGATCGGTCGTTGGCGAGGAGGCGTGTGAGGGCTTCGGTGCGTGGGGTCATCCCGAGCTCGCGGGTGGACGGCCACTCGGCAATCTCTTCTCGAGCGAATTCGATCCAGCGCTCCATGGCCTTGAACATCTCGATCTGGAAAGTGGCGAAGAGCACCGAGAGGTGTGTCCGTTGTGGGAAGGGGTGCCCTCCGTCGAGGTACGAGGCCATCAAGTCGACGATGGCCTGGTGGTGTTCGCTGATGTCGGTTTCGAGTTCGTCGAGCGTACGGGAGAGATCGTCGGCTGAACCGTGATCGGCGAAGAGGACGCGCAGCAGCGCTTCGATTTCGATCCTCGGCGCCTGGGTACGTGATTGCGTCCATACATCCAGTGCCCTGCGACCTTCGTCAGTGATCTCGTACACATTGCGGTTCCTACCTCCCGACTTCTCCCTGTACGTGGACGCGTAGCCGAGTTCGACGAGCTTCTTCGGCTCGGAGTAGAGGAGTCGCTCCGATTTGGGCCAGGCGTAGCGGAGGCTGCGCTGGGCCTGTTGAGTGAGCTCGTACCCGGTCCATGGCCTCAGGTCGAGGAGGGCGAGGACTGCATACGACGAGGTTGTCATTCTCAGTGCCATAGGGTTGACTTTACTGCATTGTGCAGTGTACGGTTGCTGCACATTGCAGTAATAGCTGGTAGAGACGCTCGTAACACAGGGGCAGCGCACCGACGATTCGGTCGGGAGGACCGCATGGAGATCGCAGGGCACATCACGGCCATCAGGCAGGAAGCCAAGCTCTTCGCCGAGGCGGCCGAGCAAGGTGGAATGGAGGTGGTCATCGACACCTGTCCCGGGTGGGACATGAGAGACCTGGTGCGGCACCTGAGTGAAATCCACCTCTGGGCGGCTGCTCACGTCGCCCGTCGCGCAACCAAGATGTGGGTCGACGACCTCGCAGAACTGTCGGAGTCCTGGCCCGACCTGGCCGTGTTCTGGCCCGACGATGACGACCTGATCGACTACTACCTCCGGACGAACGCAAATCTGGTCCGAGAACTCGAATCGGCGCCGGCCGACGCCGAGGCGATGACCTTCCTCCCCGCACCGTCGCCCCTTGCCATGTGGGCAAGGCGTCAAGCCCACGAGATCTCGATCCACCGATTCGACGCACAGAACGCCACCGGCACGGTGTCGGGATTCGATCCTGCTTTTGCCGCCGATGGCATCGACGAACTGCTCACTGCGTTCGCCCCCCGAGCCACCATGTTCCCGATCGATGAGACCAAGACGATGGTCGTGCATGCAACCGAAACCGACGACCGCTGGCAGGTCACGATGGGACCCGTTGGCATCACTGCATCCCGCGGCGACGGTCCCGGAGATGTCACGCTCACCGGGCGAGCGAACGATCTCTACCTGTCGGTGTGGAACCGGGGAGATGATCCCACGATCGAGGTGACCGGCGACCGTGGCCTCCTAGAGACGTGGCACAGCAACCACCGAATCCGCTGGTCCTGACCAGCCAACCGACCGACCAGACGTCGAGCACAACGCCGGCGCAAACCAGAAGGAGAGAGTGCATGAAGACCAACGTGAAGAACCTCCCGATCGCTGCTGAGGCCCTCGGAGAGATGATCCGAGGCGAGGATTGGGGCGGGATGACCAGTGCGTACATGGAGTACCCGACCGGTCTCGACTTGGCCCCCCTGCTCGAAGGCTTGGAGCGGGATCATTGTCAGTGCCCGCACTGGGGGTTCGTCATCGACGGCAGCATCCGGGTGAACTACGAGGACGGCACCGAAGAGGTAGTGGGTGCCGGCGAGCTCTACTACTGGCCCTCCGGTCACACGGTCGTGGTCGAGGAAGCCGTCAGGATGGTCGAGTTCAGCCCGCACGACCAGATGTCACAGGTCCTCGCCCACGTCGTCGGCAAGATGTAGAGGTGAGCCAGGGGCGGGGGCTCGAGCAAGCCCTCGTCCCTCGGCGAGACCTGGCTGTGTTCTGTCGGGTGCGACCGCGGGCAGGTGGCCGCGCTCAAGCGTGGGATCTGTCGACCTCGTGGACGATCCGCTCGACTGCTGCGTCTGCGGCCTTCTCAGACAGCAAGCCGCATCCGACCAGGCCGACCACCGACTCCACCGCTGCAATCCGAGTCAACGCCTCGGCGTGCCTCCGCATCAGAAGGGTGTGATCGACATCGGCCGCGTCGTCGAGCAGGGTCAGCATCTTCAAGGCAGCCCGTTCCCAATGAGCGAAGATCTCCTTGGCCCGGTCGACGACTTCGGGATCACACTTCGGGAGCTGTTTGAAGCGATCCAGCTCTGCCGTCGCACGCTGGGCGGCGAGGCGCCGTGCTGCGACCTCCGAGTAGGAGACCTCGGTGATGTCTTCGCCTGCCGGCTCGGGTAGCCAATCGAGGAGACGTCTGACGACCTGGGCGTACCAGGGCCGTTGGCCTCGCCGGGCCGCATCCACTTCGAGGGCGCTGTGGCTGATCTCTTCGATCTCGTCGTCGATCTCCTGCATGAGTGTCCGGGTGGCGATCGGGCGCAGCAAGCCCGCATCACTCAACAGCTGGTACACGCGCCGCTCTGCATGCAGCCCCCGCAGGGTGTAGACCTGCAACTCCTCGAACTCATCGAGGTGGATGGTCTGGAGGAGTTCGTGCGCATCGAGTTCGGCGACATTGAGCCTGGCATCGATGATCTTGTCGTCGTAGCCGAGGTCGGCCAGCCGCCGGCGCGCCTCGCCGATGGCGAGGAGCTGGGCGCTCCCTGCGAGGAACTGGTCGGACCTCGCCGGCTTGTCCAGTCCGAGCCGGTGAACAAGCGTTGAGATGGTCGTTGCGTTCAGGAGAAGCGTGGCCAGCACCACCCCGCCGGTCATCACCACGAACTCTTCACGCAGTTCCAGCTCGGCAGGGAGTGCAAGGGCGAGCGCCAGAGCCACGCCACCCCGCAACCCGCCCCAGACCAGGACCAATGTGTTGCTCTGCCCGACCCTTCTCATCCCGCCGAAGCGCTCCAGGCCCGCCACCACCGGCACGATGGCCAGCGGCCGTGCAACGAACACTGCGAGCACGGCGATTCCGATGGCATCCAGGTTCTCGCGTATCGCGATCGGATCGATGAGCAGCCCGATGAAGAGGAACAGGAGCGCGTTGGCGATGTAGCCGAGTGCGTCCCAAACGTGGTGCAGGGTGTCTCGAACCGGCTCCGACGCTCGACTCGGGGCAAAACCACCCACGATGAGCCCTGCGGTGAGAGTCGCAGTGATGCCCGATACCCCGAATAGGGCATCTGCGATGGTGAAGCTCCCGTACGCCACACCGAGCGAGAGCGTTGCGGCAGAGAGTCGATCGACTGCAGGCAACACGAGAGCAGCCGCAAGACCGACCATGGATCCGATGACCACGCCTCCGGCAAACACGGTGGCGAACTCGATCACACCCGACGCGAAGCCGACCGCCCCGCCGAGCGCGGCTCCCAACAAGATGTTGAACCCGACGATGGCGACTCCATCGTTGAGGAGGCTCTCACCCTCGACCAGTGTCAACAGTCGTCGCGACACGCCGGCTTCTCGAAAGACCGCGACAACTGCCACGGGATCCGTTGCCGAGACGATCACTCCCAACAACATGGCCGCCACCAGCGGTATGCCCAAGACCAGGTGGAGTGAATAGCCGACGAGCGCAGCGGCGATGGCGAGCGCTGCAGTAGCGAGCATGAGGATCGGGCTCAGGTTGCGCAGGAAGTCGCGGCTCGAGAGTGCGAGTGCCGCTTCGAAGATGAGAATCGGCAGGAACAGGTTCACCACGATCGACTCGAAGGACTCACCCTTCAGGCTCTCGACGAGCGGGAAGACCTGGTCGCCACCTCCCCAGGCGACCAGGAATCCACCGAGAGCGAGCAGCACGGTGACCGGAATCCGCCATCGCTTTGCGACGATCCCGAGCAGGACCGCACCGGCGAGCAGCAGCGTGATCTCCAGTAGCGAAGAAGAAAGCTCCATCGATCACCTCGACCCGGTCCGGATCGACGCTATCGCACCGTTGTGACGCAGCCAGGGCCAGGCGGCCCTAATCGAGCCGATACCCCAGGAAGCGGATCCGCGACGGAAGTGCGCAACATCGACGAGGGCAGCCCGACAGCGTGAAGGGCCGTGATTCTCCCTGGCCCACTCCCGAGTGGGGCTGTGAGAGCGCGGGCGGGGCCTTCGGCACTGGACGCATCCCGATGGCGGCGAGATGGTGGATGTGTGACTGCGGCTTCATTCCCACGAAGGAGGGAAGTCATGAAATCACTTCTGTTCAGAACACGGTTTGCGGTGCTCTGGGTTGCCGTGGCAATCGCCGTGTCGGGTTCGCTGTTGTTGTACCTGTTCGTGCCTGGAGCCCTCGGGGATCTCGCGGCCGGCGAGATGGAAGGAGAGGCCCTGACCGACGCGATGGGCTTCTTCTTCACGACGCTCGGGGCTGTTCCGCTGGTGATGGCGGCCGTTTCGTTACTTGTCAGCGAAAGGGTGAATCGATACGCGAACCTGATCGCAGGCGTGGCCTTCGGGCTCTTCGCCGTCTACGCGGTCGTCGGCCACCTCTTGGCCGGAGATTTCAACGGGCACGTCATGATGGCCGCACTTGCCGGCGGGCTCGCATTTCTGATCGCCGGCCTGGCATCGGTCGGGCGGCGGCAGCCGGCATCGCCGGTGGTCGCAGAGGAGCTCGAACGGAGTCTGCAGCGCGAGGAAGCCATCCTCTGACCCGGTTCGCCGGGAAGTGGCGAGGCGTTCTTCCGATCCGAGGCAGCGGTTTCGGATCAGCTGGCCGGAAGTCACGACGACGTGCACTCTCGATTGGGGCTTTCGTCCCCTACCGCTGTAGTCCGAGCGATCGGACACTTGTGGCGTGGTGCAGTCTGGCTACTACCACCACAGTGGGAAGTTGACGTCATGCCATGAACACGATCCGACGTCGAACGTGGGTCATCAATGGGGTCTTGGCGGCGCTGTTGCTCGTCGTCGGTGCCGTCGCGTTCGGCATGGTCGGGCAGAGTATCGAAGAGCCCGAGGAGATCAGAACGGTGACCGTCGAGCGCGGCTCGGTGGTTGCGACGGTCTCGGCGTCGGGTGAACTGATCGCCCCGACCGATGTCGTACTCGACTTCGCAACCGGTGGCCGGTTGGTCGAGGTGCTGGTCGAGCCCGACGATCGGGTAGCGGTCGGAGACGTTCTTGCCCGCCTCGACGACGCCGACGCTCTGGCCCAGCAGGCTTCCGCCCAAGCGGGTGTGCTCGCGGCCCAGGCAGGCCTCGACCGGGTCTTGAACCGCCTCACGCCCGCCCAACAGTCACTCGGAGGTGTTCAGATCGCCTCCGCAGCCCAGCAGTTGGCGGCGGCGCAGGCGTCGCTCGCCAGAGCGGAGAGCGTCGCCGCCGCCAACGCTGCGCTCTACGCCGAACAGGTCGAAGCTGCCAGGGACCAATCCCAACGGATCGAAGCCGACCGACAGGATCAGGTCGCCGCCGCCCAGGCCAACCTCGAAGCCGCCCAGGCGGCTGTAGACCAGCTGTGGGCCGGGCAGACTCCAGCCCAACGGGCGGTCGGCGATGCCCAGATCGCCCAGGCGGAGGGCGCGGTCGAAGCGGCGGAGATCGCACTCGACGAGACCGAGGACGTCGCCGAGGCGAATGAGGAGGCCTACGACCTCCAGATCGATGCGGCGGACGACGCCCGCGATGCAGCGGAATTCATGCTCGGTGACGCCGAAGCCACCCTGGCAGCGCTCGAGGACGATCTCGACGACTGTGATCCGGGAGCCACTCCAGACCTCTGTGACGAACTGGCTGCCGCTGTTGCCCAGCAGGCCACGCTGCGGGACCAGTACGAAGTAGCACTCGAACAGGCCGAGGCTGCGTTGGATGCGGCCGAGGCTGGTCGCATACAGGGGGAGGCGCGTGACGACCAGGCGGTGACGATGGCCGAGGTGCAGCTCGATCAGGCGGAACTGGCGCTCGACCTCGTGCGAGCCCAGGTCGGCGCTGGGCGAGAGGCACCCACCGCCGCCAGCCTGGCGCAGGCGACCGCTCAGGTCCAGCTCGCCCAGACGCAGCTCGCGCAAGCCACCAGAGCAACGGACGTCAACTCAGTTGATGTGGCAGAGGCGACGCGTGACACCGGGCTGGCTCGCGATGCCCAGGCAACGGAGGTTGCGCGCTCGCAGCTGGCCCAGGCGCAACGGGCGCTCGATCTCGCGCAGGCCCAAGTGTCGGTGAACGAGGAACCGCCCTCCGACGCCGAGATCGCTGCCGCCACCGCACAGGTCGACCAGGCTCAGGCCGCACTCGACCGAGTCACTCGATTGGTCGAGGAGACGGTGTTGCATGCGCCGGTCGCAGCCACCGTGGCACACGTCGGAGCCGATGTCGGTGAGTTCGTCGGGGGTGGAGGGTTCGCCGGTGGCCTCGGGTTCATCAGGTTGACCGACGTGGGTGATCTGATCGTCGAGGTGCAGTTCTCCGAAGCGGACGCAATCAGGATGGATGTTGGCCGTCCTGCCGACATCGAGATCAACGCTCGCCCTGAGCCGCATCTGAGCGGCACCGTGATCCGGATCGACCCCACGGCCACCGTGGTCAATCAACTGGTCACCTACGGTGCGCGTGTTGCGCTGACCACCGTGCCAGACGATGTGAGACCCGGGCAGACCGTTACCGTCGACGTCATCATCGATGAGGTCGACAACGCGCTGTACGTCCCCTCGAGCGCAGTGGAGCAGCTGGGCGATGAGAGCTATGTGACAGTCGTCGACGAGACCGGGGAGGCAACCAGGCGTGCCGTAAGGGCCGGTCTCCGAGGCGACGGCACCACTCAGATCACGTACGGGCTCGAGGAGGGAGAGCAGGTGGCTCGCGTCGGCGGTGACTACGAGCCGCCGGTGGACCTGATGGGCGGCGGGGCGTGAGCCTCCCCACGGCGGACTCCACGCTGGGGTCCGTCGGGTTGCCTCCTCCCGTCATCGAGGTCGACGGCATTCACCGCACCTACGGCGAAGGCGAGACCGCCGTTCATGCCCTCCGTGGTGTCAGCTTCACCGTCGATGTTGGCGACTATGTGGCAATCAGAGGTGCGTCGGGATCGGGGAAGTCGACCCTCATGAACATCCTCGGATGTCTCGATGCCCCGACGTCGGGGCGCTATGTGCTCGAAGGGCACGACGTCAGCAGACTGGACGACGGTCAACAGGCGATCTTGCGCAATCGTCGCATAGGGTTCGTGTTCCAGTCGTTCAATCTGCTCCGGCGGACCTCTGCGCTCGCGAACGTCGAATTGCCCATGGTGTATGCACGTATTCCACGCAAGGATCGTCACCGGCGCGCTCTGGCTGCGTTGGAGCTGGTCGGTCTCTCCGACCGCACACATCACCTCCCCAACGAGCTATCTGGTGGCCAGCAGCAGAGGGTTGCGGTGGCACGTGCACTCGTGACGTCCCCGTCCTTGGTCTTGGCCGACGAGCCCACCGGGAACCTCGATTCCATGTCGACCGAGGAGGTGCTGGTTGCGCTCGACCATCTCAATGTGGTTGGCAGGACGATCGTCGTGATCACCCACGAGGACCAGGTTGTTGCCCACACCAAGCGCACCATCGAGTTGCTGGATGGGATGATCGTCAGCGACCGTCGGACGGTGGCCGTCGGGGATCGTCCTCCACGATGGCGAGCCGACTCATGAGACCGATGGAGGTCATCCGCTTCGCTCTGCGTGGCCTCGCTGCCAACCGGCTGCGATCGCTGCTCACGACACTCGGGATCTCGATCGGTGTTGCGGCGGTGATTCTCTTGGTTGCGGTAGGGGCGGGAGCCGGTGACGTCATCCAGAAGTCGATCCGCGACCTGGGCACCAATGCAATATCGGTGCTGCCCCGGTTCTTCACCATCGGCATCGACCCGGAGAACGCACCCATCCAACAGCGTGACCTCACGCTCGACGACGTCGACGCGCTGTCGGATCCGCGGAGGGCGCCCGACATCCTCAGCGTTTCGCCGCTCGTCCAGTTCCCGGTCACGCTGTCGTATCGGGATCGCTCGTACACGATCCAGGAGTTCGCCGGGAGCACACCGAGCTACTTCGGCGTGACGAACACCGAAGTCGGCCAAGGGGATCTGTGGACGGAGGCCGAGGTCGCCACCGCTCGCCGCGTCGTTGCGCTCGGCGCCACACCGGCCGAGGAACTCTTTGGCACAGCGGATCCGATCGGCAAGCGCATCAAGATCGGCCCGGTGCCGTTCACGGTCGTCGCCGTTCTCGAGGCGAGAGGCTCGCTCGGGCCTGTTGATGCCGACGACACGGCGGTGGCGCCCATAACAGCAGTCCAGCAGGGTCTTTCGGGATACGGACCGCTCACGGCGATCGTCGTACAGGCGCGAGACGAAGAGGCCGTGCCGTTCGCCGAGCAGCAGGTTGTCTCCATCCTCGACGAACAACACGACATCGACGACCCCGACGACCGGGACTACCAGATCTTCAACCAGGCCTCCCTACTCGAAGCGACCGGGGTCGCCACCACGACCATTTCCATCATGCTCGCGGCAGTGGCAGGGATCTCTCTCGTAGTCGGAGGGATCGGCATCATGAACATCATGCTGGTCAGCGTCACAGAGCGCACCCGCGAGATCGGGATACGAAAGGCGGTCGGCGCCCAACGAGGCGCAATTCTCTCCCAGTTCCTGGCCGAGGCGATCGTCCTGTCGATGATCGGCGGCACCGTTGGCGTGGCCATAGGGCTGCTCGGCGCCTCGATCGACGTCGCCGGCATCGACCCCCGTCCTGTACCCGCTGCCATCATCGGATCGTTCCTGGTGTCGGTCGCCATCGGGCTGTTCTTTGGAAGCTATCCGGCGGCCCGAGCCGCCTCGCTTCGGCCGATCGAGGCGCTGCGCTATGAGTGAGAGGACGTCGACGTGACAACTCGAGACGTGCCCGGTGACACCGACGATGCCGTCGAGTTGCTGTCGTCGCCGCCCACCGACGAGGACCTCGATGACCTGCTCGAGGCAGCTGCACCTCGCCGCCGGTCGAAGCTGACCATCGCTCTCGTTGCCGCCCTGATCTTCGTGGTCGGCTTCCTCGCGGGCTCGCTGTCGGAGAAGATCGCCGTATCGATCCAAGAAGCACAGGCAGCGTCTGCCGAAGATGGCGATGAGGGCACTGCAGTCTCCAACGTCGGACCCGCTGTCACCGGGAGCGTGCTCATGCTCGATGACGGTGTGGTCTACATAGAGCGGCCGGATGGCGGAACTGTGAAGGTCATGGTGAACGAGGCGACAATCGTTGGCCTGAGCGAATCCGGGGATTTGGTGGACCTCGTGCCCGGTGACGGGGTGATCGTCCACGGCGAGATCTCTGCAGATGGCACCATCGAAGCATCGAGCATTCAACAGAGCCGCCCGGAGCCCTGATCTGCCTCTGGCCGAGGTGCGAGCCAACGCCTCGGATGTTTGCATTGACCCCGCCCGTTCCTCAACCGATCATGAGCACATGGCACGTGACGAGGCGACCGCGTCGGAGACGCTGACGCAGGACCAATCCGAAGCCGAGGGAATGGCGAAGCGAGACCGCTACATCGATTTCCTGAGGGCCTTTTCGCTCGTGGTCGTTGTCCTGTGGCATTGGGGGTTCACGATCCTCGAGGTTTCGGAGACTGCGGTCTCCCCGAACAACCCGATCGGGTCGACTCGCGGGCTTTGGGTGGCGACCTGGGTACTCCAGGTGATGCCAGTGTTCTTCTTCGTCGGCGGGTACACGCATCGGCTCGCCTTCGACCACTACACGCCGGGAACGTCCCGGCGCTTTCTCAAACGACGCATTCGCCGGCTGCTCGTTCCCTCACTGGGCCTCATCGTGCTGTGGCTCGCAATCGGCGTCGGGCTCGAGTGGGTGATGGATCCGGCGTGGACCTGGTCGGCCGTCATCCTGGTGCTGTCTCCGCTGTGGTTTCTGGCCGTGTACGTCGTGCTCGTCCTCGTCGCACCGATCGCGATTCGCGCTCATTGGCGATGGGGAGAACTGGTCCCGGTCTGGCTTCTGGGACTCGCAGCGGTGCTGGACGTCCTCCGGTTCACGCATGGGCAAGGATGGGCGGCCTGGGTCAACTTCCTGGTGATCTGGGGTCTGGCCCACCAACTCGGATTCTTCTACGACCGCCTCATCGCAGCGCCGAGGCGAACCGCATGGGTCTTCTTCTGGAGCGGGCTCTTCTCCCTGGTCGCGCTCACCAACATGGGTTTCTATCCCCGGTCGCTGGTCGGCGTACCGGGTGACCGGTTCTCGAACATGGGCCCGCCGACGCTGACGATCGTGGGTCTCATCTTCCTCCAGATCGGTTTCGTTCTCCTCGTGCGGCCGAACGTGTTGCATCGCCTGGAACACGACGAGCGGTGGAAGCGCGGAGCCTCCTGGGTCACGTCGAACGGACTTCCGCTGTATCTCTTCCACTCCTCGGGTATGGCGCTCGTGGTGGCGTTTGGCTACGTCATCTTCGGCTATCGACCACCTGGCGAGCCGAACGTCGAGTGGTGGCTGACGCGTCCGGTGTGGATCCTGCTCCCGTTCCTGGCCACGGTTCCGCTCGTGCTCGCCTATCAGCGGAGCCTGACTTCGACTCCAGTCGTCGACGACGGCGAGGCGGCGGGGTGACAGTCGACTGTGAGGTGCGTCGATTCAGCATTCGGAATCCCATCGGCACGGGCGCTGAGCAGAAGGCTGCTTGGGTAGCGCTTGGTGCACTTGCCGTCTACAACGTCGTGCAGAACACGGCGGTATCCGAACGGGCATATGTGCCTGCGAATCTCGCCGCCACCGCCGGTCTCCTGGCGCTGGCGCGACGCTCTGGAAGCAGCTGGTCGGAGCTCGGGTTCGACCCTGTCGCTGTTGGTCCTGGCCTGCGATTGGGTGCGCAGGTGGCGGCGGGCGCCGCCGCTGCGTCCATCGCAGCGATCGCCTCCGACAGGACCAGGCATTTCCTGCTCGACGACCGAGCGAACGGACACACTCCGGGTGGTGCGGCGTATCGCACTGCGATCAGATTCCCGCTCGGGACGGCGTTGTTCGAAGAGGTGGCGTTTCGTGGGGTGCTCGAGGGTCTGTGGCGGCGGAGCTCTGGGCCGATGACGGCCAGAGTCGTGTCTGCGGTGTCGTTCGGTCTTTGGCATCTCCTCCCGACGTATCGGCTTTTCCCGGAGATGGCTGTCGGCGATGGCGGCGCTCGACGTTCCGAGCGGCTCATTGCCGCGCTTGGGGGAGCGATAGCGACGGGGGTCGCCGGGATTGGGTTCAGCTGGCTCCGCGGCCGACCAGACAGCATCGCCGCCCCCTGGCTCGCCCACGCCTCGTACAACAGCCTCGCCTACGTTGCGGCGCGTAGGGCATGGCAGCTGGAACAACGGCGTTCGTGAGCTCGCCCTCCGTCCTGTGAACGAGCCACCTAGCGGTGCGATATCTCGTACGAGGCGATCGAGATCGGGGGGTCCGGACTTTGTTCTCTGTGACAGTGCTGACCGGACCTCGAAACTGGACGAGTAGCCGACGTCGACTGGGAGCGAGGTTCATGGCCAAGGTGCAAACTGACGAGGTGCGATTGCCCCCGAGATGGTTCGTTCGGTCGTTCTGGAAGGCACACCGTGTGCTGAATCGAGTGACCGGGGGCAGAGTCGGACTGTGGCGTCCCAACAGCGGCCGCTGGGGCACGATGCGCCTGACCACCATCGGACGTAGGAGCGGCCAGGAGCGGAGCGTGATCCTCGGCTACTTCGAGGATGGTGAGAACCTCGTCACCATGGCGATGAACGGATGGGCCGACCCGGAGCCGGCGTGGTGGCTGAACGTTCAAGCCCACCCTGAGGCCAGGGTCGAGGTTCGTGGTGGACGATGGAACGTGACGGTCCGGGCAGCCTCCGGCGAGGAGCGAGAACGGTTGTGGGCCCGGTGGCGGGAACTCGACAAGAACCTGGACGCATATGCGGCGCGTAGGTCTCGACAGACCGCCGTTGTTGTGCTGGAACCCAGCACAGTCGGAGCCGGCAAGGGCCGCACGGAGGGGGTGTCCACCGCACCTGCGGGGACGTAGAGAGGTTCGACGTTCTGGTACCCAAAGAGGGAGCCGAAGCCTCAGCATGGGGGTCGAGGGATCGACCCCCATGCCACAGACGCTCTCGATTGGCCGACCCAGACGGACCTAGTGGAGCTGACCCCCGATCACTGCTCGAGCGTCCGACAATCCGCCTCTCGGCGAAGCTGGGCGCGACGAAGCGCAGGATGTCCTCTA
>JAHEIN010000209.1:2897-4275 GCA_024639335.1 bacterium | reverse complement strand
CTGCTGATCGAAAAGGGATGCACCGTGATCAGCCCGACCAACGATGTGAAGCTGGTGACCGCCGGCCTCGGAGCGGTGAAGGAGCGCTTCGGCGCGCTCTGGTGAGGATCCCCCGATGGAATCGGTGAGGGCGATGTTCAGCTCGCCCATCCCCGCGATGGTTGCCCTGAACGTGATGGGAGTGAACCTGATCGCCCCGGTGCTTCCCGCTTACGCCGACTTCTTCGGGGTTGGGTTCGCCGCCGTGTCAACGCTGGTCACGGCCTTTGCGCTGGCCCGGATGAGTTTCCGACTGCGGGCCGGTTCGCTGGCCGACCGCCACGGCTCCCGGGCCGTGTGCACGAGTGGCGGGCTCGTGCAAGCGACCGGCGCCATCATCGCCTCATTTGCGCCCGGCATCGGCCTGCTCCTCGTCGCTCGAGGCGTGCAAGGAGTGGGCTCTTCCCTTTTCGGGACTTCCGTCAACCGCTATCTCCTCGTCACGACGGAGAGAGGCGACCTCGGCAGGGCTACGGCAGGATTCCAGAGCGGAATTCTGGTGGGCGGGGTCATCGGTCCGCTCATCGGAGGGTTCGTCGCCGACCGGTTCGGCATCTTCGCCCCGTTCTACGTACAAGCGGCGATTGCGTTGATGCTGGCGCTGGTGAGCAGGGCGTTCATCCGCGACCAGGGCCACGCCCACCTCGAGGAGCAACGAGACCGAGTGTCCATCCGGTCGCTCGTCGCAATTCGGGGCTTCAAGGTCGTGATGTTTCTGGGGTTCGGCTACTTCTTCGTACGCGCCGGCGCAATCAACGTCTTGGTGCCCGCCTTTGCCGATGACGTGCTGTCCCTTTCGCCGTCCTTGATCGGCGCCATCATCTCGTTCGGCTCATTTGTCTCGCTGCTCGTCATGCCGGTTGCCGGCCACTTCGCCGACGCACTCGGGCGGTGGCCGGTTGCGCTCACTGGTGCCCTCGGAACCGCCGCCGCCGTCGCCGCCTTCGGCCTCGCCGACCAGACCGGCGGCCTCTTCACAGTCGCCGCCATGCTCGGCATCGGGATCGCCCTCGTGGCGGTTGCGCTCCCCACCATGATCGGCGACCTCGCCCCACCTGGGACGGAGGGCCGTGCCTCGGGTGTGTACCGGATCGCCAACGACCTCGGCTGGATCTTCGGACCAGCGACACTCGGATTCCTCGCCGACGGCAACCGCTACGGGCTGGCGTTCGCCGTGGCAGGGGTCCCGTTGCTCATTGGCGCAGGTGTGCTGGTGCGGGCTCACGACCTCCGCCGCGGGGTCACGGTGCTTTGAGGCACCGTCAGTCCTCGAACACGTCGCCGTCCGGAAAGAAGGCCGTCCAGGCGAACCAGAACTCATTGCGGTGCGGCACTGTCT
>JAHEIN010000209.1:0-2797 GCA_024639335.1 bacterium | reverse complement strand
AGGACCCGGCCGTCGACCCTTCGATCGAACGCGAGAGCGGTGTTGCACAGTGGGCAGTAGGTGACGGCAACTGGGATCCCCCCGACCTCACCGTTGACGATCTCGTGCCTGTTCATGATCGAGAGTGGATAGAAGCGCACGTCGCCCTCGATCTGCACCAAGGCGCCCGGCTCGCGATCGTCGAGCCAGGAGGCGGCGCCGGCGACCGACTCGTATCTCGGCTCATCGATGGGCGGAATGGCGTCACGGGGCTCTGTGGCGCTCACGCCCAGGATCAGCTCATCGAGCCCGATCGTGGCATTCGACCAATCGGTCGGCCAGTCTTCAGATACGAAAGCCACGTTGTCGTCGAGAGCAGCACGCGCCTCGGACTGGTCCTCCACTTGTCCCGAGCCGCACGCTGCGGCGGCCGTCACCACGACCGCTACAGCGGCTACCGCTCGGGTTCGCATGGGCTCCCGGCCATCGTCGCCCGATCGTACGATTCAGACGTCTCGGGAAAGGTCATCTTGCACGCCGTCCCGACGAGATACCCGCGCCGCCACGATGCGCCGCACGTCCGCCACCCGGGCCGGATCGATCATCTCGGTGATCCTGCCCTCGTCGTCGGCTATCCGTAGGAGATCGTCGAACGCCGCGGGCATCACGTAGGGATGACCGAAGAATGCAGTGGTGTGGAACACGACTTCGAGCACCTCTCGGGGTTCGGCGCCCGCCCGCAACGCCGCACGCATGTGCCGGCGCGACTGGTGTGTCTCGCCGAGGGCGAGCGTTGCTCCGACCACGCACAGCAGCCGCGTGCGATCGTCGACGACGCCGCGGCCGTACATGCCTTCGTAGACCGCGTCCAACCACGTCTTGAGGAAGCCCGGATCCAGCGCGTCGAGGGTGTCGATCATGTTGAGGTGGTGGCCGGGCCGGAGTCGCAGCCCGTTCGAGATGGCGCGCCATCCGTACCGGTCCAGCAGCTCGGCGAGGCGGGAGTCGCCTCGATCCCCGTCCGACCAGGTCGACCGTTCGCGTTCGAGATCCCGTTCGGCCTGGCTCCGTTTGCGAGCGGCCATCTCGGGAACCGCGATCCCACGCTTGGCCAGGACCCGGAGGTACGCCTCACCCGCTCCCGCCACCACCCAGGGCCCTGTGTATACGTATGCCTGGAGAACGACCTCGAGCAGTTCTGCCGGATCGACGCCGGCTTCCAGCGCTGCCCCCAGTGTCTCTTCGAGCGGCTCGATCCGTTCGGTCACGGTGTACTGGGCGGTGAGGATCAAAAAGCGCGTCCGCACATCGATCTGCTGCCGCGCCAGAAGACGAGAGAGGTGGGCATCCCAGACGTCGGCAAAGCCCGGGTCGAGCCGGCCAAAGAGGTCTGCGAGCCGGTCCTTCGAGTCCGGGAGGAATGTGTCCGGCCTGGGCCCGGCCTCGTCCACGAGCTACAGCCCCAACAGGGTCGCGGCGTTGCGTCCCAGGATTGCGGAACGCTCTGCCTGGTCCAGTCCGCTGCCTTCCAGCCAGGCCACCGGCTCGGGCTGCCCCATGTCCGCAGGGAAGTCCGTTCCCAGAAGGACCCGTTCGATGCCGGCAATGTCGATGAGGCGCTGCAGGTTGTCGTATCCGTGGACGAGGGAGTCGTACCAAAGCCGGTTGAGGTACTCCGAGGGGAGGAGATCTGCGTTGCCGAGCGCCTCGGGTCGAGCGCGATAGGCGTGATCGAACCGGGCTGCCGCCCAACAGGCATAGCCGCCGCCGTGGGCGAACAGCATCTTCAGATCCGGGAGCCGATCGATGACCCCACCGAAGATGAGCGAGGCAATCGCAATCGTGGTCTCGGTCGGGTTGGCGATCGTGTTGTGAAGGTGATAACGAGGAAGATGCGGCTCGAGCCTTCGGTCCGAGGGGTGGAAAAACACAAAGGCGCCGAGGTCCGACGCCGCTTCGAGCACACCGAACAGCTGGGGCTCGTCCCAATTGGCACCATCGACATGGGTACCGACGATGGCGCCAACCATGCCCGGGATCGCCATGACTCGCTCGAGCTCGGCGATGGCCCGGCCGGGGTCTTGCATCGGGAGCGAGCCGTAGCCGGCGAACCGATCAGGCCACCGTTCGATGAAGCCGGCAATCTCGTCGTTGATGGCGGCCGAAGCCGCGGCGGCGTTGTCGGCGTCGAGGTAGTAACGAAAGAAGATCGGGTTGAGGGAAAGAACCTGCATGTCCACACCCATCCCGTCCATGCGTTCGATGCGGGTTTCCATCGACTCGTAGTGGGCGGCACCGCCCATTCCTTCGCGCCTGCCGGCGGTGATGATGACCGGGCGCCCGAGGTGGTCGGTTTCGATGGCGGAACCAAACCAGTCCGTTCCTGCCTCGGCGGCGGCGATCGCGGAACGGGGCAGCAGGTGGGCATGCACGTCGATGACCCTCGTCATTCGTCGGACTCCGGCTTCCAGCCTTCCGCCTCGAGTTCGGCCATCGCTTCCAGCATGCACGTGACACCATAGGTGAGCACGCGGGCCCCCGCCGGGTTCACCGCCACCATCAAGGCCTCGGCGATTTCCTCGGGATGCGCACCCAGTTTCAGTGCCTTCTTGATGTGGGCCGTGAGATGCGGTTGGTTGTGGGGGTTGGATCCCATCACTGCCAGCGCCACGATGTGAAAGAGCTCGTGGCCCTTCTCATCGAATCGACGTGGCCGGCGACGGATGATCTCGTCGAGCTGGAGCATCGTCTCCACATATTCGGGGAATCGTTCGGCGATCCAGGCGTGGGCGGGGTACTGCTTGCCGCGGCGCGCGGC
>JAHEIN010000066.1 GCA_024639335.1 bacterium | reverse complement strand
CTTCGGAGTCGACGGCGAAGTACATCGTTGCGTCGGGCCCGTCCGCGGCCTTGCGAGCGCGGTCGTGCCACCTCTCGGCGGGGATCCGGTTCGCCTCCGCCAGCGTTGTGGCAAAGGCCGCTGGCGCATCTTCGAGCGCGCGTAAGCGCACATCTCGATACCGGTCGACGTCGTCGGGGCGGATTCGTCTGATCATCGGATCCGAACTGTACGGATCGGTTGGGTGAACCTCGGTTCTTGTGGGGAATCCGCCGGCGCATTCTTCGAAGAGATCACTGCCGGGACGCTTCAGTCTTCAGCCATGCAGGACAGCTTGGCCGGCCACATCGACCCGCTCTCACCGCAGCCATCGACGCCGCCGTCGCCGGAGATACCACATGCCCTCCCAGCTCATGACTACACCTCGATCACTCGGTATGGGATGACGTTCAACAAACGGGAGTTGCCGATGGTCCTGTCTGGCGGTTCGACACCGTGCGGAGCCACATGTCCGTGAAGCACGACCTCTGGCTCGAGACGTTCCACGAGGCCTTCGAAACACTCGAATCCACGATGTGCGAGGTCTCCATGGCCTCTCGGTGGGGAGTGTGTCACCAGGACGTCGACCTTGCCCTTCCCGATCAACTCGAGCGCCCGCGCCCGGGCGCGGAGTCGAAGCGTCCTCAACCACATCTCCCGTTCGCTGTACTGATTCGGTCCGGACCGGTAGAGAAGCGAGCCGCCGAGTCCGGCGAAGGTGAGGCCCTTCCACTCTTCGAGACTGCCGTCGAGGTTCACTCCACCCGGAGGGCCGGGAGGCTCTTTCCAGGACAAGCTGTAGTTGCTGTCGGTGTACATCGGGAGAGGACGGGTCTTGAGGTCGGGGTCGTGGCTGCCGGGCACGTACAGCAGTGTTCGATTCGCGGCCGATGCGACGTAATCGAGATAGTCGAAGGGCAGGTCACCGCAAGCGACGACGAGGTCCGGTGCGATGCTCCTGATTCGGCCGACGCTCAGCGAGTTCGTGGTCTCGTCTGCGATGGCGAGGATCCGAACCATTTGCAGGAGGCTACGCCCAGGCAGATCGAACGACCGAAATGCTGCAGCGCTGCGCAGGCCCCTCCATGGACCATCCAGGAGTCAAGAGCCAAGAGCCAATAGCCAGTCCTCCCGATAGGCTGTCGATCTATGGCGATCGACATTCCCGGCTTCGTGACCGACCTGAAAGAACACGCCATCGAGCACGGTTTCCACGTCCACGATGAGCGCCATTTCGTCGAGACCTACTCACTCCGACAGTCGTGGGAGGTCGATGTGCATCCCGAAGAGGCGTGCAGCGGGCCGCTCGACCTGCACCTGTCGCTCGATGTCGATCCCCGCATCCTGCTGGCGTTCCAGGACCGCCTGGCGGAACTCGAGGATTTCGAGGAGCCCGAGGACGACTTCCATCTCCAACTCTTCTTCAACTGGCAGATCCCGCCGTTGGGCTCGCCCCCGGACCTGTTGATCCTGGCCACCGACCTCGCCGGCGTCGCCGGCTCGGAGCTTCCGGTCGAGGTGTCCGCCATCGACTCCTACGGCGCAGTCACCGATGCTCCCGAGCAGCGGCTTCACATCGTGGGCAAGAGCAGCGTGTCGCTGGCGTCGATGTTGATGGGCCGAGAGCAGCTCTGTGATGCACTGGAACGCGCTCGGGACGTCAGCCTGTACATCCTCGATCACACGAACTCGTGGATGTGATCACCACTCAGTGATTCTGACGAGCGACGACGTCAGGCTCCGTCGGGATCGAGAACTCGCGCCGAAGCCGCCCAAAGCGCTTCAGGTGCTCGACGTACCGGTCGACAGGGTTGTGGTCAATGCTGCTCTTCCGGATCTTCGATGCGCTGGCACCGACCGCAGCGAGAGGGCGCCACGAGGCTTCGTGGCGCCCTCTTCCGCCGTCGCGTCGGACTGCCCATGCCGCGGGGCCGAGAGTTACGAGTCAGGCCGCCTCACTCCTCGGAGCGATCATGGCGGTGACACTCGTCGGTTCGACCGTCGCCGTGGCGAAGCCAGGCGAGCCCGAGCCGGGTTTCCTCCTCACGTCGCCCGTGGTCGCCATCGAACGACCCGAGCCGATGGTCCTCGATGACGTCGAGTTTGTTCTCCCCGAATCGACCGTCTCGACACTCGTCACTCCGACGACGGTGGCCGATCTCTCGTTCGAAATCGAACGGAGGTGGGCGACCACGACCACGACTGCACCGCTGACGGCCGAAGAACTGCTGGCCATCGAGGAGGCCGCCGAGATTCTCGAGCGCCGAGTCCAATCGATGACTGCAGTCGGCTTCGAGGAGGATGTCGTCGCCGTGGTGGAGGAGCTCCCGTCGGAGCGTCCCGCTCCGGCCACCGGCTCGGAATGCAAGGAGCGTGCGCGCGAGATCGACCTCACCCCGAACGGTCGATGGGATCGGACCGCCATTGCGAAGATGACCTGGTCCCTGTTCGACTGTGTCCTCACCATCAAGGGTCTCGACGAGGTCGCACCGACCAGGGTGCGGGGATGGGACGGCGCAGCACTGGGTTTCGATAGCCTCGCCGAGCAGATGGCTTCAGAGGCCGTGGTCGTCTCGTACTGCGAGTCCATCGGGTATCAGCACCGTGCACTCACGGGCTCGAACGGGTTCGGCTATGCCGGCCTCTTCCAGATGGGACGAACCGAGATGAACCGCTTCGGAGCAGGGGGGTCGAGGTTCGATCCCGTCGACAATGCCTACGGAGCGGTCAACTACCTCTGGTACCAGTACGCCAACCGCAACGGTTGGGGCGGGTGGAGCCCATGGGCGGTGGTGAACACGAACTTCAACGACGAGGTCAACGACCGCGTCAAGGTTCCCATTCTGCCGCGATTCCGTTCCAGCGACCCCGAGTTCGCCGGCCGTCGAGGCCCGGAACTCCCGGCATGGGCCATCGACCCGTGGCGAAACGACGTTCCGTCGTGGAACGGCTGCCCGACGACGGGCGGGCGCTGGTAGTCCGGCAGAGGACGGGGTCGGACCCGGTGTGGTAGCGTTTCGTCGCGTTCCCATTTGGGAACTCGGATCGGAAACGAACAACTCACAGCGCCAGACCTGGCTCAGCCAGGTGACGAGGAGGAAGGTCATCGAAGTCTTCGGCGGATGCCTTCCCGGCCACCATGGTCGTCACGATCGAGAGTAAACCCGAAGAGCGATCTTCGGAACAGAGGCTCGATCGACGTGGCCCGACGAGCGTCGTCGGTGTTCTCCGGTCTCCAGACCATCTGCATCGCAAGATGCATGGACGTGCGCGGCTTCGGCCACGCCGAAAGGAGATCACCATGTGTGGAATCGTCGGATATGTCGGCCCGCGACCGGCGCTCGACGTCCTCGTCCCGGGCCTCGAGGGCCTGGAGTATCGAGGCTATGACTCCGCCGGAGTCGCACTGATCGGTAGTGACGGTCTCGCAGTGACCAAGACGGCCGGCAGGATGGCCGACCTCGTCAGTGCTCTCGAGAGCCAGCCGGTCCAGGGGTCCATCGGCATCGGACACACCCGATGGGCGACCCATGGCGCTCCCACAACGGGGAATGCCCACCCGCACCGCGACTGCGACGGATCAGTCGCCGTCATTCACAACGGAATCGTCGAGAACTGGGCGGCATTGCGTCAGCAACTCCTGGCAACCGGGCACGAGTTCTCGTCGGAGACCGACACGGAGGTCATCGCTCACCTGATCGAGGAGCGGGCCGGGCTGAGCCTGGCCGACGCAGTCCGGGAGGTCATGAAGCTCGCCGAGGGTGCGCTTGCGATAGCGGTCGTGCGCACCGACGAACCGGACCGGATCGTCGCTGCCCGCCGTGGATCACCGCTGGTGATCGGGCGAGGCCAGGGCGAGAACTTTCTGGCGTCCGACATCCCGGCATTCCTCAAGCACACCAAGAACGCCATCGCCGTGGATGACGACCGGGTGGTCGAGATGACAGCGGACTCGGTCGCGATCACCGATCTCGATGGGAATCCCACGCCGATCGCCGAACGTGAGATCGAGTGGGATCTGGAGGCCGCCGAGAAGGGCGGCTATTCGACCTTCATGCTCAAGGAGATCTACGAACAGCCGACGGCCATCACCGACACCCTGCGTGGTCGAATCGACGGCACGGGTCGGATTGAATTCTCCGAGCTGGACCTCGACACGAAGATCGTCCGGATGATCGACAAGGTTTTCGTGGTCGCCTGTGGCACCTCGTATCACGCCGCGATGATGGCCAAGTACGCGATCGAGCGATGGACCAGACTGCCGGTGGAGATCGACATCGCCAGCGAGTTCCGCTATCGCGATCCCGTGCTCGATGATCGGTCGCTGGTCATCGGGATCAGCCAGTCGGGTGAGACGATCGACACCTTGGCGGCCATTCGGTACGCCCAAGCCCAGGGGGCCACCGTTGTCGGGTTGTCGAACGTCGTCGACTCCGCGCTCGCACGCGATGCCGACGCCGTCATCTACACCCGCTCGGGACCGGAGATCGGTGTTGCCGCCACCAAGACGTTCACGACACAGCTGGTGATGCTGCAATTGTTTGGCCTCTATCTGGCCCAGCAGCGAGGAGCGCTCGATCCCGGCACCGTCGGCAACCTGGTGGCGGCGATCCAGGAATTGCCCCAGACCGTCGAGCGGGCGCTGAAGCTGGAGGATCAGATCCGGGAGATGACCACCGAGTGGTCCGAAACCCGGGACTTCTTCTTCCTCGGCCGAGCCGGTGATTTCCCCGTGGCGATGGAGGGCGCGTTGAAACTGAAGGAGATCGCCTACGTCCGCGCCGAGGGATACCCGGCGGGTGAGATGAAACACGGGCCGATCTCGCTGATCGAGAAGGGCGTCGTGGTCATCGGTGTTGCCACCGACAGCCACGTCCGGGCGAAGACACTCTCGAACATGGAGGAGATGAAAGCGAGAGGCGGGACGATCGTGATGGTGGTCGAGGAGGGCGACGAGGACGACGTGGCCAGTGTGGCCGATCACATCATCGCCGTGCCCGACAGTCCTGACCTGCTCTGCATCGTCAACGCCGTGGTTCCGCTCCAGTTCCTGGCATACCACGTCGCCACCGCGAGGAGCCTCGATGTCGACAAGCCCCGCAACCTCGCCAAAACCGTCACCGTGGAGTGATCGCAAGTTCGTTCAGTTATCGGTGCCAGAGGCCGATAATCGGTGACGACCGCCATGGAGATGACATCGATGAAGCAACGTGTAGCACTGCTGGCCGCCGCCGCCCTGGTGATGGCGGCCTGTGGGGGAGAGGCAGCAGTCGAGACGACGACTGCCCAGGCTCCCACCACAACGGTCGCCACGGCCGCTCCGACCACTACCGCAGCCCCGGTTCAGCCCACGACGACCAGCGTCGCCGAGACCACCACGACGACGGAGGCTCCGGTCCTCGAAGCATCGGTCAGCCCGCAGCTGCGCCGGATTCAGGCCGCCATGGCTCAGACGACCGAGGTGCCGAGCGCACGTATGCTCGGCGACATCCGGATCACGGGGATCGAGGACTTCGAGGGAGAGATCGCCTTCTCGTTCGAAGGGGCCTTCGACAACCGAACCGGCGACTCGAGCTTCTCACTCGACCTCAGCTCCTTCGCTGACGTCATCTCGGCGCAGATCGAGGCCGAGTCGACCGGCAGCCCGGAGGATGAGTTCGGTGCGGCATTCCTCGAACTGTTCCTCGGGCTCTTCACGAAGTTCGAAGTACGTCAGGTCGGCGACACCGTCTACATGAACAACCCGATGCTCGTGTCGTTCGCCGGTGGTGAGACCGAGTGGATTGCCTCACCCGCTGACGACGGCGCCGAGTTGACGAGCGGCTTCCTGCAGGACTCCCCGAGCAGTCCAGACGACCTCCTGGATCCGTTCACGAACGGCAACGCCGAGGTCGTCGAGCTCGGGTCCGAGCTGGTCCGGGGTGTCGAGACGACCCACTACCAGCTCGTGTACGACAAGGATTCCATCCTCGAGTCGGTACCTGCTGACGATCGGGCCGAGCTCGCAGAGGAACTCGGACAGTTCGGAGACGAGGTGGTCGTCGACGTGTGGATGGACGACCAGTACCTGTACAAGATGTACTTCGACATCGACGGCACCCAGATCGACGCTCCCGAAGGCGAGTCGTTCGAGCGGATGACGATGACCTATGAGATCTACGACTACGGCGCGGACATCGTGATCGAGGCTCCGCCCGCCGATCAGGTCACTTTCGTCGAGGAGGAAGCGTTGAGCCCGGGACTCGGATTCGGATTCAGCGACTGAGCAACGCATCCGGTCACCTAGGGTGACCGGATGCGCATCATCGGATTGGGTGTCGACCTGGCCGAGATCAACCGCGTCGAGGCACTGGTCGCCAAGTACCCCCGCTTCGCCGAGCGCTGCTTCACCGATCACGAGCGCGAGTACGCCATGCGGTACGCCAAGCCGGCCCGCCGTCTCGCAGCCCGCTTCGCCGGCAAGGAAGCGGTGATGAAGTCGATGGGGACCGGCTGGCGGCGTATCCGCTGGACCGACATCGAGATCACCGGAGGAGGGAAGCCCACCGTCAATCTCTTCGGCACCGCCAAGCGGCGCGCCGACATGCTCGGCGTCTCCGAGATCCACGTCACCATCACCCACACCGACCTCACGGCCATGGTGATGGCCGTCGCCACCGGAGAACATGACTGATCGGGGCCAGACGATCGAGCTGATCGCCACCGACCGGGGGTCCTGCAGCGACGTCCCGGCGTGGGCCGAAGACATGGGCCACAAGCTCACGGAAACGTTCGAGGAGTCCGATTCGTACCACTTCGTTCTCGAGAAGTGCTGACGATCAAGATCGCGATTCCCATCGCCTACCCTCGACCCGAGCCAGGAGAGTGACCGAGGATGCGTTACGGGTTTGTCATCGACCAGGACCAATGCATCGGGTGTCATGCGTGCACGGTCGCCTGCAAGACCGAACACGAGGTCCCGCTCGGTGTCAACCGGACCTGGGTGAAATACGTCGAGACCGGTTCCTTCCCGGACACGACACGCAACTTCTCGGTGATGCGCTGCAATCACTGTTCGGATGCTCCGTGCGTGGCGATCTGCCCGACCGGGGCGCTGTTCAAGCGTGGTGATGGAATCGTCGACTTCGACACCGACATCTGCATCGGGTGCAAGTCATGTATGCAGGCATGCCCCTATGACGCGTTGTACATCGATCCGGATGAACACACCGCTCAGAAGTGCAATTACTGCGTGCACCGGGTCGAGGTCGGGATCGAGCCGGCGTGTGTCGTGGTCTGTCCCGAGCAGGCGATCATCGCCGGAGACCTCGATGACCCAGCCACGAAGATCGCACGGCTCGTCGCCGGCGGCTCGTTGAGTCAACGGTCCGTCGAACAGGGCACCAAGCCGAACCTGTGGTACAAGGGCGCCGACCATGCCAATCTCGACCCGCTCGGAGCCACCCATCTCGGTGAAGGCGGCGGGATCTGGCGAGACACCGAGCCGGGCACGTCGTGGCTGGCGGTCGACCTCACACCGAAGTCATCGTCCGGTCCGCAGGCGGCCCCGACGATCGAACGCTCCAACGGTGCGCCGCCGAGGGTGACATACAACACCGATCACCCCGCCCCTTGGGGATGGCGCGTCTCCTCCTACTTCCTCACGAAGGGCATCGCGGCAGGGATCGTCATCGCCCTCGCCGTCCTGACGTTGTTCGGTCGCGAACTCACCACGACCTGGGCACGATGGGCGGCCCCGCTCACGGCCGGGATCTTCCTCATGGCGACCGGAGCATTGCTGGTTGCCGACCTGAAGCGCCCGGACCGTTTCTACTACCTGCTGACCAAGGGCAACCCGGGTTCATGGCTGGTCCGGGGGGCGTGGATTCTGAGTGCCTACGCGGCGCTGCTCGGCGCCTGGTTCCTCGCAGGCGTGTTCGGCTTCGATGCAGCAATTCCAGTGCTGGTGTGGATCGGGGTGCCACTCGGGTTGGCGACTGCCGGATACACGGCATACCTGTTCGCACAGGCGGAAGCCCGCGACCTCTGGCAGAGCAAGACAATGCTCTGGCATATGATCGCAGGGGCCTTCGCATGCGGAGGCGGGATCTCGATCCTGGCCTCCGTCGTCGATGGCTCGGACGGCGATCTCGCGATCCACGTCGGCACGATGCTCGTCGGGGTTGTCGGACTCGGAGTCATCGCAGCAATCGAGTACTCGGGCGAGCATCACACCGCCAACGCCAAGGCGGGAGCGCATCACATGACCCGGGGCAGGTTCGCCCGGGAGTGGCTGCTGGGTGGCCTGGCGCTCGGTGTTGCGCTGCCGCTCGTTTTCGGCGTCGTCTCGCTCGCCATCGGCGACCCGGTCACTGCGGTGATCGGAGGCCTGGCAGCGATGGCCGGCATCTGGTTCGCGGACGACGCCCTGGTCAAAGCCGGGCAAGCGGTACCGCTCTCATGACGCCCACCTACTCGGAAGAGGAACGACCATGACCGACATCCCTCGACTGGTTCCAGGCTCGGAGTTGACGAATTTCCCTCCGGTCGAGCGTTGGGACGACTGGGAGGAATACGACGCACGGGCGTGGCCGAAGAAGGTGTCACACAGCTACCGACTGGTGCCGACGACGTGTTTCAACTGCGAGTCGGCGTGCGGATTGCTCGCCTACATCGACAAGGAGACGGGCGAGATCAGGAAGTTCGAGGGCAACCCCGAACACCCGGGCTCGCGGGGGCGGAACTGTGCCAAGGGGCCGGCGACGCTCAATCAGGTGTACGACCCCGAGCGCATCCTCCACCCGCTCAAGCGGTCCGGGCCGCGTGGCAGTGGGCAATGGGAGCGGGTCAGCTGGGACGAGGCCCTCGACGACATCGCCGGCCGGATGCGGAAGGCGATCCAGGAGGAGCGTCACGACGAGATCATGTATCACGTGGGACGTCCCGGCGAGGACGGCTATGTCGATCGGGTGTTGAAGGCGTGGGGCGTCGACGGCCACAACAGTCACACCAACATCTGCTCCTCGGGAGCCCGTACCGGCTACGCCATGTGGATGGGCCACGATCGACCGTCGGCAGACTTCGCCAATGCCAAGTTCATCCTCTTGCTGTCGAGCCACCTCGAGACGGGCCACTACTTCAACCCGCACGCCCAGCGGATCATGGAAGCCAAACAGTCCGGCGCCCAACTCGCAACGATCGATCCCCGACTGTCGAACACGGCATCGATGTCCGACGTGTGGCTCCCGACCTGGCCCGGCACCGAGCCGGCGATGTTCCTGGCGATCGCCCGTGAGTTGCTCGAACGGGATGCGATCGATCGGACGTTCATCCGCAACTGGGTGAACTGGCGCGAGTCACTCGCCCACTTCCGGCCAGCCAGCCAAGAGTTCGAGGACTTCATCGACCTGTTGAAGGAGACTTACGACTCCTACACCCTGGAATGGGCGGCGGAGGAGTGCGGGGTCCCGCTCGACCGGATCCTCGCCGTCGTCGACGGGATCGAGGCCGCCGGCACGGCCTTCGCGTCTCACACCTGGCGGTCGACGGGTTCTGGGAATCTCGGTGGATGGCAGGCTGCGAGGACTTTGTGGCTCCTCCATGTGTTGACCGGATCCGTCGGGACCAAGGGCGGCACCTCGCCGAGTGCCTGGGTGAAGTTCAAGCCGAAGCACTGGAACACACCGCCAGCGCACGAACGCTGGAACACGCTGCTCTGGCCGCCCGAGTATCCGTTCGCCCATCACGAGATGTCGTTCCTGTTGCCGTACCTCGTGAAGGAAGGCCGCGGCAAGGTCGACGTCTACTTCACCCGGGTGTACAACCCGGTGTGGACCAACCCAGACGGGTTCTCGTGGCTCGAATTGCTCACCGACGAGGACGCCATCGGACTTCACGTGGCGCTCACTCCGACCTGGTCGGAATCGGCGCAATACGCCGACTACGTGCTCCCCATGGGCGTCGGTGCCGAACGGCATGACACCCACAGCTACGAGACCCACAGCGCATCGTGGCTTGGTTTCCGTCAACCCGTTCTCCGGGTGGCCGGCGAGAGAGCCGGCAAGACGTTCGACAGGACGTACGAGGCGAACCCGGGAGAGGTCTGGGAGGAGAACGAGTTCTGGATCGATCTGTCGTGGCGGGTGGATCCCGACGGCACGCTCGGAATTCGGAAGTGGTTCGAGTCCCCGGAGGATCCCAGCCGGCCGGTCTCCGTCGACGAGTACTACGAATGGATGTTCGAGAACTCCGTTCCCGGACTCCCCGAGAAAGCGGCGGCCCAGGGCTTGACCCCACTGGAGTACATGCGCAAATACGGGGCCGTCGAGGTCGAGCGCGATGTCTACGAGGTGCACGAGCGAAGCGTCGAAGCGGACGAGATCGGCCCGGACGGGCTCGCCAAACGGGAAGGGAAGGCGGTCGGGGTCGAGGTCGAGGGAGTCGCTCGAACCGGGTTCGGCTCGCCTTCGAAGCGGCTCGAATGGTTCTCCTCCACGATGTACGAGTGGGGATGGGACACCGAAGCGATTCCCAACTACCTCAAGACTCATGTCTACTGGCGCGACCTCGACCTGGATGGCGACGAACGGATCCTGCTGCCGATCTTCCGGCTCCCGACCCTCATCCACACCAGGTCGGGCAACGCGAAGTATCTGTACGAGATCAGCCATGGCCATCCGTTGTGGATGAACCCGACCGACGCCGACCAGCTCGGTGTCGAGACCGGACAGATGGTCAGGATCTCCACCGACATCGGATACTTCGTGATGCGGGCGTGGCGGACCGAAGGGATTCGGCCGGGCGTGGTGGCAGCGTCCCACCATCTCGGCAGGTGGCGACTCTTCGAGCACGCAGGCAACGAGCGCTGGGCGTCGGCACTCGTCGAGATCGACTCGACCGACGACGGACGTTGGCGTCTCCGCCAGAAGAAGGGGATCGAACCGTTCGAGTCGGCGGACCCGGACTCGGAACGGATCTGGTGGAGTGATGCCGGCGTCCACCAGAATCTGGCCTTCCCGCCACATCCCGATCCGATATCGGGCATGCATGCCTGGCACCAGCGCGTCCGGATCGGACCGGCGGCCGCAGGAGACCGATATGGCGACGTGGTTGTCGACACCACCAAGAGCTTCGAGGTCTATCGAGAGTGGCTCCAGCTGACCAAGCCCGGACCGGGCCCCGGTGGCTTGAGGCGCCCAACGTGGCTCGCTCGACCGAACAAGCCTGCAGCTTCGGCGTACGTCGTTGACGGCGGATGACTGCAGCTGGGAGTGCTTCCGGTGAAGCCGAGTTCTGGAGGGCGGCGGCCGAGTCGCTGAGCGACATCCAGGAGTCGGTCGGGTCGGAGTTGACGGAGATGGCGGTCACCGGGTTCGACCCCCGTCCCGATCTGGCCCGACGCGCAAGGAGGTGGTCGCACCGTTTCGATGACCACTCGGCGGTGTCACTGACCGCCTTCGCAGCCGGGCTGGCGGAGGTCGAGTCGGGTGCATGGGAGCGGGACGACCCGATCATCGCCACCCAGGCGCTGAGCGATCGACGTTTCCTCTTCGGAGATCGGATCGTGCACTGGCTCGTGCCGGTCTTGCTGGCGATCGCGGAAGACTCGGTCGCAGCATCGGCGCTGGCGGGCGAACTGCTCGATCTGGGCGATCGACACCGACCCGCGCCTGCGCTGACCGGCTCCGAAGGCTTGTATCCACCGGGACACGACAGCATCGGCCCGATCGTCGAATCGCTCGATGGCGCGCCGCTCCTGAACGGTTGGATCACCGACCGGGTCCACATCGAGCTGTTCAGGCAAGCGGGAGAACGCTGGCGCACCTGTGCCGAGCAGCATCCTGGTACCGCCCGGCTCTGGCTGGACCTCGCAGCGAGGTGCGACGCTTCGGCCGCTCGTGTCATCATGTCGTGATGCGAATCATTGCTGATGTCTGTGTCGTGCCGATCGGGGTCGGAGTCTCGGTGTCCGAGTACATCGCCGCCTGTGAGCGGGTGTTTGCCGAGTTCGATGTCGAGACGACATTGCACGCCTACGGCACGAACGTCGAGGGGGAGTGGGACGAGGTCTTCGCCGCCGTCAAGCGATGCCATGAGGCGGTCCACGAAATGGGGGCTCCCCGGATCTCGACCACCATGAAGTTCGGGACCCGCACGGATCGCGACCAGACGATGGCCGACAAGGTCGCATCCGTCGAGTCGAAGTTGGCTTGACGCACCGACCGCCCTCGCTGATCCGGCTGGTGTTCCTGGCGATCATGGTCGTGACCACGAGCACGCAGCCGGCGTTCCTGCTCGGGGCGGCGTTCTTCCAGATCGGTGAAGAGTTCGGCATCGGCCCGGTCGGCCTGGGGGCCCTCACCTCGACCTTCTTCCTCACAGCTTCGGTGGCTTCTCCTCCGATGGGGCGCTGGGTGCAACAGGTCGGCTGGCAGCAGGCGATGCGGATCAACACTCGGGCGTCGGCCGCGGTGATGCTTGCGATCGCAATCCTGGCAATCGACCTCTGGACGATGGGCGCTCTGCTGGTGATCGCTGCGGTGTCATACGGCATCTCGAACCCGGCGGCGAACCTGGCGTTGTCGGATCACACCGACCCGAGACACCGGGCGACGATCTTCGGCGCCAAGCACGCAGGGATCCCTGCCTCGGCGTTGCTCGCCGGGCTGGCGGTTCCGGCGATCGTGGTCGACTTCGGCTGGCGTTGGGCGTTGGTCTCGGCTGCGCTCATCGCTGCGTCGCTCTCGCTGGTGATACCGGTGGGGAGCGTGGCGGCGGCGGTAGAGCCGCACCACGAGCCGCCGGATCGCAGGATGATGCCGCCGATGTCGACTCGATGGCTGCTCGGACTCGCCTCGGGATCTGCGCTGGCGACGTGGGCTGCAATCGGGCTCGGGACCTATCTGGTCAGCGCGGCGCTCGAGCTGGGGTTCACCGAGGCGGAGGCAGGTTGGCTGCAGTTCTCCGGGGCGGCGATCTCGATCTCGACGCGGATCGTTGTCGGTGTTCTCACCGATCGCTACGGGTGGAGTGGATTCGGGGGGATCGCCATTCTCACCGGGATGGGCGCTCTGGTGTTCGCCCTGCTCCCAGTGGCCACATCGGCGTGGTTCGTGATCGGGGTGCTCATCGCCTACGGCACCGGCTGGGGGTGGCCGGGGCTCATGACCTTCACGGTTGTGAACGCCAACCGCGGCTCGGTCGCCGCCTCGAGTGCGGTCCCCCAGGCCGGCGTCTTCGTCGGTGCCGGCGCCGGACCGCTCCTGCTCGGCTACGTGATCGAACGGGGTTCGTACGATGCCGCCTGGCTCACGGTGGCACTGGGGCTGGCCGGGGCGAGCGCGATCATCTTCGTAGTCCGGGCTCGACTGCGCGCCGTCCTCATCTCCCTCTGATTCTCGGCTGCGCCCCAGCTCAGGCCGCCGTTCGGACGTCGGCTGCCAGCGACTCGGGGTCGGCCACGCCGAGGATCAGCCGGTGGTAGGCCCAGTCCGAGACACCGATGACCACCACGCGCTTCTGGCGGCGGGCCATCCAGAACTCACGGAGCGGTTCCCGGCCGTACGAGCCGTATCGGATCAGTCCCGGGACGTGCGTGCCGGGTGCCCGCAGCCAGGCGCCTTCGGTCGGCGGCACGGCTGAACGGTCCATCACCTCGACCGATGTGATCTGCGACTTCGGCACGTCGAGCCTGCCTTTGAGGGCGAAGATCGAATCGACGGGGCCGAGCTTCAGCGTGACGATGTCGGGGGTGTGGGAGACGCGTATACCCATCGGTCAGAAGGGGACGCCGACCGCGTTGCAGAGAACCTCCATGAACGGCGCCGCCCGTTTGTTGAGCTTGGCGTACTCGTCGATGAAGCCCTCGGAGGTGATCTGCTTCTGCGTGAGCCGGGTCGACGCGATGAAGTCCTTGCGCTTGAGATCGTCGATCAGTGGGTCATCTGGGTCGAACCCCTTCGGTGGGCGCACCAGCGACTCGCCGCCCAATCCCCAGACATCGGTGAAGCGCTTGCCTCGGGTCGCCTTTTTCCACTCCGCTGGATGCTCGGCGATGTACTCACGGATCTGATACGCCACCTTGGTCTCGGGGCGCCACAACCCGACACCGGCGAAGCTCTCACCCGGTTGGAGGTGGAGGTAGAAGCCGGGGGCGTGCGCGTCCTTGGCCGACTCGTGTCGGAACTGCATGCCGGTGTTCTGCTTGTACGGCGTCTTGTCCTTCGAGAAGCGGGTGTCTCGATGGATTCGAAAAAGGGATCCGCCCACGGTCTTTGCCTCTGCCGTGAAGTGAGGGCTGATCTTCTCGAGTTTCGGCTTGAAGTCGATGATGAACTCCATCGCCGGCTCTTGCACCGAGTCGAGGTAGCGGTCCTTGTGCTCACCGAACCACTCGCGCTCGTTGTTGGCGTCGAGATCCTTGAGGAACCTGAAGAGGGACGGGGTGAAGTGTCGTTTCGCCATGGCCGCACCTTATGCGGGGCGGGTGGACGATGGAAGGGGCTCCTCGACGGATTCTGGAGACTGCTCGATGAACCGGATGTCGATGCCGACACTGGGGGGGGTAGGGTGCAGGCGCACTCGTTCACGACGGCACGGATCGGACGGCATGTCAGGTTTCACGCTCAACATCCATGGAGCGCGCGGCTCGGTTCCGGTCAGTGGTCCGGAGTATCACAAGTACGGGGGAGGCACGACCTGCTTCGAGATCGAGATCGCCGAGGATCGGCGCTTCGTGATCGATGCCGGCACCGGCATGCTGAGGATCAAAGACAGCCTCCCCGACGACCGTCCGATCCATTTCTCCGTCGTCTTGACCCACTTGCACTGGGATCACTGTCTGGCGCTGCCCTTCTTCGGTCCTCTGTTCGACCCGCGCAACCGGTTCGATTTCTACGGCCGCGCCGTTGGTGGAATGGACATCGAGGAAGCCATCGACCGCGTCATGCGCCCGCCCTGGTTCCCGGTCAACTTCCGTTCCACGGCGGCGGACAAGCGCTTCCACCACTTCGAGCCGTACATGACGTTCCCGATCGGCGACGAGTTCGAGATCCATCCGATCCTCCTCCATCACCCCGACGGGGTGACGGGCTACCGGATCCGGCACAACGGAGCGACCCTCGTAGTGGCGACCGACGTCGAGCACGGAGTGCCCGAGAGCGATGCGGCACTCAGAGAGCTGGCCCGCGGCGCAGATGCGCTCATCTACGACGCCCAGTACGTGCCGGATCAATACGAGGCACAGAAGGTCGGCTGGGGCCATTCGACGTGGCAACAGGGGGTCAAGCTCGCCGAGGCTGCCGGCGTCGGGCAGCTCATCCTCACCAGCCACGATCCCGCCCGGACAGACGACGAGGTCGACGAGATCGTTCGCCACGCGCAGGCGATCTTTCCGGACACGATCGCCGCAGCCGAAGGTACTTCGATCCGAGTCGGCTGATTGGGTGCGGTCGGAACGACCCTCCCCGACGAAATCGAGTTCAGGAGAATGCGACGCACAGCACACCTGAGTGTGGTTAGTGTTGCCAACCTGCAAGTAGGGGCGGGTTTGACCGCCGGGGGAACCCCCGAACGGAGCATCGCAAGGGAACAGAATCGGGAAGTGTGGGAGGACGGCCAATGACGCTGCCAAGAGGAATCATCGACGAGGTCCGAGGCTCTGATGGTCGAATCAGAATCGGCGCACTCACAGGTGTAGCGGCGGTGGCAGCAGCTATCGCTTTGCTCGTGGGCGTGTTGCCCGCGCTCGCAGCCACCCCCGATGTGACGCCCGAGCAGGTCGACTGGGGAGGTGGATCCGGTGCATGCAACGATGTTCTCGCTTCACTCGAAGACCCGACAACCGAGCGCGGGCCGTCGGCGGCAAGGTACGAATTCCATATCCAGAATCCGAGGAGCGGAACGTATCCCGGCGATCCGACTGACCCGTTTGAGACGGAGATAACGATCGAAGTCGCCG
>JAHEIN010000065.1 GCA_024639335.1 bacterium | reverse complement strand
GCGTCGATGCTGTTGGGGAAGACCACCGGCAAACCGAGTCGCTGGGCGGTGATGTAGGGGTCGATGGGCAGGCTGGATCCGCCAGAAGCCGAAGCCCCGAGCGGAGACACGGCCATCCGCTCGTCGAGGCCGGCGAACCGGCTGCGGGCACGGACCGCCATCCATGCATAGGCGAGCAGATGATGTGCCAGCGGGATCGCCTGCGCCTGTTGCAGGTGGGTGTACGAGGGGACGATCACGTCGGCGTTCTCCTGTGCCAGTTCGAGGAGCGTTCCACCGAACTCGGCCAGCTGCTGCTGACGGAGGGCGCTGGCCTCGAGGAGGTAGAGCCGGATGTCGAGCGCGATCTGATCATTGCGGGACCGCCCGGTGTGCAGCTTCCTCCCTGCGTCTCCAACGAGTTCGATCAACCGGCGCTCGACCGCAGAATGCACGTCCTCATCGGTGTCGAGGAACTCGAACGTCCCGTCCTCGGCATCGGCGAGCAGTTGATGGAGGGCAACGTCGATCGCCTCGTGCTCGGATCGATCGATAAGACCGACGTCGGCGAGCATGCCGACGTGAGCGACCGACCCGCGGATGTCCACCGCCAACAGCCGTCGGTCCGTCTGGGAGGCGGTGTACCTCCACAACACGTCCGCCGGCGCGTCGTCGAATCGGCCACTCCACAGTGTCATCTCGCGAGCCTACCGCCAGCTCGGCTCGCTCTCCTTCTGGCCGGGACGGACGGCGAGCGCTCCGTGACTTCCCGACGCGGCGAGTCATCGGTGTTGGCGGGTATCTCGGTTCGGACGCAATGATCGAAACCGCCGAACTGAACTGAGCGGGCGGAGCACGCCTGTCCAGCTCCGACATCGAGCAACGACCCGACCGACCTGTTCTCAGAGGGGAGAGTCGGCCAATCATCCTGCTCGCCGCCCTCGATCAAGGCTGGTGCTGTAGATGGCGCACAAGCTGCCGATACAAGGAGAACGAAGCCACTAGGAGAACGCGAATAATGACGCATGCCATCACCGCGTTGGTGATCGACGATGAGACAGCCATTCCCTCGCTCCCTTCTGCCATCGAATGGGGCGCCGTAGGGGTGGATCCGACGTTTGCCGGTGATCTCGACCAGGCAGTCTCGTTGACATCGACCCAGCCGTTCGACGTTCTGATCGTGGGTGCGACAGCGGGCGGGCGGGACGCCATGACCTGCTTTGCCGTTCGCTTCCCTCACGTCACGCGGATCCTCGTAGCACCCCCCGGAGCGGCACCGGGTGATGCCGAGCACATCGTCAGCTCACCGTCCCAGTTCGCCGAAGTGGTCAGGATGCTGTCGGCGGAGATAGACCGCATGGATGGAGACGAGGCGAGGCTCGAACAGCTCGTCGAGCGGGTAGACCACCTCCCCTCCCTCCCGAAGGTCTACATCAAGCTGCATGAGGAGGTTCAGAACGCGGACCCCGACATGGCGAAGGTGGCGGCGCTCGTGGAGAACGACCCGGCACTGACGGTCAAGGTCCTTCAGCTCGTCAATTCGCCCATGACCGGGCTTCGTAACAAAGTCACCGACGTGAGGCAGGCAGCGACTCTCATCGGGTTGCGACGACTCACCTCGCTCGTCCTGGCGAGCGGGGTTTTCAGTCCAGTCTCGTCCCTCGACGAGCGGCTCATCGAACGGTTGTGGCAAGACTCGCTGCTCGTCGGCGGGCTAGCGCGCTTGATCATCTTCCAAGAGGGCCACGACACTCAAACCGTCGACGAGGCGCATCTCGCGGGCCTGCTCCACGACATCGGGGAAGTGGTCCTGTTCCAGAACTGGCGGGATGACTACATGAAGATCGATGGTGCCCATCGTGACCGGGATGAGCTCGAGTTCTTCGGTGTAACGCACGCCTCCATCTCCGGGTACTTGTGCTCTTCGTGGAACCTGGGCAAGACCGTGGTGGATGCAGCCACCTTCCACCACGCGCCGGGTCGACAGCTCTCCGGCGATGGCGTTGGCGTCACCACTGCGGTCCATGTTGCACGGGCGCTGGTTGACGCCGGCATGGACTCCGAAGCGGCAGTGCTCGATCTCGGGCATCTCGAAGAGTTGGGCGTCGCCTATCGGGTTCCTTTCTGGGCAACTCTGGTCGCTGGAGCAAGGGTGTGAGCGGTCTCGGAGCTCATCTTCCTCGGCCGCGCAACGCGCTGGACACTTCGTGATGCTCCGGGCTCGGCGCCCCACTCGTCACCGATCTCGGACGGAGCAATCGGCGCGCCTACTCGCCTTCGCCTAGGCGTTCCTCGGCCAGGCGGCGCAAACGGAGTGCGTTCAACCTGATGAAGCCGGCAGCATCTGCCTGGTCGTAGACGTCGTCTTCTTCGAACGTCACCGTCGCCTGGTCGTAGAGGGCGTGCCGCTCGGATCGACGACCCTCGATCGTCGCACTGCCCTTGAAGAGCTTCAGCCGGGCGTCCCCGTTCACGCGGGCCTGGATGGAGTCCATGAACGCCTGGAGGGCTTCGCGCTCGGGGGCGAACCAGAAGCCGTTGTAGACCATCTCTGCGTAGCGGGGCACCAGCTCGTCGCGGAGATGAGCCACCTCCCGGTCGAGCGTGATTGATTCGACCGCGCGGTGCGCGTGGTGGAGCAGCGTGCCACCGGGCGTCTCGTACACGCCCCGGCTCTTCATCCCGACGAAGCGGTTCTCGACGATGTCGATCCGCCCGACCCCGTGACGTCCTCCGATTTCGTTCAGCTTGGTCAATAACTCGACGGGCTCGAGGTGCTCGCCGTTGACGGCAACGGGGGTGCCGGCTTCGAAGGTGATCTCGACCCGCTCGGGCTCATCGGGAGCGTCCTCGGGGTCCGTGGTCATGCGGAACATGCCAGGAGGTGGGCCTTCCCAGGGATCCTCGAGCAGGCCACCCTCATAGGAGACGTGCAACAGGTTGGCGTCCATCGAATAGGGCTTCTCCGCCGTGACCGGCACCGGGATGCCGCGGGCCTCGGCATAGGCGACGCAGTCGGCGCGACCCTTGAGGTCCCATTCCCGCCACGGGGCGATGACTTTGATGTCGGGGTTGATGGCGTAGGCGGAGAGCTCGAATCGGACCTGGTCGTTGCCCTTGCCGGTAGCTCCGTGGGCGATTGCATCGGCGCCGAACCGTGCGGCCGTTTCCATCATCCCCTGCGTGATGATGGGACGGGCGAGTGAGGTTCCGAGCAGGTAGTACCACTCGTAGGCGGCGTTCGCCCGGATCGCCGGGAAGACGGCGTCGCGGACGAAGGGCAGCGTGAGATCTTCGACGATGGCCTCGGACGCCCCGGTCGCGTAGGCCTTCTCGACGGCCTCTCCCACCTCGTCGCCCTGTCCGACGTCGGCGGTGTAGGCGATGACTTCGGCGTCGTAGGTCTCCTTGAGCCAGGTGAGGATCACCGACGTGTCGAGACCCCCGGAGTAGGCGAGTACCACTTTCATGCTGTCGATCCGATCTGTTCGAGTTCTGAAGCCAGGCCGTGCCCGGTGACCGTCTCCGACGCAACGACCATGATGGTGTCGTCTCCTGCAACGGTTCCCAAGACCCCTGGCACGGAGGCATTGTCAATGGCGGCGGCCACCACCTGGGCGGCGCCGGGAGGCGTTCTGAGGACGACCAGTGGCCCGCTCGAGGTGATCGATTCGACGAACTCGTCGATCGATTTCGCAAGGTGCCGCATCGCCTCCTCGGGGTCGGGGCCGTCTCGCAGGACGTACCGGTCTCCATCCCCTTTCGTCGCTCCGATGATCTGGAGGTCGCGAGACACGGTCGCCTGGGTGACGTCATGACCCTCGCCTGCGAGGTGTTCGACGATGTCGGCCTGCGATCTCATGTTGCGGGAGGTGACCAGGCGTCGTACGAGTCGTCTCCTGGCTGCTGCCGTACTCATCACACACCACTCTATACGCATATGCGCATAGCACCTAGCCGGGCATCTACAATCGGCGCGGTGCCTTGGGACGTACTGGTCGGATTCATCAGGATCGGACGGCTCACCGAGCGCCGGACCGACGGCGGGGAGACCCTCTGCGGCTTCATTCCGACCGAGTCGTTCAGCCGATACGCCGGGGCGTTCGTGAGCGGCGAGATCTGGGAAGCCGACGACGACGCACTCGACGCCGTCATCGACGAGATCGCCGTGGACGGACTGTTTCTCGTGGCGGACGACGGTTCACAGATCAACGACCCCGTTCTGAGAATCGACGGAGCCGAAGCCTGGTTCTCAGATCAGTCGAGCTCGAGGAAATAGGTCTCGGCCACCCCGTCGAGGCCGTCGACCATGGCAAACACCGTTGAGCCGCGCAGGATGACCTCATGCGGCCTCACGGGCAAGCCATCGACAACGCCGAAGCCGAGCTCCTGCCAGTCCTCACCGGTGTGGATCCAGGTCGAGCCCGACGTATCTGCCCACATCAGAACTCCACCTTCGTAGTGAAGCCGGCCGTCGCCAGAGGGCACCTCCGCGGGAGGACTGACGGAATCCACAGCCTTGCCGATGCTCAGATAGACAGATCCTCCAAAACCAATGACTCTGTCGAAGAGGCCGGTGCCATCACGCTGGTCCCACTCGATGCCGTCCTGGCTGGTCGCGTAGCCGGACTCGGGCGGAGCAACCGTGCCGACGAAGCCGACTCCCTCGACCCAGTGCGGTCCAACCACGAGATACGGGAGCGTCAGTCGGGTGATCTCACCGGCTTTGTCGAGCACGGTGACGTCGCTCATCGGTCCGCCTCCGGCGCCGAGATGCGTGAATCCAACCAGCACGTCGCCGTCGGTGGCCACCTCGTCCATCCGCGCAGTGTCAGAACCCTCCACGTGCGACCATCTCCCCCCGTGAGCACTCGTCCACAAACCCCCAGCAGGGGGCACGAGTACCAGGCCCCAGTCCAGTTCGATGATCATGGGCGTGCCGAACACATCGAGCTGGCGTGGCCCAGCCTGATGCCACCGATCCCCGTTCCAGCCTCGACTGAAGAGCTTGCCGTCACGAGTCGCGAATTCGCGCGAGCCGATGTGAATGAGATCGAACCCGTCTGAGGTCTCGGAGTGGTATCTCTCCCAGCCCCCGTGGGGTAGCGCGACCTCCCTCGAGCCCGTGGACGGGCCGGCGTATGCCGGCGACCCCTCCGACTGGCCATAGAGGACCGGCTGGTCGCCGACCGCGTCGATACCGACGACACGACCGTAGGACCAGCTCGGAATCGATGGGACCTGCTCATCCGAACCCTCGAGCGAGAAGACCGACAACCGCCCGTCCGGCGTCGCCCCGAAGACGGTGTCTCCTACGACCTCGATACCGACGAGCTCCGGCGTGTCAGCAACGCGCTCCCAATCCCGATCACTCGCCCTCAGCTCTCCGCTCATTCCGCCCGGACGGTTGGCTGTCGAGACGAGCACCATCGTCGACGACGGCCCGGCTTCGAGATCGGTGACCGCCGAGCGCTCGACAGCTCCCGGCAGGGGATGCGCCAGCACACGCGTGTCGTGTAAGAACCCGATCGCGGCACGTCCTTCCGCATCTCGGCCTCCAACCGCGACCCCGGCTGAGTCACCTGCGACTGCGAGGACCGACTCGAGCCCGATGAGCTCCAACTCTGCGAACTCGCCGTCGATCGACTCGAGCCAGAGCCTGTCCGTTCTGCCATTCCCAATGGCACGCTCGAGGCTCGGATCCGACTGCGCAACAGCTACCAGCAGCCGGCCACCAACCGACCACGTCCCCGCAATGCGCCCCGACGTCGGCTGGAACAGGCGTCGTTGAGAGCCGTTGACCCAATCCCAGACCGTCGGAATTCCCTCCAGGTGGCCAACCAGCAAGAGACGGTCATCCATGAGGTGGGCAGACTCGACGGATCCGAGCTCGGGGCTGCCCGAGACTCGCCACACATCATCGTCACGCTCCCAGACCAACACATCTTGCCAGTCGGTGGTCACGGCCACTGCAACCTCGTGCGCCGTTCCCATTGCGAGGACCTCGCCGGAACCCGGCAGGCGCTGTCGAGTCCACGCCTCTGTCGGGCTTCCAATTGGTGCCGGATCGCTGGCCTCGAACGGCGCCGGCACCGAGGACTCGGCCGAGTCGAGGCCGGAGACGACCGATGTCACGAGAACCCCCATCATCCCGACGACGAGAATGCCTGCGCCGATCAGCGACGCCGGTCCCGGTGGTGGCCGCATCCACGGCTCGTCGGGATGGGACCGGTCCGGCGCCTCGCTCGAGGGGATGTGGATCTTGACTGTCATCGGCTCCGGACTGCGGGATTCGCCCCTCAACCCTATGCGAGTCTCGGTCCGCGAGGATCTCGACCCCGAGCGATCGCGCCTACCGTCACCTACCCGGTGTCAACATCGAACTCACGATTCGACCCTGGGCTCCGCCAACCGACGAGAATGGGAGGAGCGAAGGAGCCAACATGGAACAGCACATCATCGTCATCGGAGGAGGAGTGGCAGGTGCCCGCGCAGCCGAGGGCGCCCGCGATGCCGGACACGAAGGACCCATCACGATCGTGTCTTCGGCACAAGTGGCTCCCTACGACCGACCACCGCTCAAGGACCTGCTCTCTGGTACGTCTGAGATCGACGATGCTCACGTCCTCGACGAGACCTGGTTCGACGAGCACGGCGTCGACCTGCGGCTCGAGACCCGGGTCAACCTGATCGACCCGGAGCGCCAGCTCGCCATCGTCGACGACACCGACCAATTGGCCTACACCGAGCTCATTCTCGCGACGGGCTCGTATCCCAAACGGCTCGATCTCGACGGGGCGCATCTGTCGCTCATCGGATCGCTCCGCACGGTCCAGGATGCGCGTGTCGCCCGAGAGTTGTTCGAGAAACAGAGGCGGGTCGTGATCGTCGGTTCCGGGTGGAATGGCACCGAGGTGGCGGCCGCCGCGCGCGGCCACGGTTGCGATGTCACCATTGTCAGCCGATCCGAAACGCCGCTCCAACGGACGCTCGGTGAGCGGCTCGGCGCCTACCTCCGTGAACTCCACGAGGCGAACGGCGTCGCTTTCGTGACCGGCACCACGCCCGCCGAATACACCGGCGACGACCAGGTGCGTCAGGTCCATCTGGACGACGGGAGCGTGTTGGATGCGGACATGGTGATCGAGGCGGTCGGTGCACGGCCGCGGATCGGTCTCGCCGAGACGGCAGGCGTGGAAGTCGACGAAGGTGTCCTCGTCGACGAGAGTCTCCGCGCCAGCCGGGCACACATCTGGGCTGTCGGTGACATAGCCAGCCATCTGCACCCGCTCTATCGCAGCCGTGTCCGCTCCGTGCATTGGTCCGTCGCCCGTAATCAGGGCTTCCACGCCGGCCGGGGAGCAGCTGGTCTTGCTGCCCCTTACGACCGCCTTCCGATGTTCTTCACCGACCAGTACGACATGGGTTTGGAGTACCGGGGGCATGCACCCGACTTCGACGAGGTCATCCTCCGCGGATCCGTGGAGGGCGGAGAATTCCTGGTGTTCTATCTGGTGAAAGGCGTGATCCGAGCTGTCGCCAGCGTCAACACCCCGGGTATCGGCGACGACATCGACTCGCTGCTTCGAGCCGAGGCCGGCCCGGACCGCCGTGCCATCGCCGACTGGGAGACCCCACTCTCAGAGCTGCACTGACGCTCATCGTCGGAGGGTCACACTGGACGGGGATGGAGATCCGATCTTCCACCACCGCCAAGCCACGGAACCAGTCCAGCAGCCTCAACCCTGTGTTGCCGGACCGCAGCCCAACGTTGCGCCGAATTCCGGACTAATCCCGGCCAGGAACCCTGGGTTCAGCCCAGAGCGGTGGCGAAGCGGGTGAGGGCGGTGTCGACCTCGTCGGGGCTGATGGTGAGTGGTGGGGCGAAGCGGACGGTGTCCGGTCTCACGGCGTTGACGATCAGGCCGTTGTCGAGCGCGGCACCGGCGACTTCGCCCGCACGAGCCTCGTCGAGCACGGCGCCCAGCAGAAGCCCCCTTCCACGCACCGACGCCACTCCGTCGAGCCCGAGCAGGCCGGAGCGGAGCTGTTCCGAACGCTCCGTACAGTTCTTCAGCAGATCACGCTCGGTGATCTCGGCGATCACGGCGTTGGCTGCTGCGCACACCACCGGGCCGCCTCCGAAGGTGGTGGCGTGGTCACCGGGTTGGAACGCCTTGGCCTTCTCCGAGTTCGCCAGACATGCCCCGATCGGGAGCCCGTTCGCCAGGGCCTTGGCGGTGGTTGCGATGTCGGGCTCGAACCCGAGCTGCTGCCACGAGAACCAGGTGCCGGTGCGGCCCATGCCCGCCTGCACATCGTCGACGATCAAGGCGAGGTTGCGTGCATCGCAAAGCTCGCGCACCGCCGCCAGGTATTCGACCTCCAGCGGCACGACCCCGCCCTCTCCCTGGAGGGTCTCGACCATCACGGCTGCAGTGGCATCGTCTACGCGGGCTGCGAGTGCGTCGATGTCATTCGGCGGAACCTGGGAGAAGCCGCTGGGCAGCGGCTGGAAGGTCTCCTGCTTCTTCGGCTGTCCGGTGGCGGCCAGCGTGGCGAGCGACCTGCCGTGGAAGGAGTCGTCCAGCGTGATCACCTCGTAGCAGGCGGCCCCTTTCAACGTCTGACCCCATCGCCGGGCGAGCTTGATGGCCGCCTCGTTCGCGGTGGCCCCGCAGTTGGCGAAGAACACCCGGTCCATCCCCGACAGGCGGCTGAGATGCTCGGCCAGTTCCACCATCGGCTCGGTGTAATAGAGGTTGGAGACGTGGACGAGCCGGTTCATCTGCTCGGTCACGGCTGCAGCAACTCGGGGGTTTGCATGCCCGACGGAGACCACTGCGAGTCCGGTGAGACAATCGAGAAACCGCTTTCCGGTTTCGTCGGTGAGCCACGATCCCTCCCCCGACACGAACGTGACGGGCGTTCGCCCATACGTCTGCATCACCACCTGATGCTCACGGTCCATCACCGATGTCATGGTCGGTCGTCTCCAGGGTGGGTCATCATCGTGCCGACTCCCTCGCGGGTGAACATCTCCAACAGCACCACGTGCTGGACGCGGCCGTCGAGGATGTGAGCCCGGCGGACTCCTTGGTCGAGGGCAGCAGCTACGGAGGTGAGTTTCGGCAGCATGCCGCCGCTCATCGTCTCGAGCAGCCCTCCGAGTCGGTTGCGATCCATCCGCGTGATCAGCGTATTGGGATCATCCGCGTCTTCATAGACGCCTTCCACGTCGGTCAGATAGACCAGCTTGTGGGCATCGAGCGCTCCTGCGATCGCCGCGGCGACAGTGTCTGCATTGACGTTGTAGGTGTGACCGTCGTCGCCCATCGCGATCGGGGCGATCACCGGCACGAGGCCGTCGCCGAGCAGGGACTCGATCAGCGCGGTGTTGACACCAGCGACTTCGCCGACATAACCGAGACGTTCGTCCTTCTGAACGGCCCGCAACAGCCGTGCGTCCGTTCCGGCGACGCCGATCGCTTCTGCGCCGTGGCTGCTCAGCATGGCGACGATGTCGGCGTTGACCTCGCCAAGCAGCATGCGCTGTACGACGCGCATCGTCTGGTGATCGGTGACTCGCAGACCGTCGACGAAGTTGGGCTCGATGCCTTCGGACTCCATCGCCTTCGAGATCTGGGGACCGCCACCGTGGACGATCACGGTCTTGATGCCAACCGTGGAGAGGAGGGTGATGTCGCCTGCGAAGGAGTGGCTGAGCTCGGTATCTGTCATCATCGAGCCGCCGTACTTGACCACGACCACCTTGCCGGAGAACCGCTGGATGTATGGCAGCGCCTCCATCAGGATCGAGGCCTTGCCCATCCCGGTGGCGATCCTCGATTTGGCCGGGTCGGGAGCCGTGTGTCCGGTAGCCATCAGCTGCGCTCCCCGTTGAAGACCACGTAGTCGGGTGTGAGATCGGTGGTCACCACTCTGGCCTCACCCGGACCGCCACCGATGCGGATCGTCAGGTCGAAGTCGCCTTCGAGTCGGGCCGACAGCTGGTCCTCGTCGACGCCGACGCCGACGCCACCACGTGCGACGGTTGTCCCGTCGTAGGCGATCTCGACGTCGTCGGGGTGGAGTTCGACGCCCGCCACGCCGAGCGCCCCCAACACTCTGCCCCAGTTGGGATCGGCGCCGAAGAACGACGCGCGCACGAGCGCGGAGTCGGCGACTGCCATGCCAACCCGTCTCGCATCACCGTGGCTCGGCGCACCCAGGACGACGATCGTCACCACCTTGGATGCCCCCTCGGCATCGGCGGCCATCTGAAGTGCGAGGTCTTCACAGACCTCGACGAGCATCAACTCAAGCTCGGCAGGTTCGAGCACGACACCACTCTCGCCCGAGGCCATGAGCGTCAAGGTGTCGTTGGTCGATTGGCATCCGTCGATGTTCAGGGCGTTGAAGGTCCTCGCGGTAGCCCGCATCAGCATGTCGCCGAGCGGCCCGGTGTTGTGTGCCCCTGCGGTGGGGACCGACGCGTCGGTCGTGATGAAGGCCAGCATCGTCGCCATGTCGGGACGGATCATCCCCGCGCCTTTGGCCATTCCACCGATGGTCACCCCATGCCGGCGAACGACGGCCTCTTTGGGGACCGAATCGGTGGTCATGATCCCCCGAGCCGCCAGCGTGCCGTGTTCGGGGGTGCTTCCGGCGCCATCGGCGAGATCGGGCACGGCCTTGGCGATGTCATTGATCGGAAGCCTGGCACCGATCGGTCCCGTCGAGCACACCAGGATCTCTTGAGGCAGGCACTCCAGCGCCCTCGCCAGTGAGACGGCCATGTCCTCGGCATCGCGGTATCCGGCTGCTCCGGTGCCGGCGTTCGCCGACCCGGAGTTGACGATGACTCCCCTGCTCGAGCCTCCCGCCACCCTGCTCCTGCTCAGTTGGACGGGCGGCGCCGCCGTGAGCGAGGTGGTGAACACCGCAGCCGTCGGCACCGATGCGCTTGCGAACACGGTCGAGAGGTCGTGGGCTCCATAGGGCTTGATTCCGCAGTGCATTCCGTTGGCGGAGAACCCCGCCGCGGCGGTGACGCTCATGGCATCCACCCCGAAACCGGCAGGCCGATCGTCTCGTCGAGCCCGACCATGAGGTTGGCATTCTGAATGCCCTGGCCGGCAGCGCCCTTGACGAGGTTGTCGATCGCCGCCTGGGCGATGATCACGCCGGCGTGATGATCCACGAAAGCGGTGACGAACGCCCGGTTGGATGACACGGCCCATCTCGTCTGGGGGGGCCGATCGATCACCTCCACGAAGACCCTGCCCTCGTACGCGTCACGAAGGATCTGTCGGGCTTCGGCGACGCCGAGGTCGGAGGCGAGCGGCATCGTCACCGTCGCCAGCTCGCCGCGCTGCATGGGAACGAGGTGAGGCGTGAAGACCACCACCGGCTCGTAGGCGCTTCCCATCGCGAGCGCCATCTCGATTTCCGGCCGGTGGCGATGCTCGGTCACCTTGTAGGCGGCGACGCCCTCGTCGATCGCCCCGTACATGAGCGATTCCTTGACACCTCGCCCCGCCCCGGAGACCCCGGACAGACAATCGGCGACGATCACACCGGCACCGACGACGCCCGCCCGAAACAGCGGGACCGCGGCCAGCAGGACTGCGGTTGGATAACACCCCGGAGCGGCGACCCGATCGGCTCCGGAGACATCGAACAGCTCCGGAAGCCCGTAGGTCCACTCTCCCAACTCGTCTGGGAGTGGGTGGTCGCTGCCATAGGCAGCGAGATAGCGGTCGTTGGTATCCAGCCGATAGTCACTCCCCAGGTCGACGACTCTGGTCCCCCGAGCTGCGAGCTCGTGGCCGACCTTCCACGAGACCCCGTGGGGGAGGGCGAGGAAGGCGATGTCGACATCCGGTATGTCGTCGAGCTCGTTCGATCCGAGCGGACGGTCACCTGTGCGCAGGTGGGGATGGACTTCGGACAGCAGGCCGCCTTGTTTGCTGTGAGCGCCGAGATGGACGAGATCGAACTCGGGGTGGTCGTCGACGAAGCGCACGACCTCTCCCCCGGCGTATCCGGAAGCGCCGATGACGGCGACTGAGAAGCTCACCGGGGCCAGTATACGACTCCGGCCCTTCGTATGCGCATATGCGTATACGAGGTTTGCCTTTGGGTGAAACGCCGGACGCTCGGTTGCGACATTCGACCCTTCCACTCCGCGACACCGTGCGGCACAGTCGGGGCGAGAGGAGACGAACCATGACCGAAGCAACCACGGCTCCCTTTGCCGTCATCGAGCGCACCGATCTCGTGCCACGCTGCCCCCACTGTGACGAGAGCCTTCCAGAGGTCTACTCGCGGGCGAAGGGTGTCCCCCTAGGACAGGGACGGACACTGATGTACTTCTGTCCCCACTGCCTCAAGGTGCTGGGGTTCGCCCAGGGGCGGATGATCTGAGGAGGTGTCGGCGAAATGACACGGATTGAGACAACGACCATGGCGCCTGACCGGCGCTGGCTCACCAAGCAGTACCTCGTGCTCCTCACCATCACCGGAGTCGCCGCAATCGCAGTCGGGATCCTGCATGTCATCCTCGTCCTGACGCTCGATGAGGCCGACCGTGGGAACCTCGGGGTTCTCATCTGGGGGATCACCGGGGCCGTGGCCCTGGCGATGTGGCTGATCGCCGTCCCGATCGTGATCCTGTGGCACAAGAACCTCGAATACGTCGTCGAGCCCGAGCGGATCGTCATTCGCAAGGGCATCCTGACGCGCATCCAACAGAACATCCCGTTCAGCATGGTCACAGACTTTCGGCTCCATCGGTCGCTCTATGCCCGGGCGCTGGGAATCGGCTCGATCCAGGTCCAGACGGCAGGCCAGGGCGTGACCGGGAGCGGATACGAGGGGAAACTGGCCGGTCTCGAAGACTGGGCTGACCTCCACGAGGACCTCCGTGGTCGAATCCGCGGCACGGCCTCTCCCACCGACGATGCCGACCTGAACGACATCCTCGACGAGATCAGAGAGATCCGCAGGGTTCTCGAGACCAGCCGCTGAGGCTCAACCGGCGGCAGGTGGGCTGAGGCCCCGCTCGGGCATCGCTGGGATGTCGACGTCGAGCACCCACGACTCGACCAGCCTCCGAGGCTCGGCACCGAGCACTTCCTCGACCAGCTCGAGGAAGGCCTCGGTCGTGATCGTGTCACCCGAGTATCTCGCCGTGTAGCTCCGGAGGAGTTCGAAGATCGCCTCGTCACCTGCTGCATCCCGCAATGCCACGAACGTCAACCCGCCGCGCTCGTACACGGAGCGATTGAACAGGTTGGCCGCGCGGGGGTCGTCAGGCGGCGGGAATGCATCCCTCACTCGATCGATGGCTTCGGCAGGCTCCACGCCATTGCCGACCAGCTCGAGACCGCTCAGCATCCGATAGGCGTTCTCGACTTCGGCGTCGTATCGCTCCGTGCTGCGACTCTCCTCCAGCCAGATCCAGTGGGCGAAGGTCGAGAGACCCTCGTTCAGCCAGATGTCGTCCCATTGCTCCAACGCGATCGAGTCTCCAAACCACTGGTGTGCCAGTTCATGGGCGATGACGATCTCGCCCCACTGCGCAGACGTGGCGGTGTAGGTCGGAATCGTCTGAGTCTCCAGCGCCGCCCCCAGCAGATCGTCGACGATCAGCGCTCCTGCGCGATCGAACGGATAGGGCCCGAACCGCTCCTCGAAGAACGCAACGATCTCGGGCTGCACCTCGAAGACCTCGACGGCCGGCATCTCGATGAGATCGTCAGAGACCCAGACGTCGTAGCGCACATCGTCCACCACGCGATCGGACACCAGCGTGAACTCGCCGATGGCGAGCGGGATCAGATACGGAGCGACATCGTCCATCTCCCAGACGACGACCTCGCCGGCTCCGGTCGACATCTCGGATGTCACCTGTCCACCTGAGATCGCCTCGATGCCGATCGGTGTCGTGACCGTCAGCGTGACATCGGCGCGGTCGGAGGGATGGTCGTTGACCGGGAACAGTGACTGCGCTCCATCCGGCTGGGAGAACAGATACCCGACCTCGTCTCCGAGCTGCCACCCGGGACTGAACGGGACGGCGTCGGCCGGGACCGATTCCGGTGTCCCCGTGTAGCGGACAGTCGCGAAGATCGTCTCACCGGCCACTGCAGTGCCGCCGAGATCGATGACCAATTCCCGGTCGAGGTGTTCGAAACGCACGTCGTCGAAACCTGCGACCTCCACCTCATCGACGTCGAGGCCGGCCAGGTCGAGGTTGAACGACGCGAGGTCGACGACGGGAACCAGGGAGATTTCGGCGGTCGCGGCAACGGACCATTCCGAGCCGATCTCGAGATCGAACCGGTATTGCTGCACGTCGTATCCGCCGTTCCCCAGCGTCGCATAGAGCCGGTCACCGATGCCCGGCGCTCCCCGAGATCCCTCGACGGCGAACTCACCGGCTTCCTCGCTCGACGTCTCCTCCACGGGCACGGTCGAGGTGCTCGGGGGCGGGTCCAGGGCATTGCCCGTCGATGTACATGCCGCCAGCAACAGGGTCGGCACCAACAGGCGCTTCACTCTTCCTCCACCGCCGGTGGCGGACCGGGATCGGGATGGCCCTGATCGATCGCCCATTCCCTCACCCTGGCATACGCCTCACCGATCGAATACGGACCGTCGTCGATCCGCCGTTCGAGCAGGATCTTCATGATCTGGCCAACCGCCGGTCCCGGTGAGATCCCGAGGTATCCGATGACGTCGTTCCCGTCGATCGGAGCTCGCAACGCCTCGATCTCCTCCTGCTTTCGGAGCATGGCGATCCGCTCATCGAGCTCGTCGATTCGACGCTGAATCGATCGAGCACGACGTTCGTTCGCCGTCGTCACGTCACATCGGACCAGTTCGTTGAGGTCCTCGAGCAGATGGCCGGCGTCGCGCACGTAGCGGCGAACCGCCGCGTCGGTCCATCCCATCTGGAGCGTGTGAGGCCGAAGATGGAGAAACACGAGCTGCTTGACGTCGTTCGTCAGATCCTTCGGATAGCGAAGCGCTCGCATCCGGTCGCGCGCCATCCGGGCGCCGACGACCTCATGGTGGTGGAACGTGACACCGCCAGGCGCGAACTGACGGGTGTCCGGTTTGCCGATGTCGTGGAGCAGCGCCGCCAGTCGAAGCCGCAGCCGGGGCGAAGCCTTCTGGGTCACGGCGATCGTGTGCGCGAGCACGTCCTTGTGATGATGCACCGGGTCCTGTTCCATCGCCAACGCCCGAAGCTCGGGCAGGAAATGATCGATCAACCCGGTGTCGATCAACCCCCACAGAGCGGGTCCGGGATCGTCGGCGACCAACAACTTGGAGAACTCGTCCCGAATGCGCTCCGCCGAGACGATCTCGAGCCGATCGGCCATACGGACCACCGCATCGGTGGCGGCCGGGTCGGGCTCGAACTCGAGCTTGGCCTGGAAGCGAAATAGTCTCAACATCCGAAGCGGGTCGTCGGAGAAGGCGATCTCGGGGTCCAGTGGTGTCCGCAAGACCCGGGTGACGAGATCGGCGGCTCCGCCGAAGGGGTCGATCAGCCGAGCATCGGAAATGCGGAGAGCCATGGCGTTGACCGTGAAGTCGCGTCTCGACAAGTCCTCGTCGATCGTGTCCGAGAACGAGACGTGGGGCTTGCGGGACTCGTCCCGGTAGATCTCGCTGCGGAAGGTGGTGATCTCGTAGACCGCAGAGCCACGCCGCATGCCGATGGTGCCGAACTTCTCACCCATCGGGTACAGCGCATCGGCGAGGTCGGCGACGATCGCTTTGATCTCATCCGGCCGAGCGGCGGTCGTGAAGTCCAGATCGTCATGGGGCAGGCCGAGCAGCGCATCGCGCACCGAGCCGCCCACCAGGAAGAGCTCGTGCCCGGCCGCTTCGAACCGGCTCGCCAGCTCGGCGGTGGAACTGCCGGGCGCGAGCAACCACTCGAATCTGTCGGGAACCATGGAACGAGGGTAGATGATCCCCGATT
>JAHEIN010000064.1:14807-16086 GCA_024639335.1 bacterium | reverse complement strand
CATGGGTGGGATCTCCGACGAAAGGCAGGCAATGCACATTCTCGTGACCGCTGCTTCGAAGCACGGGGCAACCGCTGAGATCGGCGAGGCAATCGCCGCAAACCTCGAACGCGGCGGCCACACGGTGGAAACCCGCCCGGCAGGGCAGGTCCAGTCCCTCGAGCAGTACGACGCAGTCGTTCTCGGTGCTGCGATCTACGGCGGGCGGTGGGTCAAGGATGCTCACCTGTTCGTGGATCGATTCGAGCCGGAGTTGACGGCGAAGCCCTTGTGGGTCTTCTCGAGCGGCCCGACCGGCGCTCCTCCGAAGCCTGACCCTGAGGACGTGGTCGAGCTCACCGACATCGTCGAACGACTGTTGCCCCGAGAGACCGTGGTGTTCGCAGGAAAACTGGACAGCGGCGTACTGTCCTTCGCCGAGCGAGCCATCATCAAGGCCGTTCATGCCGAGGAGGGTGACTTCCGGGATTGGGAGGCCGTTCGAGCGTGGGCTCGACACATCGCCTCCGACCTCGCACGCAAACCGCGCCAAGGTGCGCCCACGGCCTGACCGAGGACACATCGCGTAAAAGTGACCTTTGCCAGTATCAGCATGGCCGCAGACCCTGGTCCGCTGTTAGCGCTCTCCATAGTGTGATCGCATGAGAAAGCCTGCGATAGGCGTATTCGTCATCGATGATCAAGAGATCGTGCGGACTGCGTTCGCGGGGGTCTTCAGCCGTGACCCCAGGCTCAAGCTGGTCGGTGCGGCATCCGGTTTCGAAGATGCGATCGAGGCCGTTCCCAAGGCACGTCCCGATGTCGTCGTCACGGAGGTCCTGCTGCCGGGTTTCGACGGCTTGGAGTTGGTCAGATGGCTGAGTCGACTGTCGCCTCGGCCCACCACCATCGTGGTGAGCTCCGTGGGGCACCCGGCAATGGTCCTCAAGGCGAGACAGGCCGGGGCTGACGGATTCGTGGAGAAATCCACGCCTGTGCAGGAGATGATCGACCTCGTCGTTCAAACACACAAGACCGGTGACTTCATCTGGGACGAGATGACCTCGATCGACCGGGTCTTCCCTCGGGAGGACGCCGAGCGGCTGCGGACGCTCACACCCCGGGAGCGAGAGGTGCTGGTCGGAATCGGCCAGGGGAAGATCAACAGGGAGATCGCCGAAGAATTCGACCTCACCGAGAAGACGGTCAAGAACTACGTCTCTCATCTTCTCCAGAAGCTCAACATGACCTGTCGGGCCGAAGCGGCCGCATTGGCGGGCAGGCTGGACTTCGCCGAACA
>JAHEIN010000064.1:2447-14707 GCA_024639335.1 bacterium | reverse complement strand
TCGAAGACCTGGCCGTCGAGGCCGGAGAGGACCTGGTCGTGCGTCGACACCAGGGTGATGGCCCCGGTCGGGTCGATTCTCATCTGCACCGATGGTGAACGGAACCGCTTCCCACTGATCTTGGCCTCGATGATTGCGCCCATCCTCTCGATCTTCGAGAGAAAACGCTCGGGGACCTCGTCCGCCGCAACGCAGACCAATTCCTGGTGCAACCTGCGGCGAGCTTCGTGGCGGATGGACGCGGACGCGCGCATCCCACGGAGGTCCACCAGTGCGTTGCCCTCCCCCGAGAACCCCTCATTGAGCTTGACGATCGCTGTTTCGAGCAGCGGGTTGCGCTGGTGGAGTTCAACCACGGCGTCGACCAGCTCTTCGGTGTCGCCAATGCCCTCGATCCCGTCGGGCACCGACAGTCCGGCTTTTCGCAGGACTCGGCGACCAACCGACTTCGTGCCGATGTCTGCGAGCTCCGGGTCGGATGCGTACAGCGGCATCGACAGTCGCACGGCGAGGGTCCGCTCGAGATGCGTCGAGTTGAAGCAGGTCATGTGAGCGGCCGCCGGGAACGCGACCGCTTGCCGGATCGCTTCGACGATGTGAGGTCGGTCGAGGATCTTCTGTGTGAGCGGCGTGAGGCTCGAGTCCTCGCAGGAGATCATGTGCAGCCTGCTGCGTGCATGTGCGGCCGGGATTCCCGGGAGGAGGTGGAGGTAGTAGTCGACGATGGCCTGGTCGATGGTCCTGCTGGTCACATACACGACTTCGGTGCGGGGGAGTTTCAGCAGCATCAGCAGGCAGAGCATCCGCTCTTCGTAGTGGAGGACTCCGTCGATCTTCGCGAGCTCATGGATGTCGAGGCTCATCGATGGGATGACCACCACGGTCCTCGGGGCCTTCGGGTCCGAGAAGACCTGTCGATACATCGCCGGGAACGAGCGTTGTAGGCGGTCGAATCGCTCGATCTCCACCAGGTCCAGCCTCTTTCGATCGCTGGCCATGGCGAGAGATTCAAACATGATCGGGACCCTCGGCCGGATCCCCGACCCGCTCTCGTTGCCGGCGGCAGGCGATCGAAAGCCTCATCGGCGGACTCTGGCAGATCTGAGTCTCACGCCCAGTCGGGGGCGTAATTCGTCAGAGCTTTCATGTAGTTGGCTCGTTCGAATCCGGACGGATCGGAGACGTGCTCGTGGCTCATGCTTCCGCGAGCCTGTGTGACCGATACGTAGTCGCGCTCGGCGAACCAGCTCGTCGCTTCCTCGACGACGCTCCGAAGATGCCCGGGACCATTCAAGAGCAGTGCGGCCGCCATCATGGTGACGTCTGCACCCACGAGCAGCATCTTCACGACGTCGGAACCCGAATGGATGCCGGTGGTTGCCCCCAGTTCGCAGTCGATCCGACCTGCCAGCATCCCGATCCAGCGAAGTGCCAATCTCGCATCCGACGGTCGGGAGAGATCGAGATCTCGCTTGACATGGAGACTGTCCAGATCCAGGTCCGGTTGATAGAAGCGATTGAACAGCACCAACCCGTCCGCACCTGCGCTCGAGAGCTTGTGGGCGAACGACCCGAGCGACGAGAAGTAGGGCCCGACCTTGACGGCGAACGGAATCTCGATGGCGTCGCGAACGCTCTCGACCAGTTTCAGGTACATCGCCTCGACCGCCGAGCCGGTCATGTCGGCGTCGGCGGCGATGTGGTAGATGTTCAACTCGAGGGCATCCGCACCCCGGTCTTGGAGGATCCGGGCGTACAACGTCCAGCCGCCGAAGGAGTCACCGTTGAGGCTGGCGATCACCGGGATCGAGAGCTCCTGTTTGGCCGCAGTGAGGAGATCGAGGTATCCACCTGCACCCGTGTTGTAGGTGTCGAGCTCGGGGAAGTAGCCCTCGGGAGCCTCGGGTGTGGCACCCGAGGCCTGATCGAGGCTCCGATGGACCGACAGCGCCTCGTGTATCACCTGCTCCTCGAACAACGATGGCAGGACGACGGCGGGAGCACCGGCCTCTACCAATTCGTGAAGGTGGTCGATGTCACCCGTCAGCGGCGACGAGCTCGGGACCACCGGATGGGCCAGCTCGAGCCCGAGGTACCTCGTCGTCATGTCGAAACCAGTCGTCATCCCTCAACCTCCGCATACTCGGCAGTGCGATGCAGCTCCACCATCTGCTCGTACACGTGCCACCTGTCGTTGATGTCCCGCTGTGCCTGCGCGAAAAGCTCCTCTGCCTCTTTCGGGCGGTTTCGCTCCAGCATGGCAAACCGGCCCTCCGACCGGGCGAACTCGACGAACGGCCGAGAAGGTGGCCTGCTGTCGAGCTTGAGCCCCGGATCACCGTGTGCCTCCCTCGCCGGGTCATACCGGTAGAGAGGCCAGTAGCCGGTCTCAACGGCCGCCTTCTGATGGTCGAGCTGACCGCGCATGTCGATGCCGTGCGCAATGCACGGGCTGTACGCCATGATGAGCGACGTGCCCGGATAGGCCTCGGCCTCTGCGAAGGCCTTGACCGTCTGGGTCAGATTGGCCCCCATGGCGATCTGAGCCACGTATACGTTCCCGTAGCTCATGGCGATCTGCCCGAGGTCCTTCTTGGGTGTCCGCTTGCCGCCGGTTGCGAATTTCGCCACCGCCGCTCGAGGCGTCGCCTTCGAAGCCTGGCCCCCGGTGTTGGAGTAGACCTCGGTGTCGAGGACCAGCAGGTTGACGTTCCGTCCTGAGGCGAGCACATGGTCGACCCCTCCGAACCCGATGTCATACGCCCAACCGTCGCCACCGATGATCCACACCGAACGCCCTGCGAGGTGATCGGCGATCTCCGACAGACTGCGGGCTGCCGGCACATCGATCGACTCGAGAGCGACCCGGAGCTCCTCGATCCGCTCACGTTGGGCTGCGATCCCCTCGGCGGTCGACTGGTCGGCTGTCAGCAAGCGGTCGGCGAGATCTCCGAGGTGTGGTCTCAGCCAATCGACGAAGGTGGCCGCCGAGTCCTGCAGGCCGTCGAGGCCCAGACGGAGCCCGAGACCGAACTCGGCATTGTCCTCGAAGAGCGAGTTCGACCATGCTGGCCCGCGGCCGTCCTTGTTGACCGCCCACGGCGTCGTGGGGAGGTTGCCGCCGTAGATCGAGGAGCACCCCGTGGCGTTCGCCACGACTGCGTGATCCCCGAACATCTGCGACACCAGCTTGACGTACGGAGTCTCGCCGCACCCACTACAGGCCCCGGAGAACTCGAACAGTGGGGGCAGGAGCTGCACGTCTCGCACCGAGGACAGGTTGACTTCTGCCGGCGTGAGATCCGGGAGATCGAGGAAGAAATCGAAGTTCGTTCGTTCCGCCTCCAGGATGGGGTCCTTTGGGACCATGTCGATCGCCTTGTGCGATCGACGTTCCTTGGAGATCGCAGGACAGATCTCGACGCAGATCCCGCAGCCGGTGCAGTCGTCTGGCGCCACCTGCACCGTCAGGAGCTGTCCTGCGTGGTCCTTGCCGCTCGCCTCTTTGTGTGCGAACGTGTCGGGCATCGACTCGGTGAAGGCGGGGTCGTAGACCTTCAAGCGAATGGCCGCATGCGGGCAGACCAGCGCGCACCGGGCGCAGTCGATGCAGATCGACGGATCCCACATCGGAATCTCGGTGGCCAGCGAGCGCTTCTCCCATTGGGTGGTTGCGGTGGGGAACGCTCCGTCGACGGGCAACGCCGAGACGGGCAGGAGGTCGCCCTTGCCCGCCATCATCATGGCGGTGACCCTTCTGACGAAGTCCGGCGCCTCCTCGAGGTCGCGTAGGGGCGCGCCGTTCCCGGCCGGCGTCTCCCGGCTCTCGACTCGTTCGAGGGCGGCGAGCGCAAGCTCCATCGCCTGGATGTTGCGGTCGACGACGATGTCCCCGCGCTTTCCGTAGGACTTGCGGATCTGGGAGACCATGCCGGCTGTGGCATGGCCGGCCTCGATGAGGTCCGTCAGCGCAAAGAAGCAGGATTGCAGAACGATGTTGATGCGTCCGCCGAGACCCAGGGCGGCCGCGATGCGCGAAGCATCGATGGTCCACACCTCGAGCCCGAGCTCGTTGATCCTCGATTTGACCCAAGGTGGCAGCTCGTCCCAGATGTCGTCCGCAGCGTGCGGCGAGTTGATCAGCAGCGTGGCACCGGGCGCTGCCACCTCCAGCACGTCCAGCTTCTCGAGCAGATCGAACTGATGGCATCCGACGAATTGGGCTTGCTCCACCAGGTACGTCGAGCGGATCGGTCGAGGCGAGAACCTCAGGTGGGAGACGGTGACCGAACCCGACTTCTTCGAGTCGTACACGAAGTATCCCTGCGCATGCAGATCGCTGGCGTCACCGATGATCTTCACCGTCGACTTGTTCGCACCCACCGTTCCATCCGAACCGAGTCCGAAGAAGACCGCCCGGAACACGTCGTCGGGCTCCGACGAACCACCGTCGCCGCCAGGGAGACTCAGGTGTGTGACGTCGTCGATGATCCCGACCGTGAATGGGTTCTTCGGTACCTCGGAGCCGAGGTTCTCGAAGATGTCGGCCACCATCGAGGGTGTGAACTCCTTGGACGAGAGGCCGTAGCGTCCGCCCACCACCGTCGGTCGTGATCCGTTGCGACCGGCGAGTGTCGTGATCACGTCCTGGTACAACGGCTCGCCAGGAGCGCCGGGCTCCTTGGTCCGGTCGAGCACGGCGATACGCTGCGTGGATTCGGGAAGCGCATCGAGAAATGCCGCCTGGTCGAACGGCCGGTACAGCCGTACGACGACGGCGCCGACCTTGTCTCCTGCCTGCGCTCGCCGCTCGACCGTCTCGATCACCGGGCCCGCGCCCGAGCCCATGATCACGAGGACACGTTCGGCCTCAGGATGGCCGTAGTAGTCGAAGAGGTGATAGGAGCGGCCGGTCAGGTCGGCGAATCGGTCCATCGCGGACTGGACGATTCCGGGCGTAGCGGCGTAGTAGCTGTTGCAGGCTTCACGCGCCTGGAAAAACACGTCCGGGTTCTGTGCGGTGCCGCGTACCGTGGGTTGGTCGGGGTCGAGCGCTCGTATCCGGTGGGCGATCACCGCGTCGTGGTCCGTCAGTTCTCGGAGGCCCTCGTCGTCGATGAGGTCGATGGTGGCAACCTCATGAGACGTTCGGAACCCGTCGAAGAAGTGCAGGAACGGCACCCGGGCCGGGAACGTCGCTGCATGTGCGATCGCCGCCAGGTCATGGGCTTCCTGGACAGAACCGGACGCCAACAGCGCGAAGCCAGTCTGTCGGGCGGCCATCACGTCGGAGTGGTCGCCGAAGATCGAGAGCGCATGCGTGGCAACGGTCCGGGCGGCGACGTGGATCACGGTCGGTGTCAGCTCGCCCGCGATCTTGTACATGTTGGGCAGCATGAGAAGCAGGCCCTGCGATGCGGTGAACGTGGTGCCGAGTGCGCCCGCCGCCACCACTCCGTGCAGCGTTCCGGCGGCGCCCGCCTCGCTCTGCATCTCCACCACCGTCGGCACCCTGCCCCACAGGTTTGGTTGGCCGTCGGCGGCCCAGGCATCGGCTACCTCACCCATGGGTGAGGCAGGTGTGATGGGATAGATCGCGATTGACTCGCTCAGTGCGTAGGCGACGCGCGCCGTTGCCTCGTTGCCGTCGATCGTGCCTCGCACGTTGGTTTCCTCCGTGATCTCGTTCTCTCAAGAACTGTCATCGCTTCAGGTATCTGCCCAATAGGGCCGAATGTCATCGACCGGCAAAGGCCAAGTCGAAAGTCCCACCGTGAAGGGACTTTTCACCCGCCGAGTGGTCGCAGTCCAAGCTCGCTGTCGCCATTCCGTGCTACGACCCCAGTCACCGTGAAAGACTCGGAACGGCTTCGACGGTGCGCTACTCAGCGTCGCTCTGGCAGCGGGGTTGATCTCGGTCATGGCGGTGACCGGGACGGTCACGCGGCGAGTCGGATTGGGAAGCGCTCGACCAGATCTTGTTGGATTGGTTTGGGCGTTCCCGGCCGCAATCACGCGTTGGGACCCAGAAGTCTTTGATGCTTGGACCTACCGCGGCATGGTTCTAGGCCGGATGATCGAGCTCGATGTGGGGCTGAGCATCCAGCACGACCTGCCCATGGGAACCGACATCCACCGACATGGGTCTGCCCGATCACGCTGCGCTGGCGCGCAGGTCGCAGGTCGCCTTCACGTCTTGACGATCAGCACATCGCATGCCGCGACGTGGGCGACGCGGTGACTCGTCGAGCCCAATAGGAGCGAAGAGAGGTCACCCCGTCCCCTCGTGCCGATGACGATGAGCGAGGCCTTGACATTCGATGCGTAGTCCACCAGGACGTCGCCGGGGTATCCGTCGAGGTCGACACGCTCCCAATCGATGTGCGACATCTCGAGCAGCGGCGTCAGCCGTTCCCAGACCTTCTCGCGATGGTGCGTGGCGAAGTCGACCGGCTCCGTCAACGTAGTGGCGAAGTACATGAGCGGTGGGTGGTAGACGTGCACGACGTGCAGCAAATCGTCCCTGAGCTTCGCCTCGTCGATCGCCTTCCTCAGCACGCGTTCGCTCACAGGCGTCTCGTCGACTCCGACCACGATGGGCATGTCGCTCCTTTCGTCAATTCCGAGTGTCTCAGCTCCTGGTGACCACACCAGGGGCGCTTGTCACCTCCGTCGAACGCATCTTCCCACGGAGCGGTTACGTTTGTGGCGATCGATCGGAGAATCCATGAGAGTCGCCGTGTTCAGCGCCAAGAGCTACGACCGTGAGTTCTTGGCGCAGGTCGAGGATCGCCACGAGATGAAATACCTGGAGCCCCGACTCGACCCGATGACGGCGACCCTCGCGATCGGATGCGAAGCCGCGTGCCTGTTCGTGAACGACGTCGCAGACCGGCAGGCGCTCGAGGGATTGGCGGGCGCCGGTGTGAGGTACCTGGCACTCCGCTCAGCCGGTTTCAACCACGTCGATCTCGACGCGGCGGGAGAGTTGGGGATGCGGGTCGCCCGGGTCCCGGGATACTCGCCGTACGCCGTGGCCGAGCACGCCGTTGCACTGATCCTCGCCCTCGACCGTCGGATTCACCGGGCGTACGCCCGTGTCCGCGAGGCCAACTTCTCGCTCGAAGGGCTTCTGGGCTTCGACCTTCGGCTGAGGACGGTCGGCATCGTCGGCACGGGCAAGATCGGCCTCGCAGTCGCGACGATCTTGCGCGGTTTCGGTTGCAGACTCCTCGCCTACGACGTCCATCAGAATCCCGACTGCCTGAGTCTCGGGGTCGAGTACGTCGAGCTCGATCGGCTTTTTTCGGAGTCTGATGTCATCACATTGCATTGCCCCCTCACGCCGGAAACCCACCACCTGATCGACGAGGCTGCCCTCGCCAAGATGAAGCCCGGCGTGATGATCATCAACACCAGCCGCGGTGCGCTCGTGGACACACCTGCGGTGATCGAAGGTCTGAAGAACCGACACGTCGGGCATCTCGGACTCGACGTCTACGAAGAGGAGGGCGATCTGTTCTTCGAGGATCAGTCTGATCGAGTGATCACCGACGATGTGTTCAGCCGGTTGTTGACGTTCCCGAACGTCATCGTGACGGGACATCAGGCATTCTTCACCCAGAACGCGTTGAGCGAGATCGGCCGCGTCACCGGTGAGAATCTCGACGCCTTCGAGGCCGGAGAGCCATCGGGCAACGATCTGATCTGAGCTCGTCCACCGTCGCCGTTGTTGCGATCCGCAGTCGATTGACCAAGGTCCCACCACTTCGTGACCTTTCCCTGACCCTGCGTCCCGTCGGTTAGCGAAGATGGGTTCACGCCGATCGAGGAGTGACGAGCGTGGAGATCAGGAATCTCGTGGCCGGAGAAACGGTCGCATGTGGGCGCGACGTGACGCTCACAGACATCGCCTCGCTGTTGATCTCCGAGGACGTCGGATCCGTGGCAGTGGTAGACGGCTCGACGCTTCTCGGGATCGTCACCGAGCGCGACATGGTGAGAGCAGTGGCCGCCGGCGTAGATGCGGATGACGCCACGGCCCGTGAGTGGATGACGGTGGACCCCGACGTCGCCGATCCCGACCTGTCGGTGGAGGATGCTGCCCGTTGGATGTTGACGGCCGGATATCGACACCTCCCGGTTGTCGAAGGCACCCGTCTGCTGGGAGTGGTCTCGATCAAGGACGTGCTCTGGGCGTTGGATGGGGTGCTGGCGTTTGGGGACTCCGGATGAAGTATCACTCACTCCGGCGGCCAACCGCGGTGCCGTTCGCCCCGGCTGCCGCAGCGGCGGCGCGAGGTGACTTCGTCCCGCTCATCTCGGGCAGGACGTCGGTGAGTGTGCATCGGCCTGGCGTCCGCGTCTCCTTCGATCTGGACGTCAAGGCCGAGGCTCCGATCGAGCTCCATTCGCATCGTGCGACGCTCGTTGTGATCCCCGTCGAGTTCGATGCCCTCGAGACGGGTGCACATCTTCCTCGATTCGTGGGCTCGATCGAGCTCTCATGCCCGGGTGAGCGCACGTTCGATGTGGTACTCGAAGGCGAGTTCGAGGGCTCCGTGGAGCGGGTCGCGGATGGCGTCCCGGTGGAGGAGATCCTCCAGGCTGTACTCGACGAGTTTGCCGACCGTATTGAACGCCACGTGGTGGCGGCCGATCCGACGCTCGGGATCCCGTTCTGATGCTGGTCCGATACTTCACGTCGGCTCGCGCGCCCCACTCTCATGTCGAGGGGGTCCTCTCGGATCTCGAACGCGAGATGGCCCATTCCGCCGAGGACGCGTACCGCGAAGGTGAAGAGCTGCACCAGCGGATGGAGGCGGGCTCAGGTGTTCCCGCCAAAGACGTGTTGCTCAATGTCGGTCAGGCCCGCATACGGCGTGACGGTCTCGCCTTCCCGGTCACGTGGCGAGCGACTGGACCCACCATGTTGTTCCCGCGGATGCAGGCGGATCTCGTGGTTTCGCCGATAGATGCAGTATCTACATCCGTCGTCTTCGAAGGAACGTACGAGCCGCCGATGGGATTCGTCGGAGGTGCCTTCGATCGACTGGTGATGAACCGGCTCGCCGAGATGACGGTCAAGATCTGGGTGGATCGTGTGATCGAACTCGCCGAGGAGACCTGGGTCCAAGCCGAGCGCCGCCGACTGCGATCGGATGGAGGCGGGGACTCAGAGGGGGATGCGGGCCTCGACCAGGGTCCCGGAGCCGGCTCCACTTCGGATCCAGAGCTCACCGTCGAGCCGCTGGACTCGAGCCTCGAGGTTTCCGAGTCCGAGGCCACGCGCCGCTGAATCGGGATCGAAACCGTTTCCGTTGTCCGTGATCGAAACGACGAGGAGGTCGTTGAAGGCGTCGATGTCGACGGTCACACGGCTCGCCCCCGAATGCCTGAGCGCGTTCGAGACGGACTCCTGAACGATGTGCCTCAGGTCGTCGGCGAAACGTGACTCCGGGAGTTCGTCGACGGTCATGTTCAGCGTCACCGTGGCGTCATAGGGCTCTGCCACCCGGTCCAGCAGGCGCTTCATCGAACCATGAGCCGTCTCCTGAATCCGTCCCGGATGCGACAGGTCGAAGATCAACGAGCGCAACTGGGTGATCACGTCGTCGATCTTGTCGACTGTGGTGTTCAGCTCGTGGGCGGCTCGAGGATCGATTCGCATCGCCAGACCCTGCAGTTGGAGACCGAGGCCGAACAGATCCTGGATGATCGAGTCGTGGATGTCTCTGGCGATCCGCTCCCGTTCCGCGACGATGGCCAATTCGTTGATCTGCTCGTTCAGTTTGGCCGTGTTGATCGCCGACCCCGCGAGGATCGCCAGGCCCGCCACGAGCGCCTGGTCGGCTTCGTCGAAACCTCCGGGCTTGTCGGTCAGATAGAGGTTTCCGAAGATCTGGTCCCCGGCGGTCACCGGAACGCCGAGGAACGAGCCCATCGGCGGATGTCCGGGGGGGAAACCGACCGAGTCCGGGTGGTCGGTGATCTCTTTGAGCCTCAGCGACTCCCCGGTCCGGATGAGCGTGCCCAGCACGCCCTTGCCGATCGGAAGATGTCCGATCCGGGCCACGACGTCCTGCTTCATCCCGAGATGATGGAACTCCGAGAGCGTGCCATGCGCCCCGACCACGCCCAGTGCGCCGTAGCGAGCACCAGTGGTGGTCACGGCCGTTGCGACCAGTTCTTCCAGGATCGCGTCGAGATCGGACGCCTCGACGATCGCCGTTGCGGCGCTCATCAGCTCGAATATGTCCCGATTGTCGAGTCTCGAGGGCACGTCCCCATCCGATGAGCGCTGTGCACAGGAGCTTATCGGGTCCGCGTGAGCCGAGAATCGGCCTGCGACCGGTACAGTGACAACCCATGGCGCACCGCATCCTGCTCGTGGACGATCATGAGATCGTCCGCCAGGGCCTGAAGGCCCTGATCGATTCCCATGACGACCTCGAGGTCGTCGGTGAGGGAGCCTCTGTCGAGGACGCCATCAAACGCACCGGATTCGACAGTCCCGAGATGGTGCTCCTGGACGTCCGGCTCCCCGACGGTTCCGGTGTCGAGGCGTGCCGTGAGATCCGTCAGCGGTTCCCTGACGTCAGGGTGTTGATGCTGACGTCGTTCGCAGATGAGGATGCGCTGATCGCTGCGATCATGGCCGGGGCGTCTGGGTATGTACTCAAGCGAATCCGAGGCGACGAGCTGATCGACAGCATCCGTCGCGTCTGTGCGGGGGAGTCTTTGCTCGATCCGGACATGGTCGGCCGGCTGTTCGATCGGCTCCGGACGGGTGGGTCCACCGATCCCCTTCTCGAAAAACTGTCGGATCAGGAGCGCAAGATCCTCGGATTCATCGCCGAAGGCATGACGAATCGGCAGATCGCGGCCGAGATGTTCCTCGCCGAGAAGACCGTGAAGAACTATGTGTCGAACATGCTGACCAAGATGGGGATGAGCCGGCGGACGGAGGCTGCCGCCTACATGGCCCGCCTCGAAGCCGAGCGGGACGAGCCGCCGGAGACCTGGGCGGACGGCTCGCTGGAACCGCAGTGAGCTCGGCGGGCTGTCGCACATGCGACATCGACCCTCCCGCTATCCGGCGATCTCACGTAGTCTTTTGCCCAACCTGAACGGCGACCGACTCCGGATATCACACCAAGCGACACAGAGGTTCTCTCCATGGCACGGACATCCACACGTCCCAAATCCAACTCGGCCGGCACAGAACAGGCCTCCAAACCGAAGCGAAGCTACACGGGGCCGATCATCGGCCTGATCGTGATCGTCGCACTCGCTGCCCTCGTATTCCTGGATCCTCCTCCTCCCGGGGTCGAATTCCCGTCTCAGGGGAACTTCCATCTCTCTGCGATCGAAGAGCCCCACGCCGAATACAACTCGTCGCCTCCAAGCAGCGGTCCGCACGTCGGTTTCCTGGCCAACTGGGGGCCCAGCGAGGAAGCCCTGCCCCCCGAGCTCTTCATCCACAACCTCGAAGACGGTGGAATCGTCCTCGCCTACAACTGTCCAGACGGCTGCGATGAGCTGCAGGCCGGAGTGGATGCGATCGTGACCGATGTTGGAGCCGGCACCCTCTCGACGCCGTACGAGAACCCGATCGTCGACCCCGACGGCAACGAGTATCGGGCGGCCGCTGTCGCCTGGACCCGGGTCTTCTACTTCGACGAGCTGACTCCCGAAGTCGAATCGGAGGTCGAGACGTTCATCAGCCTCTACCGCGGCATCGACAATCATGTAGGTGCTACGGGTGGTGTCAGCCAGAACTGAGCGCTGTTGATGTCGACCGACGGACCGGTGCTCGACGGGCAGGGCCCGCCGGCCGCGTCAAAAACAGACGCCGTTGAGTCTCCTGGTGGTGGCGTCGCTCCGACGCTGAAGCCACATCGTCGGCCTGCCGGTCGGCCGCGGCTGCCTGGCGAGCCTTGGTGGAGCTGGGGCGCGATTCAGGTTGCGAGAGCGCCGGCGGCGAGTCCGAGAGCGACGAGCAGTTGGAGTCGCGCGGTTCCTCCGAGGACGGCGATCAACGCCTCAGGTGATGATTCCCGGTAGACCTTCGCGATGAGTGGACGCGCAAGCGGGAGAAGGACGACGGTGACACCGGCCAGGACAGGGATCCACCCGAGACCGGCGGAGACGGCGATCAGTGCGAACGGGGCGATCAGCAGGATCGAGTAGAGCCGTCGGGCTCGATCAGGGCCGACCATCACCGCCAGCGTCCGTTTCCCGGCCCGTTGGTCGGTTTC
>JAHEIN010000064.1:0-2347 GCA_024639335.1 bacterium | reverse complement strand
GGTGGAATAGCCGAGGCGCGTGGCTTCACCGGCGAAGACCTGTTGTCCTACGAGGCCGTCGTCGATCAGGTTGAAGGCGTATTTGAGCATGCGGATCGCGGTCGGGGACTTCCCCATGATCTCGGCGGCCCACTCCACCGCAGTCTCCTCGAGGTCTTCGTGGGCGGCTGCCGCATTGGCCATGCCCATCTCGACCGCCTCCGTTGCCGAGTAGCTGCGCCCGAGAAAGAAGATCTCCCGAGCTCGCTTCTGGCCGACCATGCGCGCCAGGTAGGCCGATCCGTACCCGGCGTCGTAGCTGGCGACGTCGGCATCGGTCTGCTTGAAGAGCCCGTGCTCGCGGCAAGCGATCGTCAGGTCGCAGACCACGTGCAGGCTGTGACCACCACCGACCGCCCAACCCGGCACGAGCGCCATCACGACCTTGGGCATGAACCTGATCAGACGCTGGACCTCCAGGATGTGCAGGCGTCCCAGACGCTGATCATCTCCGTACTGATACCCGTCTTTCCCGCGAATCCGCTGGTCGCCACCTGAGCAGAACGCCCAACCGCCGTCCTTTGGTGATGGACCGTTCCCCGTCAGGATCACAACGCCCACGTCGGGGGTCTGACGAGCGTGATCGAGTGCGGCGTACAACTCGTCGACGGTCTGGGGTCGGAATGCGTTCCGCACTTCAGGTCGATCGAACGCGATTCTCACCGCACCGAGCCCGTTCGCCCGGTGATAGGTGATGTCGTCGAAGTCGAAACCACCGACTGCGGTCCACCGGTTGGGATTGAAGTGTTCCGAGGCCATGCGGCGAGGCTAACGCCAGGAGTGCGCTCCTGGGCACGGGGCTGCGCCACCCGAGGTGAGTCATCTGTCATCCACGATCAGTCATCGGTCTACCGTTCGAGGCGTGGAGGACTGGCTACGACGTGCGGCGATCGATTCCGGTGATCGCCCGTTTCTTGTCCACCCCGACGGGACGCACACGACGTTCGGTGATGTGGAGCACCAGGCTCGGGGCATCGTCGGCGCATTGAGAAGCGCCGGCCTGGGGGAGGGCGACGTGGTCGCCGTCATGCCCGGCAACGACGCGGCGTCGGTGGCGCGGCTCTTCGCCGTGCCCCGTATCGGCGCAGCGACTCTCATCGTGAATGCCCGGCTGGCTCCGGCGGAGGTCTCCGATCAGCTCTTGCGGGCGCGGGCAGCGGCGGCTTTCGACGGCCTGGGTGGCCTTCCCGATCCGGGTGACGTTGGCCGCCCGGACGATTCGATCGCTCTGGACCCGGAAGGAGATCATTCGATTCTCTTCACTTCCGGCTCGACGGGGCGCCCCAAGGCCGTGCGGTTGACGTGGGAGAACCTCGAAGCGTCTGCGGCAGCCTCCGCCGCGGTGGTCGGCCACGACTCAAACGATCGGTGGCACGCCGCGCTGCCCATCTATCACGTTGGAGGGCTCGCAATCCTCGTTCGTTCCGCCCGGCAGCAGACCGCCATGTATCTCGAACCTTCCTTCGATCCGATCAGGGCAGCCGGCCTGCTCGTCGACGGCGCAGCAACACTCGGGTCGCTGGTTGCTCCGATGCTACGGAGCATTCTCGCTGTGGAGCCCGGACCATATCGGGGGGTGAAGGCGCTGTTGATCGGAGGCGGAGCAGCGCCGCTTGATCTGCTGACCCAGGCAGCCGAGGCAGGCCTTCCCGTGCTCCCCACCTACGGCATGACCGAGACCGCTTCTCAGATCGCGACCAGGCCCCTGTCGGAGGGTCTGCGTCCCGGCATGTCTGCTGTCCCCGTTCCCGGAGCCCGGGTGCGCATCGCAGCGGATGGGGTGATCGAGGTCGATGGGCCGATGGTCAGTCCGGGCTATCTCCACCAGCCGGACCGTGACGGTTGGCTCCGCACCTCAGATGTCGGTGAGCTCGTCGATGGCCGCCTCACGGTGTTCGGCCGGGTGGACGACGTGATCATCTCCGGAGGGGAGAACATTCATCCTGCCGAGATCGAACGAGTGCTCTCTGAGGTCGAAGGGGTGATTCGAGTGGTTGTGGTCGGTGTTCCGAACGATCGCTGGGGAGAAGAGGTGGTTGCGGTGGTCGAGGGAGATGTGGGCCCGGGAGCGCTCGACCGGTATGCGCGTTATCACCTTGCGGGTTACAAGATCCCCAAGCGGTGGGTGCTCGTTCCCTCGATCCCGACATTGGCGATCGGCAAGCCGGATCGAGCAGCCATTCGGGCTCTGGCGGCCGGTCAGTCCTGAGGGTCGATCTTCGCTCTCAGGCGCTTCTTCTCCGATCGCCGACGCTTGGCCTCGAGCCGACGGCGTTTGGCGGAGCGTGAGGGACTGGTCGGACGACGG
>JAHEIN010000063.1:12253-16090 GCA_024639335.1 bacterium | reverse complement strand
CGAGGATGGGGAACACTGCGCTGACGCTCTCTGCGAACCCGATGGTGTAGAGGGCGACGGACAGCGCCTGTGCGAGGTAGAGCGGGATCCCGATCGCCCCGCCGACCTCGATGCCGAGTGCGCGACTGATCATGTAGTAGGCGCCCCCGGTCCTGATCCGCTGGTCGGTGGCGATCTGCGAGATCGAAAGCCCCGTGAGGAAAGTGATCCCAGTGGCAATCGTCACGATCGCGAAAGCGCCAGTGATACCTGCGTTGCCGACAACCCATCCGAACCGCAGGTACATGATGACGCCGAGAATCGTCAGGATCGACGGAGTGAATACGCCACCGAAGGTGCCCAACCCACGTGCCGGTGTGGTCGAGGATTCGATCACACAGTCGGACCCATGACGGACGGGTCATCTTTGGTGGGCTGGCACTCCATGCGAACGGACTCGCTCTCGACAACTGTCAGCGATCGTATCGGAAGCGACGAGGGAGTGGTGGACCGGTCTTCATTGCGATGAAGCGAGCCTCTTGGGAATAGGATGCGGCGATGTCCGACGAATCCGAGACCACGAGTGAGCCTGCCCAGCCGTGGGGAGAGCTCTTCGCTCTGACCATCGACCGGTTCAGCACAACCGTCGAGGGCATGCACGATGCAATCGTACGACCGTGGTTTCGCTTCGCCGGGCCTGCCGCGCCGCAGCTGCGAGGTGCCTATGCCATCGCCACCTCGAGTGTCTATCGAAGTGTCCGCGGCGTCGCTTCGATCGTCGGTCGGGTCTCTGATTCCTTCCTCAGCACGTCGACAGTCGAGCCGACGCCTCGGTCAGACGCCGTACAGGCTTTCACAAATGCCATCTGGGGTGATGAGTTGGAGCGCCGAGACTCGGCGATGGCGATCGGACTGGCCATCCGTGACAGACATGGGTCTGCGGTCGAGCTCGAAACAGAAGCTCTGGCGAGGGCATTCCCCACGGCATCCGGTCACCTCGTGGTGCTGCTCCACGGGCTGGGTCAAACAGAGCGTTGCTTCTCTGCCTCGGATACGGTTCCGGGATTGGCAGAGACCCTTTCCCTGTCAACGTTCACCCCGGTCCCGGTCCGCTACAACTCCGGTAGATCGGTGGCGGATACCGGAGAAGAACTCGCTGTCCTCCTCGAGGAGCTGATCGAACACTGGCCGGTTCGAGTGACCGAGATTGCGTTCGTCGGCTATTCGATGGGAGGGCTGGTTGCGCGAGCCGCAACGGCTTCCGGTCATGCGGACGCCCGTCGATGGATCGATACCGTTCGCCACGTGGTCACCATTGCCGCGCCCCACAGCGGCTCACCGATCGAGAAGGCCGTCGAAGTCGCTGAGCGTTCGCTCAGGGTGGCGCCTCAGACCAGACCGCTCGGCGCATTCCTCTCACAGCGCAGTGCGGGGATACGGGACCTACGTTCGGGAACGGACCTCCCCGGTGCCATCGACGGCATCAAACATCATCTGATCGGTGCGGTGATCACATCAGACGCCTCACACCCGGTTGGCTCCCTCATCGGCGATCTCATCGTGCGACCTGTCAGCGCGACCGGGCCCGAAGTGGCCGCACACAACCGTCACCTCATCGGCGGACGGCGCCACTACGACATCCTCGATGATCCCTCGATCGCCGATCGTATTCTCGGCTGGATCGATCCGTCCGTTGCATCGGCCCTCAGCGACTGAGGAGCGCCGTGACCTCCTCGTCGGAGGTCTGGCGGAAGTCTCGATAGAACGCTCCGATCGCACCGAAGCGACGAGGGGCAGACACGCAGATCAGTTCATCGGCGACGTCGGCCAGGCGCTGCTCCCAGCCAGACGGGGCGACTGGGACTGCGATGACGACGCGAGCGGCACCCTGCGCCCTGGCCACCTGGCAGGCCGCTCGAATGGTGGAGCCGGTTGCGATGCCGTCGTCGACGATCACGACCTGGCGTCCGGCGACTTCAGGAGCGTCACCGCCGCCGCGGAAGGCCTCGACCCGGCGCTCGAGCTCGATGGCCTCCCGCCGCTCGACCGCTCGTATCTCATCGGCGGAGATCCCGAGCGGATCTACGACATCGGAGTGGATCACTTTCACGCCTCCTTCTCCGATGGCGCCCATCGCCAGTTCCTCATGTCCAGGCACGCCGAGCTTGCGGACGACGATCACGTCCATCGGTGCATCGAGGGTCTTGGCCACCTCGGCTGCGACGGGGACGCCTCCCCTGGGGAGGCCGAGCACGATCGTCTCAGCGCCGGCCAGATGGCCGACCATCTGAGCGAGCTGGCGCCCTGCGTCACGCCGATCCGAGAACATCTCTGGACTCCTTTCCCCTCCACGATCCGAGAATGAGCGGCTCGGTGCGAGAGTCGATGGTCCTCGCAGCGCCTTCGCCTCGAGGAGCTCCGAGCCCCTGTCCTCGTCAGCGCACCGGAACCGGGAACCTCGGGGCGTTGCCCTCGAGAACGGCAGCAACGTCGGTGGCCACCGTCGTCTGCAGTTCGAGCAGCGAGTCCTCCGAGTAGAACGCGGTGTGCGGTGTCAGGATCACATCGTCCCGACCGATCAGGCGGGAAGACGCAGGTGGGGGCTCAACCGGAAGAACATCGAGGCCGGCACCACCGACTTCCCCTGCTTCGAGGGCATCCGCCAGCGCCTCGGTGTCCACGAGAGGCCCTCGCGCAGTGTTGATCAGAAGTGCGTCCGGCCTCATCTTCGAGAACGCATCCGCATCGAACATGCCTTCGGTCTCGGGGGTCAGGGGTGCGTGTACCGAGATGTAGTCCGACGACGAGAGCAGCTCGTCGAAATCGACGGAGCGAACCCCGAGCCGTTCGAACACCTCGGCGGGCGCATATGGATCGCTGGCGATCACGTCGATTCCAAAGGCCTGCGCCTTGGGCACGATCTGCTGTGGGATGTTGCCGATCCCGACGAGCCCGAGCGTCCGGCCGCGAAGGCGCTTGATCGGCACCACGGCGGGCATGTCCCACCGGCCCGAATGGACCTGGGCATTGGAGTAGGCGGTCTTCCGAGCGAGTGTGAGGAGCAGCGCCATGGTGTGATCGGAGACCTCATCGAGGCAGTACGTCGGAGCGTACGTGACCACGATTCCGGCGTCGTGCGCCGCTTGGATGTCGATGTTGTCGGTCCCGATGCCGAACCGCCCGATGGCCTTGCAGTTCTTCAGCTGGCTGATGATCTCGGCGGTTATCGACGCATACGTCACGAGCATCGCATCCGCGTCGCCGGCAAGTGCGATGATCGATTCCGGCGTCGGATCGGCTGCGAGCTCGAGCTCGCCATCGACCTCCGCAAGGGCAGCCCTTGCAGGATTGAGGTCCGGGAACACTGTGTCGGTCACCGCAATCAGTTTGCTCATCGATCCGTCCTTGTCACTGGTGTCGTTGCGTATTCAAGCCGACCAGACTCACCGAGCGAGGCCCGAAGGCGCATCAATCGCTGTGGAGGGCGAGGATCGCGTCGCTGACATAGCTAGCGAGCCCCGTGTGAAACTTCTCGTAGGCGGCTTCGAACCGGGGATCGGTGACGTACATCTGGGCGAGACCGACGTGCGCCTCGAGACTGAGTGGGTAGAACCAGCGGTCGATGATGGCCCCGTGTTCCAGGGCGGCTTCGGTGGCGCGCGGGTCGGTTGCAGGCACACCCGATCGAAGGAGATCCACGAACACCGCGACGTTGTCGTCGGACTCCGTGCGCTGTCGCTCCCAGTCCTCTGCGGTGTACGAATCGACCCGGCGCCGGCTCTCGGCGTGACTGTCGGTGTTCCCCCATCGCTCTCGGGCCTCGTCTTCGTACCTCGATGGGTCGAATCCGTCGAACAC
>JAHEIN010000063.1:0-12153 GCA_024639335.1 bacterium | reverse complement strand
GCCACCGGAGGGACCATGCCGAGAATCCCGTACCCAGATCTTGATTCCATCACCGATCCTGAGATGCTCGCTGCACTCGATCGATCGCGCCGCGTCGGGACTCCCCGACCGGAGTCTCAGGCGATCCGCGCCCACGTTCCCGCCGTGATGAAGACCTTCACCAACGCCTGGATGCAGATCTTCGTCGACGGCGTGGTCGACCACGAGCTCAAAGAGCTGTGCCGGGTCTATGTAACCAAGACGGTGAAGTGCGGGTATTGCGCAGCCCAGCGCTCCACCGACGCCGAAGTGGACGAGGACCACTACGACGACCTGCTCCAGTTCCGAACATCGGACCGATACACCGACCGGGAGAAGGCAGCGCTCGCCTACACCGACGCCGTCGTGTGGGATCCGGACCTCGCCACGGACGAGGTGTGGGAGCAACTGCACGCCCACTTCACCACGCCGGAGATCGTCGAACTCGGATCCTTCATCGCTCTCACCTCGAGTCAACAACGTTGGATCAAAACGCTCGACCTCGGGCATCGCGAGATCCTCGCAGACACGGACACGGGCCTCATCGACGCAACAGCGAGTTAGGAGCAGAGAGCCATGGCCACTGAAGTAGCGAGCTCATTCGATACCACGAAGCCCATCGTGAGACGCAAACAACTGGTTGCCACCAACCACGCCGGGATGATGACGGAGATCGACTTCGGTGAGTACGGCTACTTCGCCACCGATGAGCCCGAGGCCCACGGTGGAACAGGGGAGGGACCTTCGCCGCTCCAAACGGTGCTGGGCGCGCTGTGCGGCTGCGAAGCGGTCACGTTCAACCGGACGGCAGCCGAATATGACTTTTCCTACGACGGCATCGTCTTCGAGGCCGAGTTCACCATCGACATCCGGGGCAGGCTCGGTGTGCGGGGCGTACGACCCCACTTCCAGACCATCCGAGTCGAAGCGACCGTCACGACTTCGGAGACCGAAGAGCGCCTGCGCGAGGTGGTCTCCGAAACCGAGACGCGCTGCCCGGTGTTCAACCTCGTCACCGACGCCGGCGTCAAAACCGAAATGCGCTGGATCCGCAAGCCCCCGGAGTCAGGCTGACGCCTGTGCGTTGTGTGTGATGGGTTGTGAGTTCTGGGAAACGGACCGATGTGAGGCGTAAGCCGAGCGAGGCTCAGACGACGCGGTTGCGCATGGTTCCGATGCCGGCGATGGAGCTCTCGATCACGTCGCCGGGCTGGAGAAACGTCGGAGGTTCCATCGCCATGCCGACTCCCTCGGGGGTGCCTGTGAGGACGATGTCCCCGGGGAGCAGGGTGAGGCCGGCGGAGAGCTCGGCCAGGATCTGCGAGATCGAAAAGATCATGTGTTTTGTGTTGGATGCCTGACGGACCTGTCCGTTGACGGAACAGGCGATATCGAGGTCCTGGGGGTCGTCGATCTCATCGGCCGAGACCAACCAGGGGCCGATCGGACAGCTGCCGTTCAGGCTCTTGCCCTTGTACCACTGGTCACCGTGGCGCTTCTGGAGGTCGCGGGCGGAGATGTCCTGGGCAACGACGTAGCCCGCCACGGCCTCGAGGGCGTCTTCCTCGGTGAGGTTCGCGGCGGCTCTACCGATCACGACACCCAGCTCGACCTCGTAGTCGAGCTTCGACGTGAGGTTGCGATGGGCAGGTACGTCGTCGTTGGGTCCGATGACGGCCGTGGTCGCTTTCGAGAAGAACGCGGGGTGATCGGGAAGGGGCCGTTCGCCGTGGACTCTCGTCCTCTCCTCGAAATGTGGAAGGTAGTTCCAGCCCACGCACATGACATTTCGGATGGGATCCAGAGGACTGAGGAGCCGCACCTCGTCGAGCGCAAAGGTTCGGCCCGTTTCCCGTGCCAGGCCGTGTCCGGTGAGCAATGCAATCGGGTCGATGCTCTCGACCTCGACTATTTCGCCGTCCGAGACGAAGGCGGTGCCTCTCGTTCCATCGAAATCGAATCTCAGCCAGTGCACTTCGAACCTCTCAAACGGGGATACCCAGGACGGGGCACGGCGTCGACAGCAACACCTGCTGGACGTCACTACCCATCAGGAACTTTCCGACCCGGGACCGGTTGCGCAGTCCGAGCGCCAGGAAATCTGCGCGGGTCGACGCTGCGTGATCGAGGAGCGACTCTCCGATCGGGCCTTGCAGTACCAGCTTGCCGGCCGCATCCGGGGCGCCCGCGACTCGCGTGATCTGGTCGGTGAGAGCATCGTTGATCAGCGTGATCACCGAGTCCGTGTACGCCTCCTCTGCTCCGAGCGACTGGCGATACTCGACCAAATCGTGCTCGGTGAGGACGTTGACGACCGTCACCTCGGCTCCGATTTTCTCGCCGAGGTCGATGGCTGCCGCAACGACCGGATCCGAGCTCTCTGATGCGTTGGATGCCGCGAGGATGGAAGTCAATCCAGATTCTCCTTCACGGTCGTGACGATCCGGTCGACCGACGGGATCGCCATGTCTTCGAGGGCCTCAGCCGCTGGGAGCGGGATGTGGGGAGTCGTGATCCGCACCACCGGGCCATCGAGGTCCCAAAACGCCTCGTGGGCGACGATCGAGGCGATCTCGGCGCCCCATCCGCACAGGCGCGGGTTCTCCTCGACGGTGAAGGCCCGGCTGGTCTTCGTCACCGAGGTCAGAATGGCATTCGTGTCCAAAGGCACCAGCGTGCGAAGATCGATGACCTCGGCATCGATGCCATCTTCGGCCAAGCGGTCGGCCGCCTCCAGCGCTCGCGGCACCATGTAGGCGAGGGCAACGATTGTTGCGTCCGAGCCCTCACGGACGATCTTCGCCTTCCCGAGCTCGTCGATCACCTCCCCGTCGGGTACTTCGCCCTTGGAGGCCATCAGTGATTTGTGCTCGAAGAACACGACCGGGTCGGGGTCGCGGATCGAGGCGGCAAGCAGCCCGACGACATCGCTCGGTGTCGACGGTGCGACGACTTTCAGGCCGGGGATCATCATGCACCAGTTCTCGACGCTCTGGCTGTGCTGGGCGCCGAATCGAGAGCCGCCACCGTTGGCAGTTCTCACAACGACGGGGACGCTCATCTGGCCGCCGGTCATGTACCGGGACTTGGCCATCTCGTTGGCGACGATGTCGAAGCACACCGCCAGGAAGTCCGAGAACATGATCTCGGCGATGACCGGCACGCCGGTCATCGCCGCACCCATCGCCGCCCCGAGGATCGCTTGTTCTGAGATGGGGGTGTCTCGGACCCGATCGGGGCCGAATTGGTCGAGGAGCCCGACCGTGGTCTTGAAGACGCCACCTGCTCCGGCGATGTCTTCGCCGAGCATGACGAGCTGCGGATCGCGCCGCATCTCCTGGGCGATGCCATGGGCGACCGCGTCTCGATAGCTCAGTTCCGCCACGCCGAACCTCCGTCCGCCCAGACGTCGCTCATCAGATGTTCCTCGCCCGGGTGTCTCCCGGCCTTTGCGAACTCGGTGGCCTCGTCGACCCGCCGAGCGACGTCCTGTTGGATGGAAGCGAGGTCACCTTCTGAGGCACCCAACTTCAACAAACGCTGGTGATACATCGGGATCGGGTCCCTGGCCTTCCACGCCGCCACCTCGTCCTTGGGGCGGTACTTACCAGGGTCGGCACGGCTGTGCCCTTGTTCGCGGTAGGTGACCGCCTCGACGAGCGAAGGACCGCGGCCCGACCGGGCCTTGGCGATGACGTCGAGCGCTGTCATGTACACGGCGTCGGCGTCGTTGCCATCGACGATGATCCGGGGAAGCCCATATGCCGAGGCACGATCGGCAGCGGGGTTCGGTACTGCAGTTATGAGATCGATCGGCGTGTACTCCATGTAGAGGTTGTTCTCGCACACGAATACGACCGGCAGATCCCAAATCACGGCGAAGTTGAGCGCCTCGTGGAACGCTCCGATGTTCGTTGTGCCGTCGCCGAAGAAGCACACCGTCACCTGATCGGTGCCCCTGATCTGCGAGGACCAGGCGGCACCGTTCGCCATGGTGAGATGGGCGCCGATGATGGCGTAGCTCCCCATCATCCCGTGCTCGACCGACGTCAGATGCATCGATCCGCCCTTGCCCTTGAGAAGTCCGTTCTCACGGCCCAGCAACTCGGCCATCACCGGGCCCAGCGGGACGCCTCGCGACAGCGTGTGGGCGTGGCCCCGGTACGTGGCGAAGGTGTAGTCGTCCTGTCGCATTGCGGCGCCGAACCCGGCGGAAACCGCTTCCATCCCGAGCGAGAGGTGGCTGGTGCCCTTGACGAGGTTCTGGAGGAACATGTCGTAGGCCCGCTTCTCGAACTGGCGGAGCACCTGCTGGCGCTCGTAGAGGTCGAGTCGCTGCTCGAGGTCGATCCCGAGGTCGGCGTTCCCTTGGTCGACGGGCTCGGGCAGCCGCGGATCACGGTTGGCGTAGTCCATCAACTCCGGATCGAACATGTCAGTACTCATTGGCGACCATGAGCTCCTCGCACGGGAACAACGTGGTGACCAGGGGGCCGTCGGCGGTGACCACCATCATCTCCTCGATACGGGCCGCCGAGTGCCCGTCCTTCGCCGGGGCATAGGTCTCGAGTGCGAAGTACATGCCTTCCTTGATCTCGATCGGATCGTCGAGACTGTTGAGTCGAGAGATGATCGGCCGCTCATGCAGTCCGATGCCGACGCCGTGCCCGAATTGCAGGCCGAAGGCATCCATCTCGTCTTCGAATCCGAACTCTTCTGCCCTGGGCCATTTCTGTGCAACCTGATCGGTGGTGTTGCCCGGACGGACCTGTTCGATTGCCATGTCCATCCATTCCCTCGCCTGCTTGAAGGCATCCCGGTGCGCCTGGCTGGCCCGGCCGACGACGAAGGTCCGGTAGTAGCAGGTCCGGTAGCCGTTGTAGGCGTGAATGATGTCGAAGTAGGCCTGGTCACCTGGCCGGATCATCCGGTCGCTGAACACGTGCGGATGCGGTGAGCAGCGCTCGCCGGCGATCGAGTTGATCGCCTCGACGAACTCCGAGCCCATCTCGAAAAGCCGAGCGTGGGCCAACGCAACGATGTCCGACTCTCTCACACCCGGCTTGAGCGCTTCGAAGATGTCGTGATAGACGCCGTCGACCATGGCGCTCGCCTGAGTCAGCAGCATGATCTCATCCGGGCTCTTGATCTCACGGGCGAGCATCATCGGCTGCTGGCCGTCGACCAGGGTCAGGCCCTCGTTCTGAAGGGCGAGGAAGACGGAGGTCTCGGCCATGTCGATTCCAAGAGGCTCATCTGCAACGCCGGCGTCGCGCAGGAAGCCGGCGATCTCCTTGGCAGCCCGAGCGTGGAGACCGGCCTCGGGGCCGATGGCGCCCTGAAGGCCGGTGTTGCCGGCGACCGAGTTCTCGTGGTTGTACATGTGGGGGAGCTGGAGACGATGGGCCTTGGCGGCCGATCCGAAGTCCCACAGCCTGACGTCGTCGCGGGTGACTACGACCCAGCGCTCGCCCTTGTTGAAGGCCCAGTACCCGATGGCGGTTGCGGAGGCATAGCGGATGTTGGAGGTCTCGAACAGCAGGAGGGCGCCGAGGCCATGGGTCTCGAGTTGTTGGCGCACCCGCCCGATCCGATGCTGACGGAGCCGTTCGAAGTCAACGCGGACTTCCCAGTCCACTCCCATGATGCCGGGCGACGGTGTGGTGGCTACGGGGAACTCGGGCATGACTCCTCCTCGGCTATCGGTAGTGCCCGCCTGACTGACCAGGGCCATCACCCCGACGTTCTCGGGCGGACCTCCGTCTACTCTACCAACAGTCATGCAATCGATTGCTGTCGAATCGGGTAATCCGATCTCCCAGCCGACGAACCGAGGCGGAGGTAACAAAATGGCGGTAGAACGTGTCGCAGTGGTCGGTCTCGGGCGCATGGGCGCTGCGATGGCCAGGACCCTGTCCAGGACGGGATTCGACCTCGTCGTCTGGAACCGATCTCACGAGGCCGCCGAGGTGGTGGCCGCGGATGTCGGGGCGAGGGTCGCCGATTCACCGGCGGCAGCGGCTTCATCGGCATCGGTGGTCGTGTCCAGCCTCGCTGACGACTCTGCGCTCCGCGCCGTGCATTCCGACGGCGAGGGAACCGTTGCAGGCGTTGGACCGGGCACGGTCGTGGTCGAGACGAGCACGGTCGATCCCGAGACGATCCTCCGCCTCGCACCGGAGTTCGAGAGACACGGGGCTCACCTGCTCGACGCTCCGGTGTCCGGCAGCGTTGGCCTCGTCGAGCAGGGTGCGCTGACGGCCATGGTCGGTGGCGATGCGTCGGCGCTCGAGACGGCCCGACCGGTGATCGATGCGCTCTCGAAAGCGATCTTCCACATGGGTCCGAACGGCTCCGGAGCGACCATGAAGCTGGCCGTGAACGCGCTTGTCCATGCCATCAACGTCGCGCTCTCCGAGTCGCTCGTGCTTGCCGAGGCCGGGGGTGTCGAGCGCTCGTTGGCCTACGAGGTGTTCGCCTCGAGCGCAGCCGGTTCGCCGTTCATCCAGTACAAGCGTCCGGCCTTCGAGCAGCCAGACGAAACGCCCGTCGCGTTCAGCCTCGACCTCGTCGCCAAGGACCTCCGGCTCATCCTCGGACTGGCCGACAAACTCGGAGTGCCGATGGCGCAGGGCGCTGTCAACGCCGCCGCAGCCCAGGCTGCGATCGAGGCCGGGCTGGGCGGCGCCGATATGAGTGCGTTGGCGGTGCATCTGCGGGGCTAGCGCTCTGCGCCACGCGCTGTGCGACTGTGAATCAGCCGATCTTGCCCGTCGTGTGCACGATCCGCCCACCCACCATGGTGAGATCGGCGCCCACAGATGGCAGCTCGTCCGGATCGATCTCGAATGGGTCCTGGTCGACGATGGCGATGTCGGCGAGGGCGCCGGGCTCGAGGTGGCCGCGGTCGTGCTCGTCGAAGCTGAACCAGGCGCTGCCGCGGGTGTAGGCGGTCAGGGCCTGCTCGATCGACAAGCGGTGTCGTTCCTCTCGGGGTGGCGCACCGTCGACTGATTTGCCCGTGACCAGCCACCAGATCGATCGCCACGGATCGAAGGGCGAGACCACCGTGGCGTCGGTGCCGCCACCGAGTGGGATCCCCATGTCGAGGATGTCGCCGAGCGGCGGTGCGTTGTGGCCGACCTCCTCGCCCCAGAGCGCCGTGGAGTCGGCCGAACGGAACATCATCCGGTTCTGGATCGCGATGCCCAACTCGAGCGCCTTGACCCGTTCCAGGCTCCGACGGCTGATCGGCTCGGCATGGCCGAGGGACCAGCGGCGTCCGGCCAGCCCGTGGCGCCGATCGATCTCCTCCCACGTGTCGAGCACTGCCGAGATCGTGGTGTCGAAGATGGCGTGCATGTGCACCGGCCAGTTGTGCCTGGCGAGGAGGTCGGAGATCTCCAGCAGTTCCGACCGAGCCTGGTCGGAGACCTCGAACGGCCGGACACCCTCCATGTCGTGGCACCCGAAGGTGAGGATCTCGCCCATACCGACGTAGCGGAGCAGGTCGTCGCCGTAGCGCGGCTGGACATAGCGGACCCACTCACGGATCTCGGCGACCTCGTTTCCCCGCGTCTGAGGCACCAGATACAGCCTGGTTCGAACGGTCATCTCATCGCGCCGCCACATGTCGAACATCGTGTCGTAGGAACGCTGGTCGATCCCGAATCCTCCGGGGTCGATCGCGCCGGTCAGGCCTCTGGCGTTGAAGTCGGCCATGACGGCCTTCGTCGAGGCCTCCCGGTCTGCCGCCGACGGCTTCTCGAACAGCGCTGCAATCCGCCCGAAGGCGACCGGACCGGTGACCTTGCCGGTGGGCGAGCCGTTCTCGGTCCGCTCCACGCCGGGCACATCTCCGTCGGCCAGCAGCAGCTCCAGGCCCCGGGAGTTGAGGATGCCCTCTTCGTAGAGAAGCTGAACATACGCCGGGTGGCCGTGCGCCGCTTCGTCCAATTCGGCGCGGGTCGGACCACGACGCTCCGGGAAGATGCTTGGGTGCCATCCGCCCAGCACCCGGACCCACGACTCCGCAGGGCGAGAGGCGGCGTCACGACGGATTGCCGCGAGCCCCTCCTCGAGAGAGGCGACGTCGTCCCAGCTGGTGATGTGGTTCCACGTGAGTCCGGCCCTCAGGATGTGGACATGAGAGTCGATCAACCCAGGAATCGCTCGCCGGCCGTCGAGGTCGACAACGTCGAATCCGGGCCCGAGCGCAACGCGAGCTTCGTCGGGTCCCCCGGCTGCGACGACCCGACCGTCCCGGATCGCCAACGCATCCACATGGCGGTCACCGGTCCAGATCGGGCCGTTGGAGACGAGCGTCGGTGGGGATGTGCCGTCGGACATCTTCACACCCCCAGGTAGGCGGCTCGGACGGCAGGATCTTCGAGGAGTGAATCCGCCGACGCATCCTTGACGATGTTGCCCTGCTCCAGGACGTATCCGCGGGAGGCGAGCTCGAGGGCCTCCACGACGTTCTGTTCGACCACCACGACCGACACGCCTTCCCGGTTGATCTGCCTCAGGACTTCGAAGATGTTCTCCACGATCACCGGGGCCAAGCCAAGTGATGGCTCATCGAGGAGGAGGTAGCGGGGTCGGGCCATCAACGCCCGGCCGATGGCGAGCATCTGCTGTTCACCTCCGCTCATGCTTCCGGCGAGCTGGGTCGCCCGATCGGCGAGGATCGGGAAGATCTCGATCACCCGCTCGAACGTCTCGTTGCGATACGGGCGGACCGAAGGGTGGTAGCCGCCGATCTCGAGGTTGTCGGCCACGGTCATCTCTGGGAACACCTGCCGGCCCTCGGGCACGACCGCGATGCCGGCACCGCAGACGTCGTGGGCGGGGAGCGAAGTGAGCTCCACACCGTCGAGTTGCACCGATCCCGACCAGGCGGGGTGGATCCCGGCGAGGACATTCACCAAGGTGCTCTTGCCTGCGCCGTTGGGTCCGATGATCGTGACGATCTCTCCCTCGGCGACTTCCAGTGAGACATCCCAGAGCGCCTGCGCTGCTCCGTACCCGCTGGTGACCGACTCAACCTTCAGCACGTTTCGACCTCTTTCCCAGATAGGCGGTGACAACGGCGTCGTCCTGCATGACCAGGGTCGGATCGCCGTCGGCGATGACCTTCCCCCGGTCCAGCACCATGATCCGCGACGCCAGCTCGGTCACGACCCGCACGAGATGCTCGACGATCACGATTGTGATACCGCTCGAGTGGATGCGACGAACCATCTCGATCGAAGCCGTGATCTCGGTGGGGTTCAAGCCAGAGAGCACCTCGTCGAGGAACAACAGCTTCGGGCGAGCAGCGAGCGCCCGGGCCAGTTCGAGATACTTCAGTTGGTGCAGATTGAGGCTGTCGATCGGCTCGTTCGCCAGACTGTCGAGCCCGGTGAACGCGAGCCACTCCATCGCCGATTCGCGCGCCGTCTGAGGAGAGAGCGGGTTCGCACCGAACATGAACGGGACCGAGACGTTCTCGAGAGCAGTCATCGTCGAGAATGGCCGTGGAATCTGGTAGGTCCGGGCCAGCCCGGTTTCGATGATGCGGTGCGGTGGGAGGTCGGTGAGATTGGCTTCGCCATAGGTGATGGATCCGTCGTCGGCCGCGTAGTGTCCGCTCAGGACGTTGATGAGCGTCGATTTGCCCGATCCGTTCGGTCCGACCAGGCCGAGGATCTCGCCTTCGTCGACGTGACCGTCGACGCCGTCGAGTGCTCGGACGCCACCGAAGCGTTTGCCGATCCCGGTGAACCGCAGGTCAGCCATGGCTGGCGACCTCTTCGACGTCATCGGTGACCGCCGGCTCACTACGAGCGAACCACGACAACGGGAGCATGACGGCGAGCACCGCGATCCCGAGGCCGTAGGCGACGAGGGTGATCAACGACTCGTCCAGTGCGCCGAGGGCGAAACCGATGACCAGGCCGGCGGTGAAACCGACAGCCGTACGAAGCGGCCTTGCCCGCATCCGTAGATACAGACCCTCCTTGACTGCGACGATCATGAGGATCAGCAGACCACCGGTGATCAGGTCGCTGATCTCTTGAAAGCCGGCTCGATTCAGTCGATCGTTGAGCGTCACGACGACGACCGCTCCGACAACTGGGCCCATCCAGTGCTTGGTGCCGCCCAGGATGCTCATGAGGATCACGAACAGTGGAACTCGGATGCTGAACACGTCCTCGATCGTGACGTAGCCGATCTGGAGCGAGTGGATGGCACCCGAGATGCCCGCGATGAATGCCGTGAGCAGGAGGGCCGTGATCTTGAACCTGAAGGTGGGGACGCCGAGCGTCTCGGCGACGTCTTCGTCGTCTCTGATCGAGAAGAGCCCCCAGCCGAGGCGGGACCGTTGCACCGATTGGGCGGTGATGACCGCAAACGTGGCCACGATCAGCCCGAGCCGAAAGATCATGGTCGGGAAGTCACCGAGGAACTCCGGGAGCTCCACGGTGTTGACCGGTACCCCCTGTCCTCCGTCGATCGCAGGGGAGACCCGGGCGACCGACGCCATCACGAAGGCCACTGCCAAGGTCATGAGCGCGAAGATCTCGCCGCGTAGCTTGCGGAGGCGGAACACGACGACGCCGATGATCAGGCCGATGACGGCTGCGACCAGACCTCCCACGAGGAACGTGAAGAGCAGCGGCCAATCTCGCTTCACGGCGAGGACGGCCACGGAGTAGACACCCGCGCCGAAGAACGCCCCCTGCCCGAAACTGAAGTAGCCCGAGAAGCCGGTGAACGTGTTCCAGCTGGACGCCTGTGCGATCCAGAAGAAGAGGCTGTACCCGAACAGCAAGAAGAACACCGGGAAGTCGAGTGTCTCCCGGACGCTGGGCATGAACCACAACACGAGCGCAAATGCGAGAGTGATCAGCGAGGTGTTCCGATTGGTCGTGGTCATATGCCGCCTTTTGCGCCTAGCAACCCGTCGGGCTTGAACAGCAGCGTGGCGATGAGGATCAAGAACACCACCAGCGGCGCGGTCGACGGACCCCAGACGACGGTTGCGATCGCTCCCACGGTGCCGATGATCACTCCGGCGAGCAGGGTGCCCATGGTGCTGCCCAGGCCACCGAGGATGACCACGGAGAACACGATTCCGAACCACTCGACGGCGATTCCCGGGAAGAGGGAGCTGCTCATCGCGATGAAGACGCCGGCAAGTGCGGCGTACGCACCGGCGAGACCGGCCAGCTGCATCGACACGGTGCGGTGGTTCACCCCGAAGGCGCCGGCGATCTCACGGTCATGGGCGAGCGCTCTGACGGCCCTGCCGAAGTGGGTTTGCTCCAAGAGGTAGCGGGTGCCGAAGGCAATGCCGATCGCCAGCACGAAGGCAGACAGCGTCGGGATAGACAGCGAGATCGGCCCGATCGTCAACGAAGAGGATGCGTACGGGTTCGCCGCGGAATCGATCCTTCGGAAGTCGGCCGACCACACGCTGGTTGCGAGGCTCTCGAAGATGATGAAGAGCCCGAACGTCAGGAGCAGCGACTCGAATTCGGAGATGCGGAATCGCTCGAAGGCCCATTGGAGGGCCATGCCACCGAGTGCGAAAAGGGGCACGGTGACGATGATCGCCAGGAAGGGATCCCAGCCGTAGACAGAGGCGAGCTGGTAGGTGACGTAGGCGGACAGGAGGATGAAGGAGAAGTGCGCCAGGTTGATGATCTTGAGCACCCCCCAGTTCAAGGACATGCCGAGCGACATGAGCGCGTAGAGCCCGCCGATGAGGATGCCTGAGGCGATCGACTGGCTCATCAAGGACATTGCTGGTTCTCCTCGGTTGAAACGAAGCCGGGTGGCGATCGCCACCCGGCTTCGTCAACGGTCAGATTCTCATCCTCCCGGCGAGTATTCGATGGACCTTTCTGGAGCTGCGAACTCCTCGGGGTAGACGACCCACCAGTCGCCGTCCTGGATCTGCTTCACGAACGACAGGTCGCCGTAGTAGTTCGACTGGTCGGCGTCGAAGTCCACGCCTCCGAAGATCGTCTCGATCTCGTTGTTGACGAGGTAGTCGCACACCTCGCCATTGTCGAGACTGCCTGCGCCTTCGACGCCGTTGACCAGGATCTCCCATGCCGCCCACGAGGCGCTCGCCTGTGTCTCCAT
>JAHEIN010000062.1 GCA_024639335.1 bacterium | reverse complement strand
ACGACAACAACCACGATCGAACCGGTCACGGTTGGCACGCTGCCGTTCACGGGGTTCGAGGTCGAGGACATGGTGGTCCTTGGTATCGGTGTGCTCGCCGCAGGCTCGGTGCTCCTACTCCTCGTCGGCCGGCGTGAGGACGAGTCCGAACGTGAGGTCGTCTCCGGTTGGAGTAACCACTGATTTGAGCCGCCCGCTCAGACGGAACTCGGCCCCGGGGCTTCCCGGGGCCGTTTTTCGTTGCCGGGCCGCCGTGCCCGCCCTTGGTGGCTAGTCAGAAGAGTGGCGCCTCATATGGCCCGTAACGTTTGGGGAACGGGTCTTGAGCTACCCCCAATCAGTGCTACACATAGTGGGTAGATACCACGAAGAGTGGTGTTGGGTAATTGAGGCTGGGAGACGTCGACCCGTGATCCGTTAGTGCGGTCACCGAGGATCACGGCGAGTCAATGGTGAGACCGGCCCTCCCCGAACGAGCGGGCAAGCTCAGGGAGGCAGAATCGTATGAGTGCTCTAGCACAACGCAGAACGGCGTTCGCCGCTGCGATCATGATCCTGTTTTCGGTACTCCAGTATGTGCTGATCACAGTGAATGCATCGCCGGCGAGCGCACATCATCCGGAGATCACGGCGTCGGTCGTGTGCGTGGAGAAGGGAACACAGATCGAGTTCGAGGCCACGGCATGGGCCACCAGCGGCGATCAGAACCGACGCCACAACAACGACGTGCGTGTCACCGTCGACGACACGGAGGTTGGCTCAGGCGCATTCACGGCGACGAACGGATACTCGTTCAGCGGTTCGTTCGATGCCGAGCCCTACTTCGGTCAGACGATCGAGATCGTGGTCACCGCGGTCGCAAGATGGGGGGAGGATGAGAACCTCGCCAGCGCCGGACAGCGGCGCTCGACCTCCGTCAAGGTCGACGAGAAGTGCGAGCCGGAACCGAAGCCGGTGACGGTTGCGGTTTCGGGGACCTGCGAGACGGATGACAAGGGTGACGCCAATGGGTTCTTGACGGTGACGATCGATCCTGATTCGGGTGCGACGGTGACGGTTGCGGGTGTGGAGTACACCGAGTCGACGTCCGGTATCGCGGTCGAGGCTCCCGGTAGCTACGAATGGTCTGCGGTTGCCGCCAAGGGATTCGAGATCGAGGGTTCGTCCTCGGGTGAGGTGGAGATCGAGGACTGCAAGCGCCCCGATCCGAAGCCGGTGACGGTTGCGGTGAGCGGCGTCTGCATCCGGGACGGCAATTTCGCCCGTATCTCCGTCGACATGGATCCTGACAGCGCGGCGCAGGTGGTGCTGACCGACCCCGATGCGAACGTCGTCGAGCTGAGCGAAGACGCCACCGTCGACGGAGATCTCGGAACCTGGACGTATGAGCTGTCAGCCGCCGATGGGTACGTGCTGACCTCCGACGCCGAGGGAAGCGTGACCGTTTCTAGCTGCAAGCGCACTACGCGCACGACGAGCACGACGCAACCGAAGGAGATCGAGAGCGCCCTGGGCGACCTCGTCTGGTTCGATGAGAACCAGAACGGACGCCAGGACGATCCCATCACGGAGTTCCCGATCAACGGGGCCACGGTCACACTGTTGGCGCCGAACGGGACCGTGCTCGCACAGCAGGTGACGAGCACCGGCGGGCTGTACCTGTTCGACGAGCTCGAGGCCGGCAACTACCGGGTGGAGGTCTGCCTCCCGGGCGCCGACTACACGGTCACCAACGCCCTCGGCGTGGCCGACGACGTCGACAGCGACGTGTTCTCGGTCTCCGACAAGGTTGGATGCGCTCGGACTGCGCTCATCAACCTCCCGGCCGGGGTTACGGACTTGACCTGGGACGCAGGTGTGGTGGTCGAGGTGAAGGGGATTCAGGTCGAGCCGACGACTACGACGAGCCCACCGCCGGTCGAGCCGGTGACCGTCGAGACGCTGCCGTTCACTGGGGCCGAGACCGAGGAAATGGTGTTGCTTGCGCTCGGAGCGCTGGCAGGCGGGGCGCTGCTGCTGGTTGCGGTCTCGAGGAGAGACGAGCACGTGGTAGCGGCTGCCGACGGAGGTACGAGCTGGTCGAATCGCAAACGCTGATTCACTCGTATCATGATGACGAACGGCCCCGGGAATATCCGGGGCCGTTCTGTGCTGAGCCCGAGTCGGTGGGCCCCCATGTGGCCGGTAGGCTCGCATCGGCGAATTGCCCGGCATGAACTGCCGAACCGATCAACAATCTCCGGACCGTGATGAACCCCACCTACGAACCAACAGACGTCGAATCCGAGTGGTACGCGAAATGGGAGGAGGCCGGGCTGTTCAGGCCCGAGTACCGCCCCGAGGGTGAGCCGTTCGCAGTGGTGATCCCACCTCCGAACGTGACCGGAGCGCTCCACATGGGACACGCACTGAACCACACGATCCACGACGTCATCATCAGACGCAAGCGCATGCAGGGGTTTGCCGCGCTCTGGCTCCCGGGCACCGATCATGCCGGGATCGCGACCCAGAATGTCGTGGAGCGAGAGCTGGCGGTCGAAGGGATGGACCGACACGAGCTCGGCCGCGACGAGTTCGTCCGCCAGGTCTGGGAATGGAAGCGCGTCTACGGCGACCGAATCACCAAACAGATCCGCAGAATGGGGGCGTCCTGTGACTGGACGAGGGAGCGGTTCACCCTCGACGACGGGCTCTCCGCTGCGGTACGCGAAGTCTTCGTGCGGCTCTACGAAGAGGGCCTGATCTATCGAGGGAACCGGATCATCCACTGGTGTCCCCGGTGCGAGACCGCACTCGCCGAGATCGAAGTCGAGTATCGAGATCAGAAGGGAACCTTGACCCACATCTTCTACCCGTTCTCCGATGGGGACGGTGGGGTGACCGTTGCTACCACTCGCCCCGAAACGATGCTCGGCGACACGGGAGTGGCCGTCCATCCCGACGACGATCGCTACACGAACCTGATCGGAAGGAAGGTGCGGTTGCCGATCGTCGGGCGTGAGATTCCCATCGTTGCGGACGACGTCGTCGACCCCGAATTCGGCACAGGTGCGGTCAAGGTGACGCCGGCGCACGATCCAAACGACTTCGAGATCGGAGAGCGGCACGATCTCGAGAAGATCGCGGTCCTCGACGCCAAGGCCGTCGTCACCGCCGCCGGCGGCCGCTTCCAGGGACTCGACCGGTTCGAGGCGCGGGCTGCCGTCATCGAAGCGCTCGAGGCCGAGGGGGCGATCGTCGCGACCGAGGAGCATCAGCACAACGTGGGCCACTGTTATCGGTGTGACACCGTCGTCGAGCCCTTTCTCTCGGATCAGTGGTTCGTAGCAGTGGCCGCTCTGGCGGGGCCGGCGATGGATGCCGTCCGAAACGGCGACAACCGATTCGTCCCAGAACGATGGGAGAAGACCTACTTCCACTGGATGGAGAACATCCGCGACTGGACGATCAGCCGACAGATCTGGTGGGGACATCGGATTCCGGCCTGGTACTGCCCCGACGGTCACGTCACCGTCGCCAGAACCGAGCCCTCGACCTGTGACGAATGTGGAAGCGCAGACGTGGTCCAGGACTCCGATGTGCTAGATACGTGGTTCTCGTCGGCGTTGTGGCCCTTCTCGACGCTTGGTTGGCCCGATCAGACCGAGGACCTCGAACGGTTCTATCCCAACGCCATCCTCATCACCGGTTTCGACATCATCTTCTTCTGGGTCGCGCGGATGATGCTGATGGGGATCCACTTCATGGACGATGTGCCGTTCCACGACACCATCATCCACGGTCTCGTGCGGGATGCAGAAGGCAACAAGATGTCGAAGTCGCGGGGCAACACCCTCGATCCGCTCGAGGTGGCGGAGGAGCACGGTGCAGATCCTCTGCGCTTGGCTCTGATCCAGGCGGCCAATCCGGGCCAAGACGTTCCGCTAAACATGGAATGGGTCGAGGGCACTCGAAAGTTCGGGAACAAGCTCTGGAACGGCACCCGGTTCGTGCTCCGCAGCGTGGAGCCCGGGTCGGTGCCCGCAGACGGCGGCTATCCGGAGCAGCCCGGTGAGATCGACGCGTGGATACTCTCGCGACTCCGGGCCGTGTCGGAGCGTTTCGACGAGCTCTGCGATCAGTACCGCTTCTCGGATGCATTCGGCCTCCTCTACTCGTTCACCTGGTCGGAGGTGTTCGACTGGTACCTGGAGATGTCGAAGGGAGCGCTCGCCGGCGAAGGAACCGCCGCCGCCACCCGCCAGACGCTGGGGGTCGTCATTCGCGATGTGATCAAGCTCTTCCATCCGGCCATCCCATTCCTCACCGAAGAACTCTGGATGAACGTGGTCGGCGATGGCTTCGTCGCCGGCGCCAATTGGCCTGAAGTCCCGGAATACCGGGGACCGGACGAGATGGAGGATCTCCAGGAGCTCATCTCGGGCGTGCGGCGCTTCCGTGCCGAGCAAGGCATCTCTCCCAGAACGGATCTCGTGCTCCGTGTCCACGGGGGAGAGGGCGTCCCGCATTGGGCTTCGCGACTGCTCACCGATCTCGCTGCGGTGACGGTCGAGGCGATTGCGAGCCCACCCACCGAAGGACACACGAGGATCGTGGCGGGCCGATTCCAGGGATTCATCCCTCTCGAAGGTGTGATCGATACCGACGCCGAGCGGGAACGGCTGTCGAAGCGGATCGCAGCGGCTCAGCAGGACCTCGACCGCGTCGAGAAGAAACTGGGGAACTCCTCGTTCATCGACAAGGCACCTGCCGAGATCGTCGAGAAGGAACGCGGTAAGCAGCGAGAATTGAGCGATGTGATCGCAAAGGTCCAGGCCCAGCTGGACCTGCTCTGACCGTGTTCATGTACGACGATGCGGTCGGCTACCTCGATTCCCACATCGGACGTGGCATGCATCCAGGCCTTGAGACGATGTCCGGTCTGTTGAACCTCATGGGCAATCCCGAGGACTCTTATCCGATCGTTCACATCGCAGGCACCAACGGTAAGACGTCGGTTGCCCGCATGATCACGTTTCTCTGCGTCGCACACGGACTCACAACCGGGACGTTCACGTCCCCACACCTCGGAGGGGTCGAAGAGCGCGTGTCGATCAACGGGGAAGTCACCGAGCGCGAGGACTTCGCTCAAGCCGTATTCGACACCAAGGCTTTTGCCGACATCTACGAGGACCGAACCGGGAACCCGATCAGCTACTTCGAGCTGACAGCGGCCTTGGCGTTCTCCTGGTTTGCGGATCAGGCGGTCGACGTCGGCGTGATCGAAGTCGGTCTTGGCGGCCGGCTGGACGCGACCAACGCTGCCCGGGCCACGGTTGCCATTCTGACGAGTGTCGGGATGGACCATGCCGAGTACCTGGGTGACACGATCGAGCAGATCGCCAGGGAGAAGCTGGCGATCGTCGAGGACGGCTCGATCCTCGTCGCCGGTCCGCTCCCCGAGAGCGTGACAGAGATCGCAGAAGAAGTCTGCAGCGAGCGCTCGGCCGAACTGAGGCTCTATGGTCGCGACTTCCGTCTGGAAGGCGCCCTCCAGGGAGTAGGCGGCTGGCAGATCGACGTCGAAGGCACCCGGGGGGTCTACGAAGAGATCTTCCTCCCGCTGCATGGCCGGTATCAAACGATCAACTTCGCAGTGGCGATCGCCGCCGTCGAGGCGCTCACCAACCGAGCCCTCGACAGCGAGGCCGTGATCGATGCTGCGACGATCGCAACCAATCCGGGGCGGATGGAGTTGATGGAGACCGACCCGCCACTGATCATCGACGGCGCCCACAATGCCGACGGCTTCGCCGCCCTTGCTCAGTCGCTCGCCGAGGAGTATCCAAGCACCCGGTGGGTCGTGGTTACGGCTGCGATGGAAGACAAGGACCTGGCCTCGATGTGGAGTCCGATCGCACCGCAACTCCTGGCGGTCGTTGCGACACAGTCGGAATCTCCGAGGGCGCTTTCCGCTGCGGATCTCGGCGCTCGACTGGAACCGCTCGTCGGCGACACACCGATCACCGTCGTATCCGACCCCGGGGAGGCGCTCGAGCACGCCCGCACCCTGGCCGGCGAAGGCGATGGGATCCTCGTGGCGGGCTCGCTCTATCTTGTCGGCACCATCCGCGCCCACCTCACCGGATCGAGCACCACCCCCAACGAGCGGTGAAACGGTTGTCGGTTATCGGTTGTGCGTCCTCGATCACGCCGATGGCAGATTCCGGAGACAACCGGTGGACAGCGACATCGAACTCCAAAGGATCGGCATGAAGCCGAAGACTGAGAACCGACAACCGAAAACCGCGAGCGAAGCGAGCCCCCTATCCTCGCCGGCATGGCTATCGAACGAACTCTCATCATGGTGAAACCCGACGGTGTCGAGCGCGGGCTCGTCGGCGAAGTCATCTCCCGATTCGAGAAGAAGGGTTTTGCCCTCGAGCAGGTGAAGATGCTGACGCCCACAGAGGAGATCGCCACCGAGCACTACGCCGAGCACGTCGACAAGCCGTTCTTCGCCGATCTCCTCGAGTTCATCACCCGTGGCCCGGTGGTCGCCATGGAATGGTCGGGAGAAGGGGCGGTTGCGTCCGCCCGGAACATCATGGGTGCCACGAATCCCGCCAACGCCGCACCCGGATCGATCCGGGGTGACCTGGCCACGCTGCTCACCGAGAACATCGTGCACGGCTCCGATTCCGTCGAAAGCGCCACCCGCGAACTCAGCATCTGGTTCTAGTCCGGATCCTCGTTTCGGGGGCTGGGCCCTTCCTCGGACCCGAGCCGGTTGTCGGTAATCGGTTATCGGTTATCGGCTCTCTCGATGCTTACGGCCTGGGTGACCGTCGACGGGTAGTGACCGACGACCGAGGACCGATGACGGCAACGGCGACGCAGTCGCCGAGCCCACCGCTCTGGGTGGCGCGTTGCCACTGTGCGGGCCTACACTCGCGGTCCAGTGTCCGGACCAACCGGATATTCGAGCGGAGTAGGGCGTGGCAGAGTCACTTCTGGCGTTTGCAGGCCAAGACATGGCCATCGACCTTGGGACGGCCAACACGCTGGTGTTCGTCCGTGGTCAAGGCATCGTGCTCAACGAGCCTTCGGTCGTTGCGATCAACTCGCACAACAATCGAGCGCTCGCCGTCGGGATGGAGGCAAAGCGGATGATCGGCCGGACGCCGGCGAACATCACTGCCATCCGTCCTCTCCGTGACGGAGTGATCGCCGACTTCGACATCACCGAGAAGATGCTTCGCTACTTCATCCAGAAAGTGCACCGCCGCCGGTGGGCCCGACCGCGAATCGTGGTGTGTGTCCCTTCCGGGATCACGCCGGTCGAGCGCCGAGCTGTCGAGGAGGCGGCCTATCACGCGGGAGCGCGCCGGGCCTACACGATCGAGGAGCCCATGGCCGCAGCGATCGGATGCGGTCTTCCCATCGGGGAGCCGTCCGGCTCGATGGTCGTCGACATCGGCGGCGGTACCACCGAGGTGGCCGTCATCTCTCTGGGCGGTATCGTCGTGTCGAGGTCGATCCGCGTCGGCGGTGACGAGTTGGACGAAGCAATCATCGACTGGGTCAAGAAGGAACACAACGTCCTTCTGGGGGAGCGCACTGCCGAGCAACTCAAGATGGCCGTGGCATCGGCATGGCCTCAGACCGACGAGCCCGCTGCGGAAGTGCGCGGGCGCGACCTCGTCACCGGCCTTCCGAAGACGATTCTGCTGACCTCCCCTGAGATCCGCGAGGCGATCGAAGAGCCGGCGCAGGCGATCGTCGACGCCGTGAAGTACACGTTGGACAAGACGCCCCCCGAACTCGCTGCCGACATCATGGAGCGCGGCATCTGGTTGACCGGTGGCGGAGCACTGCTCGAAGGCCTCGATCAACGCCTCGCCAACGAGACGGGTATGCCCATCGTGACGGCGGGCAAGCCACTCCAATCGGTGGTGCTCGGTTCGGGGAAATGTCTGGAGGAGTTCGACACGTTGCATCACGTCCTCGTCTCCTCCTCTCGCCCCTGAGGATGCGGGCGCGCCGCCCGTCCCACCGCCATGCGTGAGTTCCGTACCAACGATCGAGCCCTGCCACTTGTGGTGACCCTGGTCGTGTTGTCCATCGTCATCATGACCTTCGACATCCGATCCGACGGCACAGGTGTGCTGGCAACGGTTCGAGGCGCCGCCAACTCTCTGCTCGAGCCTGTGGAGAGGCTGGGTTCCGTCGTCGTGGCACCGTTGGCGGACGTCATCGAGAACCTCAGTGAGATCCGTTCGCTCCGTGACGAGAACGAGGCCCTTCGGGCGAAGCTCGCCGAGGAGCAGGCCCGGAATGCGGCCAACGCCGACCTCGCCGCCAGGGTGGCGGTCCTCGAGCGGGTCAACGACGTCCGATCCGAAGACCTCGCGGATTACACGACGACCGCCGCAAACGTGGTTGGCCAAACCGACTCGTTCGATCTCTCGTTCCGACTCGACAAAGGAGAGGAGGCGGGGATCCTCGTAGGGCACCCGGTCGTCGACGACTTCGGCTTTCTGGTGGGGCGCATAGCGCAGTCCTGGTCGGGCGGATCCATCGTGGTGCCCATCATCGCCGACGTGAACGCAGTGACGGTTCGCGTCGGTGAACAGACCGGGACGCTGGAGGCGGTGATCGGCTCAGATGTGATGGTGTTCCAGGTGTTCGAGACGGCGGTTGCGGTCTCCGCCGGTGATGCGGTTGTGACGTCGAGCCTGGCAGAGGCCTATCCGCCCGGGCTTCCGGTGGGTGAGGTGGCGACCGACACACAACCGACGGGTCAGGCCCTGACCGCTCAGGTCCGCCCGTTCACGGAGCCAACCCGGCTGCGCAACGTGATCGTCATCACCTGGCCCACCGATCAGGCGCTCGGCGAGGAGGACACACCCGAGATCCCTGTGGTGCCCGGTGGCGACATCGTCGATCCGGGAGACGAGGCGTCGACTCCATGACCGTTCGTGCGGTCCTGCTCGCAGTCCTCGGGGCTCTCGTTGCGCTTGCCCTCCAAACCACGTTGTTCGGTCGGGCGACCATCGCCGGGGTCGCTCCGGATGCGGTGTTGGTCGCCGTGTTGCTGTTCGCCGTCCGGAGTCGCAGTGAGCCGGCGATCATCTTTGCATTCGTCGCCGGACTGGTGTTCGACGCTCTCTCGGTCACTGCGCTCGGGCTCCGAGCCGGGATCTACGCGACGGTGGCGTTTCTCGCCATCAGGACGATCGATCGCATGGATTCGAACCCGTTCTCGGTGGCGGCCTGGGTCGGACTGATGACGCTGGCAGGGGTCCTGTTGTATCTCGTGGTTGGTACGATCTTCGGACAGGTCAACATGGACGCAGGCGAGGCAATGCGACGCATCATCCTCGTACCGATCTACAACCTGGCCCTCGCCGTCGTTCTGGCACCAGTGTCCGCCCGGCTGCTCGCTCCCTCTCGACGTGGATTCATATGAGATTCAGCCTTCGACTCACGGTGCTCTTCGGGCTCTTCCTCGCGCTGTTCGCGATTCTCAGCATGCGGCTGTGGTTCGTCCAGATCGCTGAGGGCGCCGCAGCCGTGGAGGCGACAGAGAACCAGTCGTGGGTCTCGGTGGACACGCCGGCACCCCGGGGTGACATTCGCGATCGCAACGGACTGGTGCTGGCCACATCGCGGTTCGTGCCGGCAGTGGTCGTCGACCGTCATCTGGTCAACCCAGAGGACAAGGACGTCCTGATCCAACGGCTCTCCGCCCTGCTGGCGATCCCGGCGGACGACATCGCAGCGATGTACGAGGCTGCCGGTGTGAATGGCACCTTCACGGTGGCGATCGTCGACACCGTCGAGGCGTACCAGATCAACGAGAAGCTCGATCTCTTCCCGGGGGTGCGCATCGAGAAGGTGCCCGAGCGTGTCTACATCTCTGGTTCATCGATGTCGCACGTCATCGGTCAGCTCGGCCTGCCTACGGCAGAGGACATAGAAGAGCGCTCGGGCCTCAGTCCCAGTGTCCGCATCGGGAAGTCCGGCGTAGAGGCCCGGTATGACGAGTGGCTCCAGGGCGAATCGGGCGAAGTCTCGTACCAGGTGCGCCTCGGCGATGTCATCACCCAACGTCCTGAAGTGCCGGCGACACCGGGCAACACGGTCATCCTCTCGCTCGACTCCGGCCTGCAGGCCGTTGTCGAGGCGGCGCTGATCGAAGGCATTCAGCTGTCCAACGAGTGGAAAGATGGTCAGCGAGCAACTGGCAACGACGATGCCGCCAAGAACGAAACGGTCCGTGGCGCAGCGATCGTGCTGGACGTCAAGACGGGCGAGGTCGTCTCGATGGCCTCGTATCCGAGCTACGACCCATCCCTGTTCGTCGGCGGTCTCGACACCGAGACCTACTCGCTCCTGGCAGACCAGCAGGCGTTTCTCAACCTCGCCGTGTCCGGTCAATATCCGCCCGCTTCGACGTTCAAAGCGGTGACGTACCTTACGTTCCTGGAGGAGAACGTCCCACTGCCAACCGATGTCGAGGGCATCGATCCAGCGTCGAAGGTGGTGCATTGCGATGGGCAACTCGAGCTCTCTAGGCTCAACGACGGAAGCGCTCAGATCTTCCGCGATTGGTACACCGGCGACAAGGGTTGGCTCGACGTTTCGGCATCACTCCAGGAGTCGTGCAACATCTTCTTCTACTCGGTGGCACTCGGCATCCACGACGCCTGGGACGGAACACCGCGCGAGACCGTCCTCCAGGAGATGGCACGAGGACTGGGGTACGGGGCGTCGACCGGCATCGACCTGACCAGTGACCCCTCCGGGGTGATCCCCGATCGAGAGCTCTTCCTGGCGTGGCAGGAAGCTCAGATGGACGACCCCGAGGAGGCTCCTCGTCTCCTGGACGAGTCGAGGCTGGACGGTCGCGACCCATGGTTCGGTGGCGACCTCATGAACGCTGCGATCGGCCAGGGAACCGTCTCTGCCACACCCCTCCAGGTGGCCGTGTCGTACGCTGCTATGGCCAACGGTGGAGAAGTGTGGGAGCCCTACGTGGTGCGGGAGATCCGGGACTCGACGGGCAATCTCGTCGAGATCAACACGCCAACCCTCAGGAACGAGGTGGAGTTGGACCAGGCCAACGTGGCTCAGCTCCTCGCGGATCTCAATCGGGTGGTGACTCGCGGGACTGCTGCAACTGCCTTCCGCGGGTTCGGCGACTCCCTCTTCGACGTTGGTGGCAAGACTGGGACGGGCCAGTCGATCGCCTCCAAGGACAACCATGCGTGGTTCGTCGGGATCGCCCCGATCTCCGATCCCCGCTACTCGGTGGTCGTGCTGATCGATGAAGGTGGAAGCGGTGGCGCAGTGGCGGCTCCGGTGGCCCGTCAGATCATGCAGTACCTGATGGGCGAGGAAATGGACCCGATCGTGGTCGGGGAGTCGGCGCAGTGATCAGGGCAATGCAGAACCCGGAAGAGGCCTGATGGCGACCGCTGCACCCTCGCTGACGGCAGTGACCGACCGCCGAGGCAACCGCCCCGACTCGATTCTGGTGTCGATGGTCCTTCTTCTGTCGGGGTTCGGCTTGCTGATGATCTACTCGGCCACGCGGTTCGGACTCGAGCGGGCCGAGCAGATCCCGACCGGCACGATGGAGCGGCAGATGATCTTCGTCACAGCCGGTCTGATCGCCGTCGGCCTCTTCTCGTTGATCGACTACCGGGAATACCGGAACTTCCTTCCGCTCATCTATGGAGCGATCATCCTGCTCCTGTTCGCGGTGTTCTTGTTCCCAGAGGTCAATGGCGCCCGTCGCTGGATCCCGATCCCGCTGTTCAACCTGCAGCCTGCGGAGTTCGCCAAACCGGTGGTGATCGTCACGATGGCGTACGTGCTCAGCCAGAGCAAGAACCCCGACGTGGTGGGCTGGCGACAGATCACGCAGATCCTCGTACTCGCCGGGTTGCCCGCCGGCTTGATCCTGCTCGAGCCCGATCTCGGGACGACGTTGACGATCCCGTTCGTGATGCTGGTCATGCTCTTCGCCGCCGGCGCCAGTTGGAAGCAGCTCACCACCCTGATCGGCTCGGGCGTCATCGCAGTGGTCGCCGCTTTCCGTTTCGATCTCCTCCAGGATCACCAGGAGCGGAGGATACGGGTGTTCCTCGATCCCGATCTGGATCCCCAGGGCATGGGCTTCCAGCTTCGTCAATCGAAGCTGGCGATCGGCTCGGGGCAGCTCACCGGCAAGGGGTTGTTCGAAGGGACACAGACCAACCTGGCGTATGTGCCGGAGAGCGAGACCGACTTCATCTTCACCGCGGTTGGCGAGCAGCTCGGCTTCGTCGGGGGAGTGATCCTCGTTGCCGCATTCCTGGTCCTGATATGGCGGCTGCTGGTGATCGCGGCCCATGCCCGCGATCGGTTCGGGTCCCTCATCGCCGTCGGTGTCGCAGGCATGCTGGTGTTCCACGTCTTCGTGAACATCGGCATGACGGTCGGCATCGCCCCGGTCACCGGCTTGCCGCTCCCGTTCCTTTCACTCGGCGGGAGCTTCTACCTCGCCATGGCCATCTCGATCGGCATCGCCAACTCCATCTGGCTCAAACGTTCACCGGTCCCCGACCGCCTCGAGCCCTGACAGCGGGAGCGACGAGCTGGCAGCCTTCGGAGGGTGGACAGTTCACAGTGAACGTTTCACGGTCTGTCTCGTGCGGCGATCCGACACGTGGGCTCAGGTGGGTCGACTGGTCTCGGCTGTCATGCGCATGTGTGCGAGCCGGTCGATGCAGAACTGTGAACTGTCGACTGTCAACTGTGAACTACTGAAGGGCGAGTTGCTCCGGCTCCTCGGTGGAGTAGCAGAAGCGGCAGCGAGCCTCATAGGCGCCCTCGGCTCCCAGCACCACCAGCTCGTCGGAGCGGGCGATCCGCTGGGTGAACAGCGCCGGTCCGCCGCATCGATGGCAAACGGCGAGCATCTTGGACACGTATTCGGAGCGGCCGACCAGCGATGGGATCGGCTCGAACGGTCTGCGCAGGTAGTCGAGATCCAGTCCGGCAACGATGATCTGCTTGCCGGCCGCTGCGAGCCGTTCGCACACCTCGATGAGCCCATCATCGAAGAACTGCGCCTCGTCGATACCGACGACCACCGTCGCATCGTCAACCGCTCTCAACAGGCTCTCGGAATCACCAACCGGGTCGGCATCGGCCCGAAGATGCGAGTGAGACACCACCTCACGATCGGCGTATCGGACGTCGATGGCGGGTTTGAAGGTCTGGACCGGCACGCGGGCGATCCGCGATCGCGTCACTCGACGGATGAGCTCCTCGCTCTTGCCGGAGAACATCGGGCCGCAGATGACCTCGATCCATCCCGATTCCGGTCTGCGGTACATGCCGGCGAGGGTAGTGACAGTGGAGTGCTCGGACGGAGGCCACGGTGAGTGGCTGGGACAGCGGGCGGGGACTGCTAGCCTGAGGGAGTCGCCGCTGGCGACGTGACGCCCCGAATCGGTGCAGAGGCCAGCCCCTCGCAGTGCCAGGCTCGTGCCGGATGTACCTGGGTGGGCGTTCCGACATCTTCGGCCCCGGAGCCGCTCATCGTGTTCAACTGCATCCATATGGTCCCGTCTCGCATTCACGCGACGGCTTTGGGGACCCTTGCAGCCGCGATGAAGGGCTCAGGAGTCTTTCCCCATGCCACTTCGAGTGGCGACCTCAGCCCCCGTCCTCGTAGGACGCGGCACGATCCAGGAGTACTCATCAATGGCATTCTTCCGAAAGCGGACACCGGAGGTGATCCGCAGAGGCGCGGACGGTCAGATCATCGAGGAGCGCAAATCCGTGCGTCTCGGCGGTCAGAAGGTCGAGGTCACGAGGGTCACCGAGCCCCCGAAGCCACCGGCTGAGCAGAAGCAGAAACCGAAGCACAAGCAGAAAAAGCCCGGCCACGACAACAAGCAGCGAAACAATCGGGGCAATCGAAACAACCGCAGTGGCGGTGCCCGAACTCGGCAGCGTCGTGAAGAAGAGATCATCATCCCCGTCGAGAGCGCGCGAAAGCAGATGCTCGTGCGCGTCACGCCTCACCAGACCCAGTGTGTGGTCCTCGAGGGCCCGGTTCTCGTCGAGCATTACGTCACGTCCGCCGAGCGGACCTCACTCGTGGGCAACATCTACCTCGGCAAGGTCCGGAACGTACTGCCCGGCATGGAGGCCGCGTTCGTCGACTTCGGTGCCGCCAAGAACGGTGTGGTGTACGCCTCGGACATCAAGGTGGATCCTGAGCAATTCGGCAAGCGGCGCCCGCGGATCGAAGAGGTCCTGAAGGTCGGCGACCAGATCCTCGTCCAGGTGGTGAAGGATGCGATGGGGGCGAAGGGGGCTCGACTCACCGGCCAACCGTCCTTGCCCGGGCGCTATCTGGTTCTCGTTCCCGACTCCGATGCGCAAGGGATCTCCCGACGGCTCCCCGAGAACGAGCGCAACCGGCTTCGTGAGGTGATCTCCAAGGTGAAACCGAAGGGGTACGGCGTCATCGTGAGGACGGCGGCGCTCCACGCCTCCGACGAGGAGATCGCGGCGGACATCTCCCGGTTGCTGAAGAACTGGGAGCAGATCACCGGCGATGCCACCGGCGACGGCCGTGCACCGAGGGTCGTCTACGAGGAGCCGGACCTGCTCATCAGGGTCATTCGCGAGCACTTCACTGCTGACTTCCGTCGGATGCTGATCGACGACGAAGAGGCTCTGAAGCAGGTGACCGATTATCTGGGTCGCACGGCGCCCGATCTGGTCTCGAAGATCAGCAAGTACAAGGACGAGCTCCCTCTCTTCGAGCGCTACCACGTCGAGGATCAGCTCCGGAAAGCTCTCGATCGTCGCGTATACCTCCCGTCGGGGGGCCATCTCGTGATCGACCGAACCGAGGCGCTCACCGTCATCGACGTCAATACGGGGAAGTTCGTGGGGTCATCCAACCTCGAGGACACCGTGCTCCAGAACAACCTGGAGGCCGCCGAGGAGATCGGACGGCAGCTCAGACTGCGTGACATCGGCGGGATCATCGTGATCGACTTCATCGACATGGAGATCGAGAAGAACCAATTGATGGTGCTCCGTCGCCTGAGGGAGACACTGGCTCGTGACAAGACCCGAACGCAGGTGTTCGACGTCTCCCATCTCGGTCTCGTCGAGATGACCAGGAAGAACGTGTCGGCCGGTCTGCTCGAATCGTTCTCCGAGCAGTGCCCGCAGTGCGAAGGGAGAGGAGTGCTGCTTCACGAAGAGGCTGCCACCCACGCCGTCCCGATCTCGGGTACCGCCGAAGACGTGGACTGACTGGCTCGGGCTGGTGCCCTCGCGGCTATCAGCCGTGAGCCATGCGCCACGAGCTTCGTGGAGCGCACGGGATGTGGCGGGGAGGTCGACGCCGCTCGGTCGGCTGCTCACGAAGTATTGCTCATTGCTCATTGCTCATTGCTCATTGCTCATTGCTCATTGCTCATTGCTCATTGCTCATTGCCGGTAGCCGGTAGCCGGTAGCCGATTTTGCGGCTTTGCCCAGGGAGGCACTGCGTAGTACATTGACGCCGATCCCCCTCTCAGAGGTTTTCCATGTATGCCATCATCAAGTCGGGTGGGAAGCAGGCCAAGGTGAGCCCTGGCGACGTCATCGAGGTCGAACTGCTCCACTCCGAAGACGACAGCGTCTCGTTCACGCCGATCCTCGTCGTCGACGACCAGGGCTCGACGATCTCCGACAAGGACAGTCTGGCTAAGGCTTCGGTCACCGCTCGGGTGCTCGGAGACGCAAAAGGCCCGAAGCTCGACATCTTCAAATACAAGAACAAATCCGGCTATCGCCGCCGGATGGGTCACCGCCAGCAATACACCTCACTCGAGGTGACCGCCATCGACCTTCCGGGCGGAGCGAAGAAGTCGAAGAAGTCCGAGCCGGCGAAGGCTCCAGCCGCCGAGAAGACCCAGGCGCCCAGCGAGGCCGCCTCAGAGGAGGAATGACCCATGTCCAAGACAAAAGCAGGCGGTTCCAGCAAGAACGGGCGTGACTCACGTGCCCAGCGTCTCGGGCCGAAGGTGTTCGACGGCCAGATCGTCAACGCCGGCGCCGTGATCGTTCGCCAGCGGGGAACCCGCATCCACCCCGGCGTGAATGTCGGTCGTGGAAATGACGACA
>JAHEIN010000004.1:49799-51932 GCA_024639335.1 bacterium | reverse complement strand
TTGTCATCTATCACTTCATGATGGGTCCGGATTGGGAGGAAGGCTGCCCGTCGTGCTCGTTCTGGTCCGACACCTACAACGGGCTCGATGTTCACCTCGCAGCCAGGGATGTCACGTTCCTATGTGCGTCGCGGGCGCCGCTCGACAATATCGAGGCGTACCGCCAGCGGATGGGATGGACCTTCCCGTGGGTGTCGTCGGAGCCGTCGAGCTTCAACTTCGACTACCGAGTCTCTTTCGAGCCGGGCCAGAGGAAGGGGGAGTACAACTTCGCCGAGATCTCCGACCCCGGGGAGGAGAACCCCGGGATCAGCGTTTTCGCCATGCATGACGGCGTCCCACATCACACCTACTCGGCCTACGCACGAGGTCTGGATGCCTTGAACGGGGCATATCAGATCCTCGACCTGGTTCCCAAGGGACGAGACGAGGAAGGCTTGCCATGGTCGATGGCATGGCTGCGCAGACACGACCAGTACGAGACCGCCTGAGCGATGCCAGGCACCTGACACCTTGCAGCTCTAGGTACCTAGCTCTACTATGTATCTAGCAGAGCGAGGGAGCCTGGCGTGCACATCGACAAGGATCTGGTAGCGGCTTCCGCCACCCCGCTGGTGTTGGCATTGCTGGCCGGAGGTGAGAGCTACGGCTACGAGATCCTCAAGCGGGTGCGCGAGCTCTCCGGCGGAGAGATCGAGTGGACGGACGGGATGTTGTACCCGCTGCTTCATCGACTTCGCCGGCTCGGGTATGTGACGACGGAGTGGCGCACCCCGCCGCAGGGACGGCGCCGCAAGTATTACTCGATCACCGACGAGGGACGAGCTGCGCTCGCCGAGCAGCAGCGCCAGTGGATGACCGTCGCGCAGGCATTGGGTGACGTGTGGCGTGGATCGGGCGGGCTGATGTCTGCGCTCGGGGAGGCATGAGCATGGAGGGTTTCGAACCACAGATCGCCGAGTGGCGGCAATACGTCTCCACATCGCCTGCACTGAACGGGCACGACGTCGACGAGCTCGAGGATCACCTTCGAGACCAGATAGCCGAACTGGGTGAGGCTGGACTCTCCTCAGAGGAAGCATTCCTCGTGGCCGTCAGGCGGATGGGTGACCTCGACGACCTCTCGCGCGAGTTTGCGCGCGAGCACAGCAGCAGGCTGTGGAAACAGCTCGTCCTACAAAACGACACCGACGCGGCGGACTTGGTGAGCCGGTGGCTCCGGCCAGTGTTGTTCGCACTCGCTGCCGCCGCAGCGGTCCAGGTCGCATTGCGGGTCGCCGGCTACCCGGACGAACCGGATGCCTGGCTGGTGCGGAACATCGCGATCCTTGCGTTAGGAGTACTCGCAGGGTTCTTCGCAACCGAACGTCGACTCGCCGTCAACGGATGGCTCGTTACGGCCGCACCGTTCGTCGCTTCGGCACTCGTCGTCAATCTCTATCCGATCACCGAGGGTTCGGCGGTGGAAGTCCTGGTGGTGCTCCATCTGCCCGTCATGCTGTGGTTCGCCCTTGCTCACCCGTACGCGAGTGGTGCGATCGGTTCGCATGAGAAGCGGATGGATTTCGTCCGGTTCACGGGGGAGTGGTTCATCTACTACGTGCTCATCGCGCTCGGGGGCGGCGTGCTCATGGGACTCACGGCGGTGATCCTGGAGCCGATCGATGCCGGGCTCGGAGAGCGGGTCATCGAGTGGGTGCTGCCGTCCGGAGCGGCGGGTGCGGTGATCGTGGCAGCATGGCTCGTCGAATCGAAACAACGGGTGGTCGAGAACATGGCCCCGGTGCTCACGATGATCTTCACGCCGTTGTTCGCTTTGATGTTGACCGTTGCTGCGGTGAGTTATGCAGTATCGGGGGTCGCCGGTGACTTCGATCGTGAGCTGCTCGGGGTCTTCGATGCCCTGATGGTGGTTGTGCTCGGGCTGGTGCTCTATTCGTTGTCAGCTCGCGTTACATCGAGGCCGATTGGGTTGATGGATCGCATCCAGCTGCTCGCAGTCGGTGCTGCGCTCATCCTGGATGTGCTCGTCCTCGCTGCCATGCTCGCACGCATCGGTGATCTGGGATTCACGCCGAATCGCGTCGCTGCAATCGGGCTCAACCTGGTGCTGCTGGTCAACCTCTCCGGCGC
>JAHEIN010000004.1:0-49699 GCA_024639335.1 bacterium | reverse complement strand
ACGGGCGATTTCTGTCCTACCCCCTCGGTAGGTTGGACCCCAGATGGAAGCTCTTTCTGCCGATCAGATCGCACAGCTCACCAGCGATCAACTCGACTCGCTGGTCGAGTCGGTGCGCACCGCCGAGGCCCAACTGAAGGCCGTCCAAGTCCGGCTCGTGCGTGAAGTAGACCGCCGACAGATCCCACTCTGCGATGGTATGCGCACCCTCGAGGATTGGATGATCGGTCGCCTCGATGTCACTCGATCCTCGGCCAGGAAGCTCGCCACGGTGGCACGGATCGACTCGGCCGACCTCGACCGACTCCTGGCGGACGGCGTGTCGTTCGACCGGGTCGCGGAACTGGCCGCCTCCGGCGTGACCGACCCGCACCTCGAACTCGACATGATCGGTCTCCGCACCGAGCTCGCCCGCCGTATCGCGATCTCGCACGACGACGAGTGTGACGCCTCCGACGATCGGTTCCTGGCGATCCAACCCACGCTGGACGAGTCGGCGTGGAGTCTGTGGGGCAAGCTGCCGGCACTCGAGGGCAAGATCGTGGCCGACACCCTCGACGAGGTCGCCGACCAGCTCCCCGAGCCGCCGTCTGCGCATCGCGAAAGCCGGGCGACCCGTCGAGCCGATGCGCTGTTCGTGCTGTGCGACCGCGGAGGCGACGGTGCCGGAGGAGGCCAGGTCGACACCACCGTGTTCGTCGACGCCACCGGCACTGCTCGACCGAACGCATGGATCGCATCCGGTCCCCGCATCGGCCCGGAAACCCTGCATCGGCTGCTGTGTGAATCGACGATCGATGTGGTGGCCCTCACAGGAGACGGTGAGCCGCTCCGGGTCGGCAATGCTTCAACTGCGATCCCACGGGCGACCCGCCGCTACGTGGTGTGGCGGGACGGCGGGATGTGCACCGCCGACGGCTGCGGCTCGAGCTACCGGCTCCAACCCCATCACATCCAACACCGCACCGACGACGGCGATCACCACCACCAGAACCTCACCTCTCTGTGTTGGTTCCATCACCATGTCGTCGTCCACGGACGAGGCTTCCGAATCGACCCCAACAGCCCCACCCGCCGAAGACGCTTTCTTCCGCCCGCAAGATCCAACAGCGACCCACCCACCTGACACCCTGCGCTCCGAGCGTGAGTTGCGCCCCCCGGTCGCGACGCATCCAGAAAGCCCTTCCGTTGCTACCCGCCGAAGACTCGTTGCGCGATGGGCAGGAATCTTGAGAGTGTCCCGGAGTCGATCGGCGAGGCGCTCGCCTAGGCCATTCGGTCATCCTATGACGTGTCGCGACGAGCGAGCAGAACCCCGTCACGGGCCATGGGATCGGAGTGTGCGCGCCTACCGATTGGAGAAGAGGGTGAGCTGCATGCCGTCGGGTGATTCGACCCGGGCGTTTCGGTCGCCCCACGGCGTCGTGGTCGGCTCGGCAACTCTCAGGGCTCCGGCTTCGACGAGTCGATCCGCCATCTCGTCGCTGTCGTCGACTTCGAGAGCCAGCCTGACGGTCCCCGCCACCCGGCGCCCAGCTTCCACCTGATCCACGAGCGCCGCCTGGGCGTCGTCGAGGAGTTCGAGCGTCGCTCGACCGGCGGACAGCAAGATCACCTGCCCCTCGTCGGAACTCCAGTCCGCGACCTGTTCGAGCCCCAACGAGTCTCGATAGAAGGCGACGGCCCCTTCGAAGTCCGCAACGGTGATGGCGACACGAAGCTCGGTCACCTCGTTCATGTGGGTCCTTCCGGTGGTCGCGAAACACCGTACCGAATGCGAGGAGGGGAGGACCGAAGCCCTCCCCTCCCGTTTCTCAGCCCAACTGAGGCGGTCCGACTCCCCCCGAGCGGGTGAAGCCTCAGCCCCCTCTGAGATCTAGCTGCAGCCAGTGGTGTCGCCGCAGGTGAGGCAGACGTAGCAGCTGCCGTTGCGGATCGTCATGTGGCCGCAATTGGAACACACCGGTGCATCGCCCATGTTCTCCGACAGCGCCACGTCGGCCAGATCGGTCTTTGTGGCGGTCGCCGTCGGTGCTGTGCCGTTCGACGCTGCCGGAGCGCTCGCCGGGGCTGTCGCGACGCCAGAGCCACCGCTCACCGGGATCGGGGCGTCGTCGTTGTCTGTGTACTGGGCGGCACGCTGCACCAAGTCGACGTCCGCTTCGGCGGCGGCATCGGTCAGGTCGAGCTGCACCCCCGCCTCGACTGCCAGGCCGCTGGGCGGCTCGGGCAGATCGGTGCTCCGGTTCGGTGGAACCTGGGCCAGCTCGTCACGTTCGAGATACTCGACACCGAGCGCACGGAACACGTAGTCGACGATCGAGTTCGACATCTTGATGTTCGGATGCCCCTCGACCATGCCACGTGGCTCGAATGTCTGGAACGTGAACGTGTCGACGAACTCCTCGAGCGGCACGCCGTACTGGAGGCCCTTGCTGACCGCGATGGCGAAACAGCTGAGGATGCCCTTGAGCGTCGCGCCCTCCTTGGCGAGATCGATGAAGATCTCACCGAGTGTGCCGTCGTCGTACTCGCCCGTTCGGAGGAACACCTTGTGGCCACCGACCCTCGCCTCCTGGTTGAAGCCGTGCCGACGACCGGGGAGGAGGAACCGTTGCGGGTGCATGCCCTGGGCATAAGCCTGGCTAGGTGAGAGTCCGGCCGGTACCCGGCCCCAGGCGATCTGAACGTCCTTGTCCACCGCAGCGGCGATCTCTTCGGTCTCCTCCTCGGAGTCGCCGTCGTCGCTGGAAGCCGAAAGCGGCTGTGAGGCCTTCGAGCCGTCCCGATACAGGGCCATCGACTTCAGGCCCAGGTCCCAGCTCACCTTGTAGGCGTCCTGGATGTCATCCGGGGTCACCTCGTTCGGCATGTTGATCGTCTTGGAGATCGCACCCGAGATGAACGGCTGGGCGGCCGCCATCATCTTGATGTGCCCGAGATGATGGATGAACCGGGTCCCGTACTTGCCGTTCTTGTTGGCCGTATCGAAGACCGACAGATGCTCGTCGGCGATGTGCGGGGCACCCTCGATGGTCTGGCGGCCGCAGATGTGGTCGTTGGCTGCGATGATCTCTGATCTCGAGAATCCGAGAGCTGCGAGCAGGTCGAACTCCCAACTGGTGTACTCGCCGACTTCGAAGCCGAGTCGCTGGAGAGCGGTCTCGCCGATCACGAAGACGTTGAAGGCGTGCTTCAGCTCGAATACACCGGGCAGCGTCTTCTCGATCTTGGCGATCTCCTCATCCGTGAAGCCCTTTGCCGAGAGCGACTCTGAGTTGATGAACGGAGCGCCGTCGAGGCTCGAGGTGCCGACGATGTAGGTGACGATGTCGGACTGCTGGGCGGCCGTGTAGCCGAGGTTGGCGAGTGCCGGCGTGACCGACTGGTTGACGATCTTGAAATAGCCCCCGCCTGCCAGCTTCTTGAACTTGACCACGGCGAAGTCTGGCTCGACACCGGTGGTGTCGCAGTCCATCAGCAGGCCGATGGTCCCGGTCGGGGCCAGCACCGTCGCCTGTGCGTTGCGGTAGCCGTGTGCCTCACCGAGGTCGAGTGCGAGGTCCCAGCTCTGGCGTGCCGCCGAGAGCAGGGGAGCGGGCGCCAGATCGGCGTCGATGCCCGTCACCGTGTGGGTGAGCCCCTCGAAGTCCTCCGCCGGCGTGGCGTAGGCAGCCCGGCGGTGGTTGCGAATCACACGGAGCATGTGCTCGCGGTTCTCGGCGAACTTCGGGAACGGTCCGACCACCGAGGCCATCTCGGCCGACGTCGCATAGGAATACCCCGTGAGGATGGCAGTCAGTGCACCGGCGATTGCCCGGCCCTCGTCGGAGTCGTAGGCGAGGCCCATCCGCATCAGCAGTGAGCCGAGGTTGGCGTAGCCCAGTCCCAGGGTGCGGTAGTCGTAGGAGCCCTGGGCGATCGACGCCGACGGGAAGTGGGCCATCGTCACCGAGATCTCCAGCACCATCGTCCACAGGCGGATGGCGTGCTGATAGCTGTCGATGTCGAAGCTGCCGTCTTCGTTCATGAACCGGACGAGGTTCAGCGACGCCAGGTTGCAGGCGGTGTCGTCGAGGAACATGTACTCCGAGCACGGGTTGGAGCCGCGGATTCGGCCGCCTTCGGGGCAGGTGTGCCACTCGTTGATGATCGTGTCGAACTGGAGGCCGGGATCCGCGCACGCCCAGGCCGCTTCGGAGATCTGACGCCAGAGGTCACGGGCCTTGATGGTCTTGGCGACGGCGCCATCGGTGCGGCGGGTGAGATCCCAGTCGCCGTCGGCAATCACGGCCTCGACGAAGTCGGAAGTGACCCGGACCGAGTTGTTCGAGTTCTGGCCGGAGACGGTCGCGTAGGCCTCGCCGTTGAAATCGGCGGGCATGCCGCCCTTCTGGATGAGGATGCGAGCCTTGTCCTCCTCGGCCTTCTTCCAGTCGATGAACAGCTCGATGTCGGGATGGTCGACGTCGAGAATGACCATTTTGGCGGCCCGGCGGGTGGTGCCGCCCGACTTGATCGCACCGGCGGCGCGGTCGCCGATCTTGAGGAACGACATGACGCCCGAGCTCTTGCCGCCACCCGACAGTGGTTCGTTCTCGCCGCGAATGTTGGAGAAGTTCGAGCCGGTGCCCGAGCCCATCTTGAACAGGCGGGCCTCACGCATCCACAGATCCATGATGCCGCCTTCGGAGACCAGGTCGTCGTCGACGGCCTGGATGAAGCAGGCGTGTGGGGCGGGCCGGCTGTAGGCGTCGGGGGAGGGGGCGAGCTCCTCGGTCTCTGGGTCGACGAACCAGAAGCCCTGGGGGTTGCCGGTGATGCCGTAGGCGTGGGCGAGTCCGGTGTTGAACCACTGCGGGCTGTTCGGAGCTGCCATCTGGTTGGCGAGCATGTACTTGAGCTCGTCCTCGAAAGCCTGAGCGTCCTCGTCGGCGGCGAAGTAGTCGTGGGTCTGACCCCAATGACGCCACGTGCCGGCGAGCCGGTCGAACACCTGCTTGGCCGAACGTTCGGGGCCGGTGACGACTTCGCCGGCCCCGTCGGTGATCACTTCGCCGTTCTCGTCGCGCTGAGCGACGCCGGCTTTGCGGAAATACTTGGAGACCATGATGTCAGACGCCACCTGACTGAAGTTGGCGGGGATCTCGGCTCCGGCCATCTCGAAGACCACCGAGCCGTCGGGATTGGAGATGCGGGAATCCCGACTCGACCACTCGATGCTCTCGTATGGGCTGGAACCTTCGGTGGTGAAGCGGCGCTCGATGCGCAGACCGTCGGACATGATGTGGGGGCTCCCTCTCTTCTTCGCTGACAACTGACCCTGGACGGGCTCTTTCCGGCTGAAAGAACCCATTCTCGGGCGCTGTATTCGTCCCAACCACTACATGTTGTGGTCCTCTGCGTATCAGACACCACATGTTGGGGTGGGATACAAGACTGTAATTACACAGGTGTCACTCAGTCAATGGTTTCTTCGACCCAGATGAGGTCATTTTTCGCGACCTCGCCGAGCGCGCGAAAAAAACCACGCGGCCGGGTGACGGCCAGTTCTGTGGGGAAGTCATCCGAAGATGCGGGCGGGAAGCTATCCGGCGATCCGCCAACGCGAAAACCCAAGAGGCCGGGAATTTTCGCGGACCTCGATCGATGTCTCAGGTCTCAGGCGGCCGCCTGGTGTGCCATCATGCCGGAAGGGCCGGCAACGAGAAGGAAGAAGCAAGGGATGGGCGGTGAAGAGTCGAAGCCGAAGTTGTTGTCCGGGGGGAACCCTCAGATTCCCAAAGGCGACGGCGACGCGCCGGTGCAGGCCTACATCACTGCGATGCCGGGATGGAAACACGACGTCGGCCACCGTATCGACGAGCTCGTCGGGCGAGTCGTTCCCGACGTGCAGAAGGCGGTCCGGTGGAACTCGCCGTTCTACGGCATCGAGGGACAGGGATGGTTCCTGAGCTTCCACTGCTTCACCAAGTACGTGAAGCTGACGTGGCTCAACGGTGCCTCGCTCGAGCCGATGCCACCGGTCGACTCGAAACACCCCGACGTCCGCTATTCCCACATCGGTGAGGACGACGACTTCGACGAGGCACAGCTCTCGTCGTGGATCAGGCAGGCCGGCGGACTGCCAGGGGAGCAGCTCTTCTGAGCGGATCGCCGGGGCTCACAGCAGGCGTGACAACCAGCCGGTGTCGTACCAGGTGTCGAACTTGTATCCGACCTTGGGGAATGTGCCGACGTAGGTGAAGCCGAGTGCCCGGTGGAACTCGACGCTCTCGTCGTTCGGCAGGGTGATGCCAGCCACTGCCGTGACGAACCCGAGCGCTCCGAGTTGCTCGAGGAGCTCCTCGTACAGGCGGCGCCCGATCCCGCGCCTGTGGCGTTCGGCAGCGACATAGACCGTCGTCTCAACCGTGAAGCGGTACGCGTGTCGTGACCGCCATGGTGTCCCGTAGGCGTAGCCGCCGATCACCCCGTCGGTCTCGTCGACGAGCCAGAGATGCGCCTTCTCCATCCGGCGGACGATCTCGACTGCATCGGGAGGCGACTCCTCGAAAGAGATCGCCGAGTCGGTGACATGTGGCGCGTAGATCTCGGCGATCCGCGCTGCGTCGGCGGCAGTCGCCGGCCGGATCACGAAACCTCCTCGGCAGGGTCGTGCGGCTCGGTTTCGAAGGACTCGATCGTCGGATCCAGCACGTGGTAGTCGGAAGCCTCCGACGTCCACCAAGCCTCCTCGGTGGTCAGCCCGGTTGGCCGGTCCAGGCTGCCGGCAGCAACGGAGATCCATCCAGGAATGGCGTCGGCCCGCCAGAACAGCGTCGATCCGCACGCCCCGCAGAAGCCGTAGAAGATGCCGGGCGCCGGCTCATACCAGGACAGACTCGAGTTCGACTCCAGCACCAGCAGCGAGTCATCGCACCCGGTCGCCGCCATGAAGTGCCCGGTGATCCGCCGGCATCGCTCGCAGTGACAGTTGATGACCGGGCGCATCGGCCCGTCGACCCTGAACCGGATCGAGCTGCACGCGCACCGTCCAGACCGGTTCACGACCGTCCCCCGTCGTGATCGGAGAGCCACAGCAACACCGCTTTGACCCGGCGGTGCGCGCCTTCCTCCTCGCCGAGGGCGAGCTTGGCGAAGATCGAGTTGATGTGTCGGGCGACGGCCCGCTCGCTGATGACGAGGGTCTCCGCAACTGCGGCGTTGTTCTGACCTTCGGCGATACACCCCAACACTTCGCGCTCGCGAGGCGTCAGCTCATCGATCGGCGACGGTCGGCTGGACTTGCTGCTCACCAACACGTCGACGATGCGTGGGTCGACCGACGAACCGCCGCCGGCGACGGCTCTCACGGCCCGTTCGAGGTCGCCTGGCCCGACTCGTTCCTTGAGGAGATAGCCAAGTCGCTCAGACCCCTCTTCGAACAACGAGAGGACGAATGAGGGCTCGGCGTATTGCGAGAGGACGACCACCCCGACGTTCGGGTGGTTCTGTCTGATCTCGATCGCCGCTCGAATGCCTTCATCGGTGTGGGTCGGTGGCATGCGGATGTCGGTGATCGCGACGTCGGGTGCATGCTCGTCGAGGCTCGACATCAACTCGAGCACGTTCGATGCCTCCGCCACCAGTTCGATGTCGTCGAGCGAGCCGATGAGGGCGCTCAGCCCCTGTCTGATCAGCAGACTGTCGTCGGCGAGAACCACACGAATCATGCCCACACGTTAGGGAACACCGGTGTGCCGGCGGAGCATGGCCGGCGAGAGGTCGATCTTGGAGAGGAACCCGATCGCTCCACAGGAGTCCGCACCCGCGGGGAGGTCCTCACGATCGAGCGTCGAGACGAGGAGGACGCGGAGACCCGGCAGCGACCGCGTGAGGCGCGTAGTCAGGTCGATGCCGCTCCCATCTCCGAGGTCGACGTCAATCAGCACCAGGTCGGGCTGCACATCGGCGTCGGCGAGCGCACTGGCGCCCTCTGCGGCCGAGGCTGCCCAGCCGGCGAACTCGAAGCCGTCGGTCGCAGCGATCACGGCCCGTGCCGCCGTGCGGAACCAGCCGGTGTCGTCGACCACGAAGACCCGATTCACGCTCCTACGCTCCCCGCATGGTGTCGCGCATTCGGATACGACAAGGCCACGCAGACGCTTCGCCGGTTGCAACGTTCATCGAACTCGACTTGTGGGGAGGGATCGTCGGCGCCGCCTTCGTCGTCGTCGCCAACGGGCTCTTCGTGCAGGTCGGAGGCGTCTGGCTGGTACTCCTGCCACTGTCGATCCTGATCGGCGCCCTGCTTCGAGCCAAGCGCGTGCTGCCAACCGACACGGTCGCTGCGCTCGCTTGGATCGCCGCCGGCAACTGGCAGGTCGCCGTCTGGGTCTCGCTGCTGTTTCCGTTTCTGTGGCCGGTCATGGCGCTCACAGTCCTGATGGCGGTGGTGCTCGCGACCCCATACGTCGCCGGTGGCGCGCTCCGATGGTTGATCGGAGGAGGGGCGGCAGTTGCCGGCCTCGTCGGTTCGATCGGTCTGTTGAACGACGACGGCGGGGTTGTCGTCGATATCGCCGACGAACTCGAATTCGGCCTGGTCGTCGGAGCGCTCGTGGCGCAGATCATCCCGATCGGGTTGATCGTCTGGCAGAACAACCAGCTCCAGCTCGGTGCGTTGGCCGAGGCTCGGGCGTTGAACGAGAACCTGACGCGATCGCAATCCCTCTTGTCCGAATCGAGGCGCCGTGTCGTTGCTGCGGCGGACGCCGAGCGAAGCCGCATCGAACGAGACCTCCACGACGGTGCCCAAGCTCGGCTCGTCGCCATCGGCATCCGGCTTCGGTTGCTCGAATCTCAGGCGATCGGCACGAAGCTGGCGGGCGACGTGGCCGAGTTGGTGTCCGAGATCGAGGACGCCTCCGCCGACCTGCGTGAGTTGTCGCATGGCATCTATCCGCCGCTGCTCGAGACGAGGGGCCTTCGTGAGGCGATCGCCGCCGCCGCCCGACGGTTCGATGGTGTGTCGGTGGACGCCCTGACCGACGTCGGTCGCCTGGGTCGCGACGTCGAATCGGCCCTCTACTTCACGTGCCTCGAGGCGCTGTCCAACGCCTCCAAGCATGCCGGCGGCGCACCGATCGCAGTCTCTCTCACGAGTGACGACGGACAGGTGGCGCTCACCATCACCGACGATGGGCCCGGTTTCGATGCTGGCGTTGTCCAACGGTCGCACGGCATCGTGAACATGTCCGACCGGATCGCTGTCGTCGGCGGCAGCCTCGACATCGAGTCCGGTCCCGGTGGCACGAGAGTCGAAGCGAGGGCGCCGGCCGGCGGTTGATCCCGCCGGCCGGACAACCAGGTTGCTCGTCATGGTCGGGCCACGACCGTGCCGTTGGTGTTGATGTCCCACGTCAGGTCGAACCAGCACGCCGGGGCGTCCCACTCCTTGGCCGAGCTGCCCACTCTCGACCCATCGCGGAGGATGGTGGCGGTGATGGACGAGCCGCTACAGGGGAACCAGTCGGAGTATTCGATCTTGATCGAGTTGGCGCCGGGACGGAGGCGGTTCGCCGGAACGTCGATCGTCCGCAAGCCCGAGTGGTTCGACCAATCGGCGATCTGAACATCGTTGACCTTGATGATGGCCCTGCCGTTGAGATTGCGGACCTCGACCCCGAATGCGTACGGCAAGGTCGTCTCGCTGCACGACACGCTCTGCAGCGTCGCCTCGTCGGCCACCTCGACCAGCTCGCCGGTCAGCGTCCGGACGGTCATCGACAACGGTGCTGCGGTGGTCGTGTTCACGCTGGCGAAGAAGTCGTTGAGACGTCCACTCTTGAGCGCCTGGAACGCAACGTCCTGGTCTCCACCGAACGCGATCACCTCGAGCCGGGACTCGTTCAGCACACTCCTCTGTCGGTCGGTCAGGCCGGCCTCGCCGCCGAGTCCTCCGTATGCGGCCTCCATCGTCGCGATCAGCTCACTGGAATCGCTGGCGAGCGAGCTCGTCATGGTGAAATACATCACCCGTCCATAGGTGACGCTGTCGATGACAACCGGCGGGTTGCCGTCGCCCATCGCGCCGTTGGAGATCAGACGCTCCACATCCGACGTGGAGGTGGTGATGGCAAACCAGTCGGCGGCGTCGTCGATGCGAGACGTGTCGGCGCGAACCGTGAACATCGGCTGGACGAGGCTGGCGACGATCGAGTGTTTCTCGGAGCGAGACTCCTGGTAGAACGACGACTCGAACTTGGTGCGGAGCCCGGGGGAGTCATAGTGGAGGGACACCCCCATACCGAGCATGGCCTCCTCGTAAGAGTGCACTTCCTCTCGGACGAAGGTGATGTCGGCGGGGGTGATGTCCACACCCGTGAACTGGGCGTCGGCGTCTCGCTTCAGCGCGCTGATCGCCTCCTGAATGCTCGACGTCGTCGGAGCATCGACCGCGATCGTCGGGTTCTCGGAATCGAGACTCGAGACCAGAGTCAACGGGGCCCTGTCGAGCGGAACGACCCGAAGGTCCCCTTCGACCACACCCGAGCCTTCCACGATGAGGCCGGGGGCCAAGGGCCCCGAGAACGGGAACGCCGCGAACTCGTCGAAGGCGCGGCTGAGCGTGCGCGGCTGATCGACGAGACAGCTCGTTCGAGTCTTGCCGATATCCCAGGTGTCCGCACTCAGAACCCGGCCGTCCACGCTGGTCACCGTCGGCACCTGCCACGATGCGATCGACCGCAGCAGCGGCTCGACCTCGGGATCGATCGAGGGGGGCGGCGGTTCTGTGGTCGTCGTCGTTTCGGCGACGGTCGTCTCGGTGGCGTCCGGCAGAGTGGTGGTCGTTGGCCCGGGCGGTGGCGGCTCGGTGGCAGTCGTGATGGTGCCTGCCCCTGCCGATGGCACGACACAGGCGCTGGTGATCATCGCAAGCCCGATCAGGACGGCGATGGTCGTTCTCGTCTTCGGCATGATGTTCTCCTCGTTCGTGGCGTGACATCACGATGCGGGAGAACCTCGGTGGTTTCGATGGCCCAGGCAGGTGTCTTGAGGTGACAGAGGGATGAGTCTTCAGACGGGTGCTAGCACCCCCCCTCCATCACCGGCGCTCGCGCTGCTTGGCGATCGCGGGCAGGCGCAGCCCCACGATCAGGCGGAGAATCGGGTCAGCGATGACGACCGGTAGGTTTGTCGAATGGAACATCGATATCTCGGCAACAGCGGAACCCCGGTCAGCGTGCTCGGTCTCGGCACGATGACCTTCGGCGCAGAGACCGACGAGTCGGGCGCACACGCCCAACTCGATCGATTCGTCGAGGCCGGCGGGACCTTCATCGACACGGCCGACGTGTATTCGGAGGGGGTGTCCGAGGAGATCATCGGAGGCTGGCTCGCCCGATCCGACCAACGCCCCAACGTCGTATTGGCGACCAAAGCCCGCTTCTCGATGGGCGATGGCCCGCTGGAGACGGGTACCGGCCGGCGTCATCTGCGACGGGCGCTCCGCGCCAGCCTCGGGCGGCTGGGAGTCGACGACGTCGATTTGTACCAGATGCACGGCTGGGACCCCCACACCCCGCTCGACGAGACGCTCGAGACGCTGGACGAGTTCGTCAGAGCCGGGATGGTGGGGCAGGTCGGCTGGTCCAATGTCACCGGCTGGCAGATGCAGCGGATCGTCGACCGCTGCGAGATGCACGGCTGGGCCCGTCCGGTGACGGTTCAGCCGCAGTACAACCTGTTGGACCGCGGTATCGAGCTCGAGGTCATGCCGATGTGCCTCGAGGAGGGGATCGGGATCCTTCCGTGGTCGCCGCTCGGGGGCGGCTGGCTGACCGGAAAGTACTCGAGAGAGACTCGACCCAGCGGGAACACGCGGCTGGGTGAGGATCCCGATCGCGGTGTCGAGGCGTATCACACCCGCAACACCGAGCGCACGTGGCAGATCCTTGCGGCGATGGAACGGATCGCCACCCATCGGGGGATCAGCCTCGCCAAGGTCGCGCTCGCTTGGGTTCGGCAACGTCCGGGGGTGTCGTCGGTGATCCTCGGTGCGCGCACCGTCGATCAGCTGGACTCCAACCTCGCTTCGGTCGATGTCATGCTCTCCGTCGAGGAGATGACCAGCCTCACGGCGATCTCGGCGCCGGGAATCCCGCCCTACCCGTACGGGATGGTCCGAAAAGCATGTGGCCTCACTGCGTGGGACGCCCTCGGAACCGTCGAACTCGAGCGGTAGCCGAGCGATACCCCCGGCCACCGTCGTTTCAAGACCGAGCCGGTGAGACTCAGGGGCCGACCGAGGTGATGGGTTGGCCCCAGAAGGCCGACATGGCATCGAGGAAGGCGTCGGCGGCATCACCGATCGGGTTGCCGGGAGGCAACAGCGGGCCGAGCGCTACGAACGCGACCGCCCCCAACACTGCAAGCCCGACCAATCGATAGAACGTCTTCACGATTGAACACAGTAGAAGATCGGGTGGAACGCAGGCGGACTCTCTTCCGTCATCACTCGTGTGATGACGACAATGGTGCGGATGGAACCGGAGAGCCTCCACCTGCGGAAAGCCAGAGACGGCGACCCGGTCGCCTTCACGGCGTTGATCCGGCTGTACGACGAGCAGCTCCGCGCCTACGCGTACCGAATCCTCGGTGATCGGACGGCGATGGACGACGCCTTGCAGAATGCGTATCTCAATGCGTTCCGGGCGATTCGACGCTTCCGAGGTGACGCTTCGTTCAAGAACTGGATGTTTCGGATCGTCCACAACGCCTGCATCGATCTCATCCGCCGTCGCCGGGACGACGTAGAGCTCTTCGAAACGGCTGCGGTCATGAGCGATCCCGCGGGGGACGGGATCGCAAGGCTCGATCTCGCCGCAGCGTTCGCACAGATGACGACCGAGCATCGCGCCGTGCTGGCGTTGGTGGACGTCGAAGGGCTGGACTACGCCGCTGCCGCAGATGTCCTCGCGGTGCCCGTCGGAACGGTCAGATCGCGACTGAATCGGGCTCGAGCGGCAATGAGGAAGGAGTTGGGAGGTGAGGAAGGATGACACCTGAAGACATTCGGGCTGCCCTCCAGGAGGTTCCCGAGCACCTGCCCGGCTTCTGGGACGATCTGGCCGAAGAGCTCCAATCGCCGGGGTCCACCCCGAGGCGACGCGCCGGATGGCAGGTGGCGCTGAGCGCAGCTGCCGCAGTGATCGTGGTAGCCGGGGTGGCTGCCCTGCTGATCCGCCAGACGTCGATCCAGCCCGGGCCGATCGCCACCGGGCCGGTCCCCGACGAAGACACGCGGACGGCCACCAGCCTCGCTGTGCCGAACACCGAACCCGACGTGGCCGACACCGCCCCCGTCTTCTCGATCGGTGAGGTCGCCCCCTGGGATCGTGAACCACTCGATCTCGCCGAAGTTCCGAGTGTGCTCGTCGAAGAGTGGCGACGCGCCGAGAATCAGCTGTGGTGCTCAGGTTTGTATCCGGTCACCACCGACGTCGACCGAGCCACGCTCCGACGAGCAGAGTTCTCCGGCGGATGGGCCCTCGCCTGGGACATGCCCGGCCTGCGCTCCGCTTTCGGTATCGCAGGGGTCGGGTCGCCCGCCTGGGCGGACATCGGCACCCGCATGCCGGTCACCGTCTCCTACGGAGACCAAGTGGTCGGGTACGGAGGCGAGGGTTTCGACGATTCCGCCCAACAGCGTCTCGCCGAGTTCTCGATCCCAGGTCAGCTGTGCGGATACCAGGTGTGGTCGAACCTGGGCGACGGGCATCTCTTGGCCCTCGTCGATTCGCTCCGCCTGGTCGACGGACTCGAGGCGGAGCCGATCGGCGACGAGGTCCCGGCGACAGCAGATCGCGGGCCGGCTCCCTGGGCGGCACCGGCGGTGCGCTATCCGGAGGCGTGGCCGGCGCCGCCAACCGAGACGTTGGGATTCATTCCAACCGCGGGAATCCCCGAAGGTGCCTCGGTTCGGACGACCACCCAACCCATGTGGTCGCTCGCCTGGGACATCGGCTCGGGTCCCGGCCACGACACACTCGACTACCCGTGCCGCTCGTGCGGTCGAGGAGCGGTCGGCGTCACCGTCTCATCGATCGGAAGCATTCCGGACGAGACCCCCGATGTCCGGTGGGAGAACGGCAGCGTCGGCTTCATCCTCCCGAGGGTGGGCGACCCCGCCATTCCGCTCGACCGGCTCCTGATCCGGGCCCCCGGGTCCGAGGAACTGGTGGCCGGTGCACCGCGAATCGACATCTATGTCCCCGACCTCGGCGTCGTCGTCTCCGTCTGGTCGCATCTTGGGGTCGAGTCGCTGTTCGAACTCGTCGACGGTCTGCGCCTGGCCGACCCGGGTCTCTGAACTCGCAGAGTCGGGCGAGGCGGACCATCATCAGCCCGACATCGATCGACGGAGGTCGCGACATGAACGCCAGGGCGCAACAAGCAGCACACCAGATCACCGAGGCGGGAGTCAAGACCGGCGAGCGACTGTCAGACGTGGGCGAGATGATCGCAGCAGAAGCTGCCGAGGTCGCCGAGCGGATGGGAGTCTGGCTCGCCGACAACGACCCGGTGGGTCATGCACGCGAGGCTGCCACCGAATCCCTCCACAGCATCCGGGACTGGTCTTCGGACCTGCCGGAGCGGATCGCTGCGGCCGTGCCGGTGGTGGCGACCGTCCCGGCCAAGCCGAAGAAGCGGACGCTCGTCGGGGTGTTCGCCCTCGGCGCGGCCGTGGCCTACTTCTTCGACCCGGCCTCAGGAGCGGCGAGACGCGACGCAATGAAGCAACGGATCTCGGGGATCTTCGGTCGCAAGACCACTGGCGGTGAGTGAGCCCGATCCTCCGGATCTCGAGTTCATGGCCGAGGCGCTCGCCGAAGCTCGGCGCGGCCACTCCGAAGGCGGGATCCCGATCGGCTCGGTACTGGCCATAGACGGCGCGATCGTCGGCCGCGGGCACAACCGGCGGATCCAGCGGGGGAGCGCAGTGCTCCATGCCGAGATTGATGCACTCGAGAACGCCGGACGGCTCAGTGCCGCCGACTACCGACGATCCGTGCTCTACTCGACGCTCTCACCGTGCGACATGTGCACCGGCGCCGTGCTGTTGTACCGGATTCCCCGGGTAGTGATCGGCGAGAACCGAACCTTTCGCGGGCCTGAGGACTACTCGAGATCCCGTGGCGTTTCGCTCGACGTTCTCGACGACCCCGATTGTGTCGCGCTGATGGAGGTCTTCATCGCCGCCAACCCGAGCCTCTGGAACGAAGACATCGGGGAGTGATCAGCGGCGGGCGAACGTCGAGGTTCCTCCCCCGAGCGTCACCTCGAGCGTGTCGTCGGTACACGTGAAGGGACCGGTTCCGCCCAGTTCTCGCGTGGCCACCGTCTGACTGCCACCGAACGGCAGTTCCTGGAGTTCCCCGTCGATCTCCGCAGCGAAGCTGACCTCGAGCGTCGAGGACTCCGATGTGACGGTGAGCTGGTCGCCGTCGACCGACCAGGTGCCGACCTCCTCGCCGTCCAGCGTGTTGACGAAAGTCCCCTCGTCGGCGCTGACCCGGATCTGCCAGTTGTCGCGGACCCCGACGTAGGTGCCGTCGTCGCTCATCGTCACGATGAATGCGCCTCCACCGTGCGAGATCTCCACCTCGCCGAGCTCTTCGAACCCGGTCTCCTCTTCTGCCGCCACCGAGAAGATCTGCTCGATGAAGGCAGCTGAGTCGAGCTCCCAGGTACCGACCAGACAGTCACTCCCTGCAACGACGGCCTCGGTCGTGGTCGTCGTGGGCGGCTGCGTCGTGGTCGGCGCTGCCGTCGTGGTGGTGACCCGAGCGACGGTCGTCTCCGTCACCACGCCGGCGGCACTGGCCTCGGTGGTCGTCGTCGAATCGCCGCTGGTTCCGCATGCAGCCAGGATCAGCGCGATCGTCGCCATCATCGCTGCTCGCCCGTGAAACACCATCAGATTCTCCTTTGCCGATCCCGACCTGGGCGCCGATGCACCTCGCTGTTGTGCCAGCCCCGCTCAACCATACGGTGTCGGCGCCGATCTCGGGTCGGATGATCGAGGGAGCCGGCCATTTCCTCCAGGAGGACGCGGGACCGTTGCTCGCAGATACGATGGCGGCATGGATGCGCTGACCCGGGTCATCGAGGCCGTTCGCGAGCGCCACGACGCGGCGCCCAGCGTCGTCATCCGATCACCGGGCAGAGTGAATCTGATCGGCGAGCACACCGACTACTCGCTGCTGCCCGTCATGCCGTTCGCCATCGAGAGGGGCGTGTACGTGGCGGTGTGCGATGGGCCGGCCGGTGTCGAGGTGGATTCACTCACCCACCCGGACCCGATCACCATCGAGCTGGGCGGGGATCGGTCGGAGCTCTCCGGTTGGCATCGCTACTTCGCGGCTGCAGTCGACGTCGTCGGATTCGTCGGCGGGGCTCGGGTGCTCATCGACGCCGACTTGCCGGCTACAGGCGGCCTGTCTTCCTCGTCGGCGTTCACGGTCGGTGTGCTGATGGCGCTCGGCACCTATGGGGGTGACCCGCCATTGCGAGAGGAGCTGCCGGAGCTCGCCCTTGCCGCAGAGCGATCGATCGGTGTGGAGAGCGGCGCAATGGACCAGACGGTGATCTCGCTCGCCTCCGAAGGGCACGCGCTCAGGATCGACTTCGACCCCTTCCAGACGAAACACGTTCCGATCTCCGATGAGCTCGGCATCGTGGCGGCCTACTCGGGACGCTCCGCGCCGAAAGGCGGAGATGCGAATCACTCCTACAACTCGCGGGTGGTTGCGTGTCGGGCCGCAGCGATGCTTCTGGCCACCGAGGAGGGTGTCGATCCAGGCGAGCCGCCCGTGCTGTCGAGAGTCCGCTCGTCAACGCTGGTCGACTTGCTGCCAACCGAGGCGAGCGCCGCCGAGGTGGCCTCCCGGCTCGGCGTCGACGTCGAGCGCATGGTCAAACTCACCGCCACCGAGTTCGACCCCGACGTCGGTCTGCCGATCAGGGCAGTCGCTGCCCACGTTCTGTCCGAGGCGCGCCGCGTCGACGACGCGGAGGTGGTGCTCGAGTCCGACGACTTCGGAGAGCTCGGCAGGTTGCTCGACGCCTCCCACGACTCGCTGCGTGACTTCGGGGCATCGTCGCCTGCTCTCGATCGGCTCACCGGAGCGATGCGAGAGGCGGGAGCACACGGGGCGCGCCTCACAGGCGCCGGCTTCGGCGGATATGCCATTGCGATCTGTCCACCTGGCCGCATCGAAGCCGTGATCGAAGCCTCGGAACAAACCACCGGGGGCCCTGCCTTCCGCGTGCACCCGTCTGCGGGAGTGTCCGGAGTCTGACCTCGGCCCGGCATCGTCGTGTTCGTCGACCCCCACGACCTCGTAGCCGCTCGTGTCGATCGGGTTCATCGAGCCCCCCGACTGCCTCGGAATCCCTACCTACCTGGCTCGTTCCTCACGCCCGTCGGGATGGTCAGGGTCCCGTCGGGATGGTGCGGTTCCGTCCGGCCAGGTAGCCGTGCCACAAGATCTGCGCAGCGGCGGTCCGATGCGGCCTCCATCGCTCACCGATGTCCGTCAGGCCGGTCTGGTCGGGGACCTCGGCGAGTTCGAGCGCCTCGGCCGTCGCCACCTGCAAGGCGCGATCTCCGACCGGCCAGATGTCGGGGCGTCCCAGGCTCGACATGAGGAACACGTCCGCCGTCCACGGTCCGATTCCCGGCGATTCGGTGAGGATGGCCCGTACCTCGGTGTCGCTCAACGAGGCCAATGCATCGATGGACAGCCTCCCGTCGAGCAGTCGGGTTGCCAACCGGCGTACGTACCTGGTCTTCTGTCTGCTGAACCCGATCGCTCGCATCTCGGCGTCGCTGAGACCGAGGAGATCGACCGGTTCGACTCCGGGGATGGCGGCCTCGAGCCGATCGAAGGCGGCTCGGGCCGAGTCGAGGGAGACCTGCTGCTCGAGGATCAGCAGGACCAGGGTCTGGAACGTCGCCGGCCTCGAGAACGGCTCTGGGCGGCCGCGAAACCTGACGATCTTGGCGAGATGCAGATCACGTGCAGCCAGATCATCGACGGCCGCGTGGAGATCGACGTGTGAATTCATGCCCCAGAGTCTGGCACGTGCGAGCCGGTAGTGTGTCCTTCATGGTCGTGCAGCTTTTTGTGACGTGTCTGGTGGACGGGTTCGCGCCACAGGTCGGAAGAGCGACCGTGCAGGTGCTGGAGGCGAATGGCCAGACGGTGGAGTTCCCCTTCGACCAGACGTGCTGTGGTCAACCGGCGTTGAACGCCGGCTTCCGAGAGGACGCCCGGGCGATGGCGCAGCACACGGTGGCAGTACTCGACGGGACCGAAGGCCCGATCGTCGTGCCCTCGGGATCGTGCGCCGACATGATGATCCATCGCTTCGGTGAGCTGCTTTCGTCGGGTCCCGAGGCCGCAGCGGCAAAGCGGGTCGCCAATCGGGTCCGTGAACTCAGCCAGTACCTCGTCCACGATCTCGGCATTGAGGTCACAGCGGCCGGCGACACCTCGGTCGCCGTTCACAAGTCATGCCACGGCCTTCGAGGCCTCGGCATCGACGGCGAGATCGAGGCGCTGGTAGACGGTGTCGAGGGGGTCAGCAGATGCGATCTCGAAGGTGCCGACGAGTGCTGCGGCTTCGGTGGCTTGTTCTCGATCGAGCTGCCGGAGGTCTCTTCGGCGATCCTCCAGACCAAGATCGACAACATCATCGCATCCGGCGCAGACGCCGTCGTTGGTGGGGATGTCAGTTGTCTCATGCACATCGGCGGGGGGCTGCACCGTCAGGGGTCGAAGGTCGAGACGCGCCACATCGTCGAACTGTTGGTGGACGAGACATGACGCCGGTCACGTTCCGCGAGCGGTCGACCAGAGAGCTCGGCACCGAGAAGGTGGTCAACATCGGCAAGGCCACCCGCCGCAAGACCCGCGATCGGATCAGCGCCTCCGCGGCGTACCCACCGATGGAGTCGATGCGTGACCGGGCCCGAGAGATCCGGCTCCACACGCTCGCCAACCTCAGCGACTACCTCGCACAGTTCGCCGATTCCGTCGAGCGAGCCGGCGGGCACGTGTATTTCGCCGCCGACGCCGACGAGGCCAACCGATACGTCTCCCAGGTGGCAGCCGATCGAGGGGTTCGCTCCGTCGTGAAGTCGAAGTCGATGGTCACCGAGGAGATCGAACTCAATCACCATCTCGAGTCCCACGGCCTCGACGTCGTGGAGACCGATCTCGGCGAGTTCATCGTCCAGATCTCGGGGGATCGGCCGGTGCACATCATCTCGCCGGTGATGCACAAGGACCGCTACGAGGTCGCCGAACTGTTCGCCGACGTGCTCGACATGGATTACAGCAACGACCCGGTCGACCTCAATGCTGCTGCCAGACAGCACCTCCGATCGATCTTCCTCGGGGCCGACATGGGGATCTCCGGCGTCAATTTCGGGGTCGCCGACACGGGCACGATCAGCACCGTCACGAACGAGGGGAACGCTCGCCTCACCACGACAGCTCCACGAATCCATGTGGCGATCATGGGAATGGAGCGGCTCGTCCCGAACGCCGGAGACCTGACCGTCATGCTCGAGGTGCTCGCCCGCTCCGGCACCGGCCAGGCGCTGACCGTCTACACGAACCTGATCACCGGGCCACGGGCGTACGACGAGCAGGACGGGCCGGATGAGCTGCACGTGGTCATCTTGGACAACGGTCGCAGCGAAGCGCTCGCCTCCTCCTCGGCGGAGATCCTCGCCTGTATCCGTTGCGGCGCCTGCCTCAACGTGTGTCCGGTGTTTCGAGAGGCGGGCGGACATGCCTACGGCAGCGTGTATCCCGGTCCGATCGGTGCAGTCCTCACGCCGGCACTGTTCGGTCACGACGAATGGGGTGATCTGCCTTTCGCCTCTTCGCTGTGCGGCGCATGCAAGGATGCGTGCCCGATCCGTATCGACATTCCGAGCCTGCTGCTCGAACAGCGCACAGAATCGATGAGCAAAGGAGGCGGCGACTTCGCCTGGCTGGGGCCCGGGCTCGCCGCCTATCGCAGGATCGCCACCAACCCGGTCCTGTGGCGCGGGTTCCTCGTCGCCGGCGGAGTGTTCGGGAAGGCGACAGGTGAGTGGATCACGAGGCTCCCTTTCCAAGCCGGAAACTGGACCACCACCCGCGACCTGCCGGCCCCCGCCGACCAGTCCTTCCACTCGTGGTGGAAGGAGCATCGAGGCTGATGGAGAGATCGGACTTCCTGGCGCGAGTCGAGACCGCCCAGGCTTCGGCGATCCTGCCCGATCATCCTCCGGATGATCCGGGCCAATGGGTACCGGAGCTTCCCGAGGTCGACCTCGTTACGCGATTCATCGAGATGGCCGAGAAGATGGCTGCCGAGATCCACACCGTTCCCGTCGACGACGTCATCTCCGAGGTCATCGACCGCTACGCCATCGACAACTACATCAGCTGGGACGCCGACCGCATCGACGGTCTCGATGAGCTCCCAGACGGGCCGCGCCGGATTCACACCGAGACTCCTCGTGGGGTGGATGGGCGTGCCGAGCACAACGCTGCATACATGGACTGCCAGCTCGGAATCACCGGCGCCGAGGCGGCCTTCGCCGAGACGGGCACCATCGTCGTCAGGTCAGGACCCGGACAGCCGCGCATGGCGTCGCTGGTGCCGCTGGTCCACGTCGCCGTCCTCCCGAGAGAACGCATCTTCCGGTCGGCTTCTCATTGGGCCGCAGATCCGTCTGCCCGGATGGCTGAGGGCTCCAACGTCGTGTTCATCACCGGACCGTCGAAGACTGCGGACATCGAGTCGATCGTGACCCTCGGTGTCCACGGCCCCAAGCATCTCCACATCGTCATCGTCTGAGCGAACTTCTCCGCCGACGAACACCCAGACTCGAGGACCATACGTGGGGCATATGTCCGCCCAACGGAGGCTTTAGCGCCGGATCCGTACGTTGTCCCCATGAGATCTCGAAAAATGAACCGAAAGCTGGCGTTGGTCGTCGCGCTCGGCGTGAGCATCGCGGCGTGTGGCGGATCGGCCACCGACGACGAAGACTCCGGCGGGCTGGCCACGCTCACGGACGACTCCGCCGCTCCAACCGTCGAGACGACTGCGGCCGAGCCGGAGCAGACGGTCGAAGAGCAGGTTCTGGCGTTTGCCGACTGCATGCGCGACAACGGCGTTTCCGACTTTCAGGACCCGATCGTCAATGCCGACGGCTCGGTCGAGTTCGTCGGCGTGGGCCCGGGAGCTGGAGATGACGGTGAGCCCGATCCGGCGCTCTTCGACGCTTTCGAGGTCTGTTCCGAGTACATCGAAGACGTGGCGTTCGGTGCGGGAGGCAGTGAGGTCGACATCAACGAGATCCAGGACACGCTGATTGCGTTCGCAGCATGCCTCCGGGAGAACGGCCTGGATGTCGATGACCCCGACCTGTCCGGCCTCTTCGGCGGCAACCGGGACGGAGGCGACGACTCACCTGCGATCCCGCCCGGCCCGGAGGCGCTGTTCGGGGACCGAGTGGACTTCGAGGATCCCGACAACGAGGTGATCTTCGAGAAGTGCGCAGAACGCGTGAATCTCCCGGTGCCGGAGAACTGAGATGAGACGGACGAATCGACGCGAGAGATCTTCGGCCTTGCCGGGCATGGAGGCACTGGCTGATGGCCACAGGTGACGAGGAACTGTCCGTGGGGATCTCCACGGGCTCTTCGGGCGCGGCTGTGACGGACCGAGCCGCTGAGATCGCGGCGCCGACCTCTGAACACGGGCCACGGCGTAGGGGCTGGTGGTTGCTTGTGATCGGAGCCATCGTGGTGGCTGGTGCGGCGGTCTGGTATTTGCTGGTCGTGGGTGATCAACGGGACGTCGAGTCCGAGCAGGTGCAACTCGCCACCACTTCCATCCAGATACGGGATCTGGCGGAATTCGAAGAGCTCGAGGGATCGCTGGAATTCGCAGAGGGGCTGACTTTCAATGCGTCGGTCGCCGGGTCACTCACCTTCCTGGCGGACGATGGATTGATCGTCGAACGTGGCGACATCATCGCCGTCATCTCGGACGAGCTGACTGCGCTTCAGATGGCACAGATCAACCAGTCCATCCAGTCGGCGGAGTCACAGGTTGCGAGTGCACGAAACAACGTGGCCTCGATCACCGACCAACCGTCCGAGGCTGAGATCGTCAATGCCGAGGTGGCGGTGCAAGCTGCGCTGAAGGCCCTGGACGATCTCTTGGAGCCACCATCCGAAGTGGAACTGGCTGAGGCCGCGCTCGCAGTCGAGTCTGCCAGAGACGCAGCGAACGACGCCCGCGACGGAGTCGAACCCGAGGATCTCCTAGCCCTCGAACAGCAGGTCGATCAGGCGTCGGCGAGCCTCGCATCGGCCCGAAACGGCGTCGACACCGCCCTGGTGTCCGCCCTGACCGCCCAGAGCGCCTATTGCGCCTTGCCGACCATTCCGGTGTCGGTCTGCGACGAGGACGACCTTCCTCTCAGCACCGGCGAGACCGATGACCTCGTCGAAGCGGTTTCCGACTTCCTCGCTGCCGGTGACAGCCCGTCGGCTCAGACGACACAGTCGTTCATCACCGCCAACGTCGGATACGACAACGCCTTGAACAGCGTCGAAACCGCCGAGTTGAACGTCGAAGTGGCCGAGAACAACCTGAGCGAAGCCGAGGCCGGCGTCCCCCAAGAAGAGCTCGATCGGCTTCAGATCAACCTCACCCGGGCAGCCGAGGCCTACGACGACCTCGTTGCCGGCCCAAACGACACCGAGATCGCCCAGGCCGAGTCCAACCTGCTCAACGCTCGGGATCGCCTGGCTGATCTCATCGCCGGAGCCGATCCGGCAGCTGTCAACGCGGCATACAGTTCGCTCGAGTCTGCGCAGGCCGGCCTCGAGGTGCAACGTCTCAACGCCGCCGAGCAGCTCGCCACCGGCTCCACCTACACCGTGCTCATGTACGGAACGGCCCCGGCGTGGCGCGACCTGTCAGTCGGCTCCTCGATGGGCCCGGACATCACCCAGCTCGAATCGAACCTCGCTGCTCTGGGCTTCGACGCCGGCGGCAGCCTCTCGGTCGACGGCATCTACGACGAGGCCACCGCCACCGCAGTCTCAACTTGGCAGGAGTCACTCGGCCTCGAAGCGACCGGCGAAGTCTCGCTCGGTTCGGTGGTCTTCGTCGAGGGACCATCGCTGGTCGACGATCAACTCGGCGTCCTCGGATCGACGGTGAACCCGAGCAGCCCGCTGCTCTCGTTGACCCCCACCAGAACCGGTGAGGAACTCGTGACGACCCAACGAGTCGTGGCTCAGCTGCCGCTGTCCGATCGATCGTTGCTCGACATCGGAACCGAGGTGACCATCGACCTCCCCGACGGGACGGACGTGCCCGCGACGGTGCTTGACATCGGCAATGTTCCGCTCGGGGGTGGAGCGGATGGATCCGAGGCATACGTAGAGGTGGAGATCCAGCCGTTCGAGCCCATCGACGAGGTCTGGATCGGAGCGGATGTCGACGTAGAGGTGACCGCCGAGCTGGCCGCCGACGTCCTGTCGGTGCCGGTCAGCGCTCTCCTCGCCCTGGTCGAGGGTGGGTACGCCATCGAGATCCCGGAGGGCGACGGCACGCGTCTCGTCGGTGTGGAGACCGGCATGTTCGCAGATGGGTTCGTGGAGATCAGCGGTGCCGGGCTCCAAGCCGGCATGGAGGTGGTGGTCCCCAGATGAGCCGTGATCGCTCCGGTTCCCCCGTTGCGCTCGAACTTCGGAACGTGGTCAAGGCGTATCCGGGGACTCCGCCCGTGCGTGCCCTCGACGGTGTCTCGATGGTCGTGCACCCGGGGGAGATGGCTGCGGTCGTCGGTCCATCCGGGAGCGGCAAGTCGACGATGCTCCACATCATGGGCACCCTCGACCGACCAACCGATGGCTCTGTCCTCATCGATGGCGTCGACACCGCCGAACTGGACGACAAGCAGCTGTCTGCGTTGCGAGGCCGGAAGATCGGCTTCGTGTTCCAACGATTCTTCCTACTCGCAGGAACGACGGCCATCGAGAACGTCGCCAACGGTCTCCTGTATTCCGGAATCGATCCGACGATCCGACGTGAGATGGCGGTCGAAGCGCTCCGCAGGGTCGGACTGGACCATCGACTGACACATGTTCCCTCCATGATGTCCGGTGGCGAACGCCAGCGTGTGGCGATCGCGCGTGCCCTCGTCCACTCGCCGGCCTTCATCCTGGCCGACGAGCCGACCGGGAACCTCGACTCGAAGTCGAGCGCCGCCGTCATGGATCTGCTCAGAGGCCTGCACGACGAGGGGAGCACCCTGCTTGTGATCACGCATGACGATCGCATCGCCGGATCGCTACCTCGGCAGGTGAGAGTGCTGGATGGCCGAATCGAGCACGACAACGGTGTGCTGAGCCTCTCATGACCCTCGTTCGCACGGCCGAAGTGGTCGAGCCGAGTCGGTTTCGGTTCCGTGACGTGATGCGGGTGGGCTCGTCGGGTCTCGGGACCCGTCGCGGCCGAACGATCCTCTCGGCACTCGGCATCGCGATCGGTATCGCTGCACTCGTGGGAGTCCTCGGTCTCAGTGAGTCCTCGAAGTCGGATCTCTTGGCGGAGCTCGATGCTCTCGGCACCAACCTCCTGACGGTGCAAGCGGGAACCGGATTCGGGATCGGCAACGCCGAGCTTCCCGAGACGGCATCTTCGATGATCGGACGGATCGGAACGGTCCAGCAGGTGTCGGCGGTCTCATCGGTGAACGTCGACGTCCTTCGCACCGACTTCATCCCCTCTGGACAAACGGGCGGTATCAGCGTCGTTGCTGCGGAGTCAGACCTGTTGGAGACGCTCAACGGATCGGTGGCGAGCGGTTCCTTCCTCACTGAAGCGGCCGGCGAGTATCCGGCAGTGGTTCTGGGCTCTGTCGCCGCAGAACGCCTTGGAATCGGAGAGGTCGGTGACGGGGTCTTCGTGTGGCTCGGTGAGCAGTGGGTCGAGGTGATCGGTGTCCTCGAACCGTTCGTGCTGGCGGCAGACCTCGATCGCGCAGCGATCGTCGGGGTCGATGCCGCCGAGGACTTCCTGAACCAGGACCTCGCTCCCGGCACCGTCTATCTGCGCGTCGATCCCGATCTCGTCAACGAGACCAGGGAGTTGATCCCGAGATCGGTCGACCCCGAGAACCCCGAAGAAGTCGAGGTCAGTCGGCCGTCTGACGTGCTCGTCGCTCAGGCCGCCGCCGAAGACGCCTTCTCGAGTCTCTTCCTGGGGCTCGGTGCGGTGGCATTGTTCGTTGGCGGCATCGGGATCGCAAACATCATGGTCATCGCAGTGATCGAGCGTCGCGGCGAGATCGGATTGCGTCGAGCGATCGGAGCAACCCGAACCCACATCCTGCTGCAATTCCTCACCGAGTCGTTGTTGCTGGGCTTCTTCGGAGGTGTCGCCGGCGTCATTCTGGGCGCCGCCGTCACCGCCGGGTACGCCGCCAGCCAGGGATGGACGATCATCATTCCGACCATCGCCGTGACCGGCGGATTGGCCGCAGCCGTCGCAATCGGAGCAGTCGCAGGGCTCTACCCGGCGATGCGAGCAGCGGGCCTGTCTCCGACCGAAGCGCTCAGGTCGGAATGAACTGCGAGATGGCGCGCTCCTGGCACACTGACCGTATGAGAATCCTCGTTGTCGAAGACGACCGCGCCCTCGCCGGTGGAGTCGCCGACGGCCTGCGCCGGACCGGACTCGCAGTCGATGTGGCGTTCGACGGAGCCGAAGCACTGCTCAAGACGGACGTCACGAGCTACGACGTCGTGATCCTGGATCGTGATCTCCCGGTGGTCCATGGAGATGACGTCGCTCGCAAACTCGTGACGCGCTCGGACTCGCCGAGGATTCTCATGCTCACGGCCTCGGGGTCGTTGGATGATCGGGTCGAGGGTCTCGGGCTCGGAGCGGACGACTATCTCTCCAAACCCTTCGCCATGGCCGAGCTCGAGGCCCGCGTGCGCGCACTGGCGCGCAGACCGGGAGTCGCCGTTCAGCCGGTCTTGCGGCACGGGGACATCGAGCTCGATCCGAGTGCATTCCGGGTCGATCGGGCCGGCGAGGAAGTCCGGCTCACCAGGAAGGAGTTCGGAGTCCTCGAAGTGCTGCTGTCCGCACATCCCAGAGTCGTGTCCGCCGAGGAGCTCCTCGAGCGGGTCTGGGACGAGCACGCGGATCCCTTCACGAACGCTCCCCGAATCACGATGGTGACGCTCAGACGCAAGCTGGGTGATCCGCCGGTCATCGAGACCGTCACCGGCGTCGGATACCGGCTCATCTGATGCGGACGGCATCGATCCGAACCCGGCTGGCTGTGTTGTTCGGAGCGACGTTCCTCGTCGCCGGCCTCACACTCGTGGGCCTCAACTACTTCCTGGTGGACGCCGAGATCCGCAATCTGCCCGAGGGCGGTAGGCGGGCGTTCTCCGACGAGTTCGGAATCGAGCTCCCCGGTTTCGCCGGCGGACAAGGTGCTGATGCAATCCCGAGCCCTCTGGCAGATCTCGTACTCGAGGACGGCCGGACACTGCGCGAGGCCGCAGAGAGCTTCGAAGCTCGGCTCCGCACCGATCTCCTGAACTCGATTCTCTTTCAATCGCTCATCGCCCTGGCGATCGTGGCCGTGGTCGCCGGCATCGTGGGGTGGCTGATATCCCGGCGTGCGCTGGATCCGGTCGCCGAGATCACGCAGACGGCCAGGACCTTCACAGAGGCGAACCTGACGCAGCGGGTTGCGCTCGAAGGCCCGTCCGATGAGATCAAGGAGCTCGCCGACACCTTCGACGAGATGCTCGATCGTGTCGAGCGGGGATACGCAAATCAGAGCAGCTTCGCCGCCTACGCGTCGCACGAGCTCAGGACGCCGCTCAGCGTGATGCGTGTCGAGGCGGACAACCACCTGGCCGCTCCGGCTGCGACCGATGCTGAACGGGCGCTCGCCACGACCGTCCAGCAGGAAGTCGACCGCAGTGAGCGACTCATCTCCCAACTGTTGTCCATCACGAGGTCACGCAGCGGGAACCTCGTGAGCGAGACCATCGACCTCGGTGGCATGGTCGGAGAGGTGGTCGCAGGGGCAGTCCCGGTCGCAGACGCCAATGGCATCGAACTCGATCTCTCGCTGGCCGACGCCGAGGTCCAAGGTGATTCGTCGCTCCTGCGGTCCTTGATTCGGAACCTCGTCGTCAATGGGATTCTGCACAACAAGGAGGGCGGAAGCGTGAACGTGGCGGTTGATTCCGACGTATCCGGGGCCCTTCTGATGGTGGAGAACACCGGTCCGCAACTCGCAGGTGCCGATGTGAGCCGAATGTACCGGCCCTTCGAGCGCATCGAGGAAGACCGCGCATCAGGCGTCGGTCTCGGCCTGGCGGTCGTCGGAGCCATTGCAGAGGCGCATGGTGCGACGGTGGAGGCCGTCCCGAATCCCGGGGGAGGACTCTCGACCACGGTGAGGTTCCCATCCGTGGCACCTCGCCGAAGATGAGGACGACGTGAGTCTCTCGACTCGCCTCTGGTCTCACGTCCCTTCCCGGTTACCCTTTTCTGCCGATGACTCCGACCCGACTCCAGATCGGTCGCCTGACCGTGGATCCACCCGTCGTGCTCGCTCCGATGGCAGGCGTGACGAACGCGCCATTCCGGCGGCTGTGCCGGCAGTTCGGGGCGGGGATCTACGTCTGCGAGATGATCGGTGCGCGCTCACTCGTCGAGGGCGACGAGAAGACCCGGCTGCTTGCAACGTTCCCGTCCGACGAGTCACCACGCTCGATCCAGCTCTACGGGACCGACGCACACTACGTGGGGCGAGCCGTCGAGCACCTGGTCACCGAAGGTCGAGCGGACCACGTCGATCTGAACTTCGGCTGCCCAGCTCCCAAGGTGACGCGCAACGGCGGGGGAGCAGCGCTTCCCTTCAACCGTGACCTGTACCGTGACATCGTTCGCGCTGCCGTCGCCAACGCCGGCGCCGCCCCGATCACCGTCAAGTTCCGCAAGGGAATCGACGACGAGCACCTCACCTATCTCGACACCGGCAGGATCGCCCAAGACGAGGGTGTAGCCGCTGTCGGGTTGCATGCCCGCACGGCCGAGGAGCTGTACTCCGGCCACGCCGATTGGCGGGCGATCGCAACGCTGAAGAACGCTCTCGACGTCCCCGTGTTGGGAAACGGCGACATCTGGGAGGCGAGCGACGCCATCCGGATGGTCGAAGAGACCGGCTGTGACGGAGTCATCGTTGGTCGCGGGTGCCTCGGGCGACCCTGGCTGTTCGGCGATCTCGCCAAGGTGTTCGCGGGCGAGGAGGTCGTGACCGTCCCCGACCTCGGATACGTCGCCGACACGATGGAGACCCACGCCTCCCTGCTGGTCGACTGGTTCGAGGAGTATCGGGGGATCCGCAGCTTCCGCAAGCACACCTCCTGGTATCTGAAGGGATATCCGGTCGGCCCGGAGATCCGGCGCAAGTTGTCCACCGTCGAGTCACTCGAGGAGCTCTCTGCGATCACGGGGACCTTCGACCGCACCGCCCGGCCGCACGATGGCGCATCACGGATGGCGAGAGGCCACACCCATGGCCCCCGCCCCGTCAAGCTCCCACATCTCTACCTCGATGGCCGCTGGAACCGCCCCGTCCCCGAATTGGCGGTCTCAGGCGGATAGGACCGGGTAGAACGCCCCTCCTCGTAGCGAGGTGTCCGCCGCGGCACCGCGACCAACCCCCGAGCGTTAGCTTTCCGGCATGCAGTCCGACCGTTCCTCCGTCCGGCGAGCCACACTGGCGGTGGCGGCCGCCGCCATGCTCTTTGCCACCACCGGCACGGCGGCGGAACTCGGCCCGGAGGCGCTGTCACCCCGCGCAGCGGGGGCGTGGCGTGCGGTGATCGGTGGTCTCGGTTTGGCCCTCTGGATGTGGCTCCGGCATCGCACGATCCCAATCCGATCGCTGGATTGGCGCTGGGTGCTGCTCGGGGGCACCGCAGTGGCGGGCTATCAGCTCAGTTTCTTCGATGCGGTGTCGCGCACCGGCGTCGCCCTCGGCACACTGGTGACGATCGGAACGGGCCCGATCGTGGCAGGCTTGATGGATCTCTTGGTCACCCGACGGTCGCCGTCGCTCCGATGGGCCGCAGGTGCCCTGGCGGCAATCGCGGGGGTTGCGCTGCTGACGCTCGATGCACCCGATGTCGATCTCGCCGGTGTCGGCCTGGCGCTCATCGCCGGTACCACCTTTCCTTTCTACGGTCTGGCGGCGCAGCGATTGATGCGGCGAGTCGAGCCGGACGTTGCGATCGGGGTGGTCTTCGGCGCGGGAACGGTCCTCCTCATCCCGCTTGCGATCGGCTCAGCACGTGAGGCATTCGCCTCGGCCGGCTCGATCGCGACAGTCGGGTATCTCGGCGTCTTCACGTTGTCGGTCGCGTACATCCTCTGGGGGCTCGGTCTCCAGAGGCTGTCGCTCGGCGTGGTGGTCGTCGTCACCTTGCTCGAACCGGCCGTCGCCTCTCTCCTGGGAGTCGCCGTCCTCGGTGAGCCGCTGACATCGGCGCTGCTCGCCGGGATCGTGCTCATCGCTCTCGGCGTCGTGTTTGCCTCCACGACCAAGCCTGCCGCCGGCACCGTCTGAGGCGGGAGGCGGAGAGCCGGTAGCCTGCCGAACCATGGTCAGCCAACGCCTCCAGCCGTTCGGATCGACGATCTTCACCGAGATCTCCGCGCTGTCCCGCGAACACGGCGCTACCGATCTCGGTCAGGGATACCCCACGTTCGAGGGCCCCGAGTCGGTCAAACAGGCGGCGATCGACGGCCTCCGCAACGGCTGGAACCAGTATCCGCCGTCGATGGGGACGGCCGAGCTCCGGTCTGCGGTCGCCGATCGATGGCAGGCGGACACCGGGGTCACGGTCGACCCCGACCGGGAGGTGACGGTCACTTCTGGCGCAACAGAGGCGCTGGCGGCCACCTTCATCGGAACGTTCGACCCCGGCGACGAGGTGATCCTCATCGAGCCCTATTACGACGCCTATCCCGTGGGCTGCGCCCTCTCCGGCGCCGTCCCGCGGTTCGTCACGTTGCACGCACCCGACTTCCGGCTCGACCCCGAAGCGCTCGAGTCGGCGGTGTCCAGCCGGACCAGGGCGATCCTGATCAACACGCCCCACAATCCGACAGGGCGGGTGTTCGACCGCGCCGAACTCGAGGCGGTCGCCGATCTGTGTCGCCGCCACGATCTCGTCGCCATCACCGATGAGGTCTACGAGCGGATGGTCTACGTCAGTGATCACATCCGACTCGCCACGCTGGACGGGATGGCCGAGCGCACGATCACGATCTCTTCGATCGGAAAGTCCTTTTCGTTCACGGGATGGAAGACCGGATGGGCGATCGCAGTCCCCGAGCTCACCGCCGGGATCAGGGCTGCCCATCAATTCCTCACCTTCACCGTCCCGAACGCCATGCAGTACGGATCGGCCGCCGCACTCCGGATCGACGACAGCTACTACGGCGAGCTCACCGACCTGTACCGGGCGAAGCGGGACCGGCTCGTCGAAGGTCTGCGGCGCATCGGGTTGGAGGTGTACGAGCCGCAGGGAACCTACTTCGTGCTCGCCGACCACCGCCCTTTCGGATTCGAGGACGACGTCTCCTTCGTTCATCATCTCATCACCGAGGTCGGCGTTGCCGCCATCCCACCCTCGGCCTTCTACTCGATTTCCGATGAGGGCAAGAGACTCGTGCGCTTCGCCTTCTGCAAGGACGATCCGGTCATCGACGAGGCACTGGAGAAACTCGCGGAGATGGGTTGAACGATCGAAGCCCGACCGGCGCCGACGGCGGTACCGTCGAAAACGGAATGGACGATCATCTGACTCAGGCCCCGCATCTGCGATGGGGAATCATCGGAACCGGCGGGATCGCATCGGCCTTCGCCGACGCAATCGCCGAGCACGGCTCGACTGTCGCCAACGTGGCGTCACGAGCAGAGGAACGGGCCGCTGCGTTCGTCGATCGGCGCGGTCTCGAGGCCCGTCACGGGCCGATCGATGCGCTCGTCGCCGATCGCCCGGACGTCGTCTACGTCGGTTCGACGCACACCAATCACCTCCAGGACGCCCTCGCCTGCCTCCAGGCGGGCATACCGGTCCTGTGCGAGAAGCCGCTGACACCGGATCTCGCCACCACCGACCGCATGATCGAGGCGGCGCAGGAGGCGGGCGTGTTCCTCATGGAGGGCATGTGGATGCGTTTCCAGCCCTCGTGGATGCTGCTCGAATCGTTGATCGCCGATGGCAGGATCGGCCCGATCCGGACGATCCTCGCCGACTTCGGGATTCTCGCCAACGATGATCCCGGTCGCCGCTGGTTCGACCCCGCCCAGGCCGGCGGCTCGCTGCTCGATGTCGGGATCTACCCGGTGACGTTCGCCCAGCTCCTCGCCGGCCCGCCCGTCGAGATACTCGCCACGAACACCCGCACCCACACCGGAGTGGATGCCCAATACGCCATCACGATGAAGCACGACAACGACGTGTTGTCATTGCTCGGCTCGTCGTTCGTCTCCGACACGACACTCACAGCGACCGTGTCCGGCCCCCTCGGCCGGCTGCATCTCACCTCACCTTTTCACCACAGCTCACGGGTCGAGCACTGGAAGAGGGGTGAGCTCCTCGGCTCCTGGGAGGTCGACTACGAGGGTTCCGGCTACGCCTTCGAGGTGGCAGAGGTCGAGCTCTGTCTCGCCGCCGGCCTCACCGAGAGCCCCCGCCACCCTCTCGCCGACACGAGAGCCGTCATGAGGACCCTGGACGTCCTCCGCCGCTGACCGTGCGGGTGTTCTCCCAGAGGCGGGGACACGTTTTTCGGGAATGGACAACCGAGAACTGAGAACCGACAACGGCCGATGCGAGCGCAGCGAGCGAGGGCCTACGGAACCAGCAACACCTTGCCCGTCGTTTGGCGGGTTTCGAGGGCGGTGTGGGCGGCGGTGGCCTCCGAGACTGGGTAAGTGGCGCCGATCCGGACGTCGACGTCGCCCGATTCGATCCAGGCGAAGAGATCTGCGGCCCTCGATCGGAGCTCCTCGGGGCCGGAGACATAGTCGAACAGGGTCGGCCGGGTGAGATAGATCGAGCCGTTGGTCATCAGGTCGAGAGGTGAGACGGGGTCGACCGGGCCGGACGCGTTGCCGAACGTGACCATCATGCCTCTGGGCCGCAGCACGGAGATGCCCTGGTCGAACGTCGTCTTGCCGACGCCGTCATAGACCACGTCGATCGGCCGATGCCCGGCGATCTCGGTCACGGCGTCGGCGAAATCGACATCTTCGTACAAGATGACGTGGTCTGCTCCGGCCGCTTCCGACAGTTCAGCCTTGTCGTCGCTGCCGACGGTCGTGAACACCTCTGCCCCCTTCAACTTGGCGATCTGGGTCAGCAGCAGCCCCACCCCGCCCGCCCCCGCATGGATGAGCACGGTGTGTCCCCCATGTAGTGGGAACGTGTCGGTGGCGAGATAGTGGGCGGTCAGGCCCTGGAGCATCACGGCTGCTGCCGTGTCCAGCGGTACGGCCTCGGGAACATGGACGAGGCTGTCGGGCGCAGCTGCCTTCCGTTGGGCATAGCTGCCGATGGAACTGGTCCAGGCGACGCGATCGCCCACCGAGAATCCCTCGACCTCGACGCCGACGCTCGAGATGGTCCCTGCGCCTTCGAGGCCGGGTGTGAATGGCAGTTCCATCGGATAGAGGCCACCACGGTGGTAGGTGTCGATGAAATTGACACCGGCGGCGGTGACGTCGATGACGACCTTCGACGGCGCGAGCTCAGGCTGGGCGAGCTCGCCGTATTCGAGGACCTCCGGCCCGCCGGTGGCCCTGACGGAGATCCCGTGATTTGGTTCGTTGTTCATGATTCCTCCGGTTCTTGGACCGTCCACCCACGCCTGACGAGTTCCTCGGCCAGGGCGTGGTCAGTGAAGCCGAGAAGGTCGGGCTGCCAACCACGATGCGTTGGCAGGTCATCTTTCAACAATTCCTCGACCGGATCGCGTAGCGTCCGAGCCCAGGCTCGCCCTTTCGCCTGCCCGTGTTCGCTGAGAGTCGAATCGGGATTCACGACATACACCTTGGCTTCGGACCGGGGATTGGAGCGAGAGCCTCGCTCGCCGTAGACGAGGACCACCGATCCTGCCGGCACGTCCTGGATGCCCCCGGTGGCGATGAAGTCGCCGATGAATGCCCAACCCGATGATTTGTCGGGGTCGACGGAGTGGACCACCTTCGCCCAGTTCTTGTGCCGATCATCACCCACCTGGGGGATCTCGACCGCAACTACCGGCGTTTCGTCCATACGCAGGGAGCGTACCGCTGCCGTCGAACCAGCGGAAAGGATCGAGAGTGCGCTCCGGCCGCTCGGGTAGTGTGGCGCCGATGGCACGACTTCGTTTGTTCGCCGGCCTGCGCGACGTCGCCGGCACCAGCTCGATCGAGATCGATGAGCCCACCGTGGCTCGAGTTCTCGAATCGGCGGCTCAACGCTTCGGCCCTGCGTTCTCCGAAGCGGCCAAGCGTGCGCGGGTCTGGGTCAATGGCGACGAGGCAGTGAGCGAGCAGCCGGTGGGGCCGACTGACGAAGTGGCGCTGATCCCCCCGGTCTCGGGCGGAGCCGGTCCGATGACGGAGTTTTCCACTGGCTCGGAGCCGATCCTGGCGATCGTGGTCGGGCTCGTGTTGGTTTTTCTGAACACGTTGGACACCAGTACCTGGTGGTCCGTCGCCGTCGTCGGAGTCGTCGTGTTCTGGACTGTCGACGTCGCCTCTGTCGCCGCACAGCGGGCGAGAGACATCCCACTCATCCCCGCCGTACTGGGAGTCCTGGTCGCCGTCGTTTCGACCAGGATGCTCGGGGCCCAGGGCCTCGGCGTCACCCTGATCGTCGCGGTGGTCGTGCCGCTCGCCTGGTCGGTGGCGTCGGACGAGTCACGCGCCCTCGTGGCGCTCGTCCCGTCACTTGCGATCTCCGTCTTGTCGGCGACCGCCGTGGCTTCGCTGTTGCTCGCCCGCGAGTCGTTCGTCCCGGTCAATCGAGCGACCGGCGTCCTGATCACTGTCGCCATCGCAGCGATCGCCATCCGAGCGGTGATCGAGCGCTTCTCACATCTCCCATTCGGCGATCCGTTCACTGCGACCACGTTGGGGGCGATCGGGACCTCATTGGCCATCGCCAGCATCTGGGATCTCGACCTGGTCACTTTCCTGATCATGGGGGTCGTGATCGCAGCATCGTTGATCGCAGGTCGAGGTTTCGGATCCCTTCTTCGGACCAGGCGTGTCGAGCTGGTCAACCGTCCACCGGGGCTGCTGGCTTCTCTCGACGGTCTCGTCCTTGCTGCGGCGGTGTTCCTTCCAGTCCTCCGCCTGGTGGCCTGAGCTCCTTCACGCGCGACCCACCGAGTAGCCGACCGCTGCCGCAGCCACTCCGAAGAATACGGAGACGAAGACATTCACGATGGCCGGTTGCCAGCGGCCGGCGTCCACCAGCAGCATGGTCTCGGCCGAGAAGGTCGAGAACGTGGTGAACCCGCCGAGGACGCCGGTGAGCAGGCCGATCTGGATCGCCGGGTCGGCCGAGCGATCTGCGAACCATCCGATGAGGAATCCCAGAATCGCCGAACCGACCAGATTGACGAGGATCGTTCCCCAAGGCGCCATCCGCTCGTTGATCGGGGTCGACAGCAGGTAGCGCCCGACGGCACCGATCGCCCCACCCACCGCCACGAACAGCACGATTCTCATGGCAGCAGCCTACGGCTTACGACTTCCGGCTTCCGGCCTCCGACAAAGGCGGCCGACCGACAACTGTGAACTGACCTTCGCGTCTGGTGTGACTCGCACATGGAGGTACCATTCCCCTCATGCGAATGAGGTCCGCGCTTCGCGGCCTGGCGTTCTTTCTGGCTGTCGCTCTCTTCGGATCGGTGGCCCAGCCCCCGGCTTTCTCGGTCACCAAGAGCGAAGTCGATGCCGCCTGTGCCAGCTCGAGCGCCCAATATGCCGTGTGGCAGGAAAAGCAGCGAGAGGCCGACCAGGCCAAACTCGCCTGGGAGCAGACGCTGGGCGAGATCGCTGCGCTGGAGGATCAGCGCGCCTACATCGACGAGTCGATCGACCGCCGTGCCGGTCAGATCGAGGCCTCGGGCGACGAGATCAACGAGCTCGCCGTCGAGCTCTACATGGAGGCTGGAGGGGCGTCGTCGATCGTGCTGTTCGCCGGGTCGCTCGACGAGGCACTCACGGGCAACGAGTTGTTGGATGCCGCTACCGGCGACAGCATGGCTGCGCTCGACGATCTGCTCGCCATCCGCAACGACCTCGACCGTTTCGAGGGCGAGCTCGTGCAGCTGGACGCCCAGTTGCGTGAGGTCGAGGCGGAGCGAGCTGCATTCGCCGAGACCGTTCTCGGGATCGCCGACGAGGCCAACGCCGAGTTCAACAAGCTGTCGGTCGGATGTCGGGATCTGACCAACCAGTACAACCGTGAGCAAGCCGCCGCCCGGGCGGCTCGCGCCGCCGCGGCCGGTGGGCGCTCTGCCGGGGTCGGGGCGATCAGCGGCTTCCGCTGTCCGATCCCCGGGTCTTCGTTCATCGACTCCTGGGGCTTCCCTCGATCCGGCGGCCGGTCTCACAGGGGAACGGACATGTTCGCAGGGTGGAACGCCAGCATCATCGCCGTCGCCGACGGGACTGTCTCGATTCGATCCGGTGGCCTCGGTGGCAGGACCATCTGGCTGTCCGCCGACAGCGGCTATGGCTATTACTACGCCCATCTGTCCGGCTGGAACGTGTCCAACGGCGCCAGGGTTTCCGCCGGACAGTTGATCGGCTTCAACGGTGACACCGGCAACGCCCGCGGCGGCCCACCACACCTGCATTTCGAGATCCACCCCGGTGGGCGGGGTGCCGCGGCGGTGAATCCATATCCAACCGTCGCAGTAGCCTGCCGGTAGTCTGTTGCCATGCAGCAGCATCGCAGACGTCTCGACCGTGTCCTGGACCCCGAGTACCTCGAGGGCCTCGACGACTTGAGCCTCGATGAGCTTCGAGAGCATCGCTCCACCGCCGTGGAGGTCGAAAACGAACTGTCCTACTACCGGAGACTCCTGTACGGGCGCATGGATCTCGTCAAGTTCGAACAGCGCCGCCGGGCGGGTGAAGAAGACCGCTCGCTCATCGAATCGCTCGTCGACATCCTCACCGATCCCGAGCGCCAGGATCGGACCGAACCACGGGGTACACGGCACATCGTCACCGACCTTCCACCACTCCCGGAGATCGGCAAGCGCGACATCGACGAGGTGATGGGCGATGGTGTGCTGACGCGGCTCGATGATGCAACCGAGGAGGAGTTGCAGGCATCGCTGGACGGGTTCGAGAAGATGGTCGGCGAGATCAACACCCAGCGCCTCGAAGCCCAGCGGGTGATCGATACGCTCAGTGATCTGATCGCCGAGCGGTTCAAGGCCGAGGTCTCGGCCCCGGGCGACGACTGAATCGCCCAACGTGTTGGCCGCAGTCACCCGTTCGGGTGTGACGGAGTCGATCCACGACGGTGCCGTAGCCGTGGTCGACCTCTCCGGCACACTGATCGCCTCGAGCGGCGACATCGACCGGACCTTCTTCGCAAGGTCGTCGATCAAGCCTCTTCTGGCGGCCGTCTCCGATGAGATCCGCCCTGACCTCCCGCCCGAGTGGCTGGCGCTGGCCTGTGCCAGCCACAGCGGTGCACCCGTCCACATCGCCACGGTCCGTGAGATGCTTCGGTCGGCGGGCTTGACCGAAGCGGACCTCGGCACTCCTGCGGCGTGGCCCACCGGGGCCCACCGCGATCGCATGCTCTGGGCGTCGCAACGTTGGCCGAAGCCGGTCTTCCACAAGTGCTCCGGGAAGCACGCCGGGTTCCTCAGAGCGTGTGCTGGTGCAGGCTGGGACCTCGACAGCTACCTGGACCCGGCCCATCCACTCCAGCAACGGATGCGAACGACCCTCGCCGAGGCGACCGGTCAGCGCTCCCTCGATGTTGGTGTCGATGGCTGTGGTGCGCCGACCTTCACGGTTTCGACCCGATCGCTCGCGCGTGCATTCGCCCGGCTCGGGAATGACGAGCGCTTCGCCCGTGTTTTCGAGGCGATGCACCGATTCCCACGACTGGCCTCTGGCATGGGCAGGCCCGACGCCGAGTTCGCGATCCACACCAACGGAGTCTCCAAGCTCGGAGCGGAGGGCAATCTCGGCCTCACGATTGAAGATCGCGGAGCGATCGCAATCAAGATCGCAGACGGCGAGTCTCGAGCGATCGGCCCGGTCGTGACCGACGTCTTGACCCAGCTCGATTGGGTGACCCCGTCCGTGGCAGATGCCCTCCGATCCGCTACGCGGGTGCCGATGTCCGGTGGCGGACGGGAGGTCGGTACGGTGGAATCCGTCGTACGACTGACCCTGCAATGACGATCCCAACCACGCTTCCCAGACTCCCCGCCCTTCGCCCGCTCGCGCCGGCGGTCGGGCCGTTTCCGCACGCCACATTCGTCGAAGCGGTCACGGCGTTTCGCGGCGAGGAAGCAGATGTCATCGGCAACGACCGGGGAGCGCTCCCCATCACGGTTTCCGGCGGGGCCGTGCGCATTGCCGGGCACCCCGATCTCACCGATTACCACTCCCCGCTCGGCGACCGTGTCGACGCCATCGCCGACGCCTTGGCTGGAATGATCGGCGACGGCTACGCGCTGGAGCTCGACTCGCTGCCCGAGGAGGCCTGCGGACCGCTCGCCGCAGCGCTGGCCGATCGGGGCGTCGCCGTGCACATCGAGGAGCACACGGTCTCGGCGGTCGTCCCGCTGCCCGACACGCTCGAGGGTTATCTGGGGATGCTGTCGAAGAAGCAGCGTCACGAAGTGCGCCGCAAACGGCGGCGCTACGAAGACGTGCTGGGTGAAGTCGTGCACGAGGTTCACCATGAGCCGGACTGGGCGTTCGACGAGTTCGTCCGTCTGCACCGGTTGTCGGACGGTGACAAGGGACAGTTCATGACGCCTGAGCGGGAAGCATTCTTCGCAACGCTCGTTCAGCTGGATGGGTGGAGGCTCGATGTCCTCCGTGTCCCGGAGACCGATCGTGCTGCCGCATCGCTGTTCTCGTTCTCCGATGACGAGGGGATCTATCTGTACAACTCGTCATACGACCCCGGCCTCGCCGATGCTTCACCGGGGATCGCCATCGTCGGCACGCTGATCGAGCAGGCCATTGCGGAGCGGCTTCCGCGTTTCGATTTTCTCAAGGGTGACGAGACCTACAAATTCAGGTTGGGAGCCGAACCTCGACCTCTGTACCGGATCTCGACGGGGACAGCCGCATGATCCGGCGCGTCGCATATCTCTCTATGCACACCTCACCGCTGATGCAGCCTGGCGTCGGGAACGCAGGCGGAATGAACGTCTACATCGACGAGCTCGCCCGAACCATGACCGGGCGGGGCGTCGCCGTCGACGTGTTCACCAGGCGGACGGGTCCAGAACAGCCCGACCTCGTCGAGGTAGACGACGGCTATCGGGTGTTCCACGTGGACGCCGGCCCGCCCGAGTACGCCCCGATCGGCGACATGGTCGACTGGGTGCAGGAGTTCGCAGAGGGAGTGATGGCGGTCCTCGACGTGGACCCGCCGGACGTCGTGCACAGCCACTACTGGCTGAGCGGGTCTGCAGGCCTCGTCGTCAAACGGAAACTGGGCGTGCCTCTCGCCAACTCGTTCCACACGTTGGGGCGGGTAAAGGACCTGGCAAAACGCTTCGACGAGGCGCCGGAGTCCGCCGCCAGAATCGCCGCCGAGCTGGAAGTCATCGCAGAGTCCGATTGTGTCGTGGCTGCCACACCGCTCGAGGCGCAGGAACTGATGGAGCACTACGGGGCGGATCCGACCCGGCTGTGCACCTCGCCGCCCGGTATCGATCACGGCGTGTTCTCTCCCGGAGATCGATCGGAGGCCCGGCGAAGCGTCGGCTGGGATGTGGACCGGGCCCACGCAGTGGTGGCTGGGCGGATTCAGCCGTTGAAGGGTGTGGATGTGGCACTCGAGGTGGCGGCGATCGTTGCTGCCGCAATCCCCGGGTTTCGGCTCTCGGTGATCGGAGGAGCATCGGGTCCGGCGGGCGAGGACGAGCTCGACCGGCTGACCGCTCGTGCCGCCCAGCTCGATCTCGAAGGCGTCGTCGACTTCCACGCCGCCGTGCCACACACCGAGCTGGCCGAGTACTACCGGGCAGCCGATGTCGTGATGGTGCCGTCACGGAGCGAGTCGTTCGGCCTGGTTGCGGCCGAGGCCCAATCCTGTGGGGTGCCCGTGGTGGCCGCTCGCGTGGGTGGGCTCGAACACGTCGTCGCCGACGGTCGTTCTGGGATCCTCATCGATGGCTGGGATCCGGAAGATCACGCTGACGCAGTGATCTCGCTCCTCTCCGATGCCGAGCTCTCCGCCCGTCTGTCGACCGGCGCTTTGCGGTGGTCGGAGCGATTCAGCTGGGATTCGACGGCGAACCGGTTTCTCGAGCTCTATGAGGGAGCCATCCACCGTGCCGAGCGCGGCTGAGATCCTCCATGGTGCCATCGACCGGTGGATCGCCGACGAAGAGTCTTCTGTGGAATACGCCGAACAGGTCGACGATCGGATCGCCGTTCGGATGCGGCAGGAGACGAGGGACGCCTCAACCGTGTGGTGGTCGCCGGATCAGCGATCACTGACGGCCGAGCTCTACGTCATTCCCGAGCCCCATGCGAACCAGGAGTCTGCATATCGGCTGGTACTGGATCGGAATCGATCGACGTTTCGGGTGCACTACGCGCTCGCCAAGGACGGGGGCATCGTTCTCCGCTCCCGCCTGCCGAACGAGGACGTCTCTTTCGAGTTGCTGGACTCGGTGCTCGGTGAGCTCTACGACCAGGTCGAGTCGACCTTCAGGCCACTCGTCCGCATGGCGTTCGGCGCCGGCTGAGTCGCGAAAACTCACCTGACCTCTCGGGCAGATTCCTTTCCACACCGATTGTGGACAGAGACTGTGGATCGGAGTCGCGGATTCGGGTGGCCGGCGCAAGGAACCGCGTTCTTGCACCACAGCCGCGTCGAGCCTCCGTTCAAGGCGATCGCCGAGCCGGAAGGGCCGCAAGACATGGCAAAACGATCGTGTTGACCGGACTCTGGTGCATCGATACGTTCAGTGGACAACGCCCGAGGTGCTCGGTCGTCGGTCCTCCGCTCGGGGAAGTGCGGTTCGATCGTTCGGCAGGGTTCCTCGGGCGTTGTTGTCGAGTTCTGCTTCCTCGGTGTGCCGTTTCCGCTTCACTCGATGATGACTCGGGTCCCGTTCGACGTGAATCGGACGATGGGGTCGCCCCCGGCCGAACTCAACAGGGAGAACACCGGCCGGAACACCTCGAACGTCCGGTCGTTGACCGCGCCGGCGACCTTGGAAGCCGGCCGGGAACCGGTGGCGGCGCCGAGGGTCGACGGCTCGACCTGAGTTGGTTCGGCGGCCGTCTGTTGAACGGTCGGCGGTGGGGTGGTGGTCGTGGTGGTCGGCGGTGCAGCGGTCCTCATGAACACAACGGTCACGAACATGACACCGTCGGCCGAGCGATCGGCGCCGACCCCGACGAGGTCGTAGTCACCCAGGATGTTCGATCGATGGCTCTCGGAGTTCATGAACGCCTGATGGAGCAGAGCGGGGTTCGGGCCCATGCCGACGTTCTCGCCGAGTAGCGACCAACCGGTCGCGTAGGAGCCGAGCTGGGCGTTGCTGCTGTGGAAGACCCGGCCGGCACCGATCATGTCTGCGGTGTGGATGCGGGCGTCGTCGGTGAGATCTGCGAAGACGGTCAGTGCCGAAAGGCCGGCAGCGGCCCGACTCTGATTGATGAGCGAGACGAATTCTGCCTCGTCTGTTGGAGTCGCTGTAGCAGGGAGTGCGGCAGCGGTCAGCGCCAAGATTGCACTCAGAGTGAGAAAACTCTGCAAAATGTGACGCATAGTGAGGTTTTCGACCGAATCGCCCCAAACTTGAGGGCCGATCGGCCCAACCGCTGCACGCTGCGGAGCAGGGTGGTCCTCTGTGAGGCGTACTCGGTTTTGATCACATCCCGGCAGTGTCCACACTGAGGGGAATGCGTCCAGCGACCGCCATCGTCGTGATCGTTCTCCTGCTCGTGATCGCCGGAGCGGCCATCTACCAGACTGTCGAGCTTCTCAACCCACCAGAGTCAGTGCCGTCCCAGCTGCCAGATTGAAATACGACGTCGCCGAGCCTGCCCGAACGGCCACGGCCATCAGGCCGGACGAATCCACGTACAACAGCGGTTCACCCTCGTCCACGTCACCGTATGCATCCACCCATGGCACCTCGTGCTCGGTGGCTCCGACCCGCACCGTGACCGTGACCGCTCGCGTGATCCCGGCCACCGCGAGGTCTTCGGGTCCGATGTTGGATTGAACGTTGCCGAAGGTGTCGACCCACCAGGCCTCGCCAACGACCCGCCCCGGTTCGATCTCAGGCAGGGGGATCAAGAGGGGAGTCACCGAGTCGGGTGCGACCTCGGGCCCGAGATCATCGACCGACGCTTCACCAGACGCCAACAGCGCAGCAGCCGGCCCGAAGATGTCACGGCCCGCGAAGGTGGCACCGACGCTCGGGATCTGCGCCGCCGGGTTGGTCAACTCGACGATCTTCGTGGCGCCACCCATCGTGGCAACCGCCGGCCCCAGCAGCCCATTGTCGGGACCGACGAACAGCATTCTCGACTCGGTCTGGGCCGCGATCGCGCGGCGATTCGTGCCAACGCCGGGGTCGACGACTGCCAGAACCACGCCTTCGGGCAGATACTGAATGGCGCGCACCAACGCGAGTGCGCCCGATCGAACGTCGCCTCTCGGGATGCCGTGCGTGACATCGACGACGGTCGTGTCTGGTGCCAGTTTTGCGATGACTCCGTGGACCACTCCGACGAATTCGTCGGTGAGGCCGAAGTCCGACAGAAAACTCACATGCGACATGGATGACGAGGCTACGTCGCTCGGGGAACAATCACCATCGGGCGAGCACCCACGGAGCTGCCGTGTCCCCTCGGTAGCATCGACACATGTTCGAAGCGCACAGCGAGGTCGTCTCGAAGGTCGTGGGGTCCAACTCCGTCATGTTCGTCGGCGCCATGGATACCGGGAAGACGACGATGGCGCTCGCCTGTGCTCGAGCCGCGATGGACGCCGGGAAGTTGGTGGGATTCGTCGACGCCGACATCAGCAACAGCCGCATCGGGCCGCCTGCCTGCGTCGGTCTGAAGTATCTGCGCAGCCACGCCGACCTCGACTCGCTCGAAAACGCGGATGCCCTCCACTTCGTCGGAGCAATCTCCCCCAACAAGCTCGTGCTCCAACAGACGATCGCCACCGCTGCCCTCGCTGGTCGTGCGCGAGAAGAGTGCGACCTCGTGGTCATCGACACCTCGAGTGTGGTCTCTGGTGTGATCGGAGAGACGTTGAAGTATCACAAGGCCGAACTGGTGAGGCCGGACATCGTGGTGGCGATGCAGCGGGGCGCAGAGATGGAGCCGATCAGCGGGATGTTGAAACGTTTCTTCTCGGTCGAGGTCATCTCGATCCCGGTCGATCCCGATCTCATCCCCAGTGGGCCTGACGAGCGAGCGGAACGGCGGACTGCTGCGTTCCGGAAGGCCTTCGCACCCGAGCTCGGGCGCTGGCGGGTTCGCTCCACCGTCTTCGCTCCGACACTTCCCCCGGCTCTCGAACAATCGAGACTCCACGGCATGCTCGTCGGCGTTCAAGACGGCGATGGCGGCTGTCTCGGACTCGGCCGGCTCGAGTACGACGACGGTGCGCTCCGAGTGAGCACCAACGCCGGTGAAGGCATGCAGGGGCTCCGGATCGGCTCTCTCTCGATCGACCCGGAGACGTTCGCCGTCACCCCCGTGAACCTCCGCGATCTCATGTTCGGCGTCCGCTAGCTCGGCTGCCGCCTCGCGGTTGCGAGTCGTGGGTTGTGGGTTCTGAGCCATGACACGACGACCCATGACTGAGAACCCATCACCCAGAACGGGCCGAGGCGAGCGGAGCGAGACAGGCCCAGAATTGATGAAGCCTCCCGGGGCAGGGGAGGCCTCATCCTCGAGAGTGGAGGTACCGCCGTGGGGCGGGCTGGGAGGCTATCCGATCACACCTTGGGACATTGTGCCCAACTGGCATGACTGGCGGTCCTTGCCTCTCTCGGCCGAAACTGCGAACAGCTCCGGCAAATCACATTGTAGATCGGACCCTTGCGGTATGCACTTGAATGTTTTCTGAGATGATTTTCTACACCCGTCCCGCGTGCCACCTGTGTGAATCCGCTCTGCCTCGGGCTCGTCGGGTAGCGAAGCTCTTCGGGCGTCAGCTCGAGGTGGTCGACATCGACACCGACGATGAGCTGGTCGTCGAGTACGGGCTGCGCGTGCCGGTGCTCACGACGAGTGGGGGTCAGCTCATCGCGGAAGGCAGCTTCGGGACGCGCGACATCGTCCGGGGCCTGCTGAGACGGTGAGGGCGATGCTCGCCGCAGTCCGACGACCGGTATCAGCCTTCTGTCATCGGATCGGATGCCTCGTCCCCAGGGGCCTCCCCTTCTGCGTCTGCGGCCTCGATCAGCCCACAGTTGGCGAGTTCGGCGTCGACCGCCCCGCCCCCGAAGCGGATCCGCTCGAAGGCGATGACCGCAGCGATCTCCTCATCCGAGAGATTGGGAAATCCTGGCATCCCACCGCCGACCGAGGTCCCGAGATCACCGTAGGTGTTTCGCCCGGCAGCGAGATAACCGGAGGATCCGAGTCGAACCCACTCGATGTGATCCGAGCAGGCACCGAACGTGTTGAGGACGCCGCCGAACGCCGGCCCCACGCCGCCGCCTCCGTTCACCCCATGACAGCCGGAGCACGTGGAATACAGCTCCTGGCCCAGGGTGATGAACTCGAGGCCGCCACCGGAAGCTCCGCCCCGGCCGGAGAACTCCGAACCGTCGCAGTTCTCCAGCGCGCCGGTTGCGCGGTCGACCCGCAACACGACTCCGGTCTCCGAGCACGTGGCGTCGGCGGTGCCATTGCTTGCGAGATAGAGGAGGCCAAAGGCAGGGACGATCAGCAGTGCAGCCACCAGCCACTGAGGAATGGTCGTCGAGGTGCGCTCCTTCAAACCTGCAGTCGGGACAGACACGACGACGTCGTGGTCGAGTGCCTCCTCGGGGGAGACCACCGATGGCGTCGGTGGCGGGGTGATCGGCGCCGGAGCGGGAGCCGGTGTCTGGGAGGGTTCGACGGCCGTTGGGGCCTCCGGTGCGCTTCTCGCAGGCTCGGAAGCAGGCTCTTCGGCCTTTGACGGCTCAGGTGTCTCGGGGGCCGCTGCGGCGGGAGCGGACTGACCCCCGGCCCAGGCGCCGATGACCGTCTCGGTGTCGGTCCCGGCGGCGGCAGCTCGTGCTGCGGCAGACCGCTGGACCAGTTCCTCCGGAATGCCCATGGCCTGCGCTGCGGATGACAGTTGATCGCTCATCGTTCGATTCCCCGGTCTCTCATTTCGATTGAAACAGGTAGGCGGTGAGGTTCTCGAGGTCGGTGTCCGACAGCCCCCCGTACGAAGGATGATCGCTCGAACCCGTCAGTACCGACAACAGCGACGATTGTGACTCGACCCTGCTCCCGACGTGAGCCAAGTCGGGCCCGTACCTCCGGACGCCGAGAACCTGGTTGCTGTCGGAGATCGTCACCGGTCCCAGACCGACATCGGCGACGATTGGCCGGACCAACTGAGTGTGACACGACGAACAGCCCTCACTGCGATACACCTCACGTCCCTCGATCGCTGCCTCGGTCAAGGGAACCGCAGATGAGTACACACCGTTTCCTTCTTGCGGGAGGGCAGGTGCGAGAAAGCCGACCAGCAGCGCCACGATGAGCAGCCCGGCTGCTCCCGCGGCGATCAGGAACGGATGCTCCGTTCGTCCCTGGAGCACCGGGGGCTCCGTTGGTGCCGCAATGGACACCGGCGCTGCCGTCGCCGCCGGTTGCTCCACCGGTTCTGTCGCGGGGGCTGTGATCGGCTCTGTCGGGGGCAATGGCTCGGTCGGAGCGTCCGCTTCCGAGGGAGCCGGCTCCTCTGGGGGTGGCGGAGCCGCCGCCGGCGCCGGAGCTCCTCCCGCCCAGGCGGCGATCACTTCCTCGGTAGTGGACCCGGCCGCTGTCGCACGGGCGGCGGCCGAGCGCTCGACCAGCTCTTCGGGGATGTTCATTGCAGCCGCAGCGGCGGCGACTTCACTCATGAGTCCCCTCCGTCGTCATCGTCGGAGACCGGGGTGTAGACCAGCACCTCCTGGGCGCCGGCCGTCCCGCTCGTGATGGCGGAGGTCACGTTGCGCACGAACAGGAGTTGGCCCACGAAGGTGACCAGTGCCCCGAGCACGGCGACGCCGATCAACACATCGGGGAGTGCCATGGCTTCGGCCCACCCTTCGCCGGCATCGGTGTACGAGCCGGTGTACGACCCACCGGTCCAGGAGAACCCGGACAGGATCCCGGCGAGGACGAGGAACACTGCGGTGCCCAGCGAACCCCAGGCGACCAGTCTGATCTGCCGGCCGGCGTTGCCGGTGTCGTCGATTTGCCGCCCGGTCATCGGGGGGATCGCCTGGTAGGCGAATGCCGAGAGGAACGTGCCGCCCACGCCGAAGAGAACGAGGAACTGAATGCCATCCCAGAAGGCGCTCAAGCCCACGAGGGCTGCTGCAGAGGAGAACGCACCGAAGACCGAGAGCACCGAGGCGACGATCGCCAAGGCGAGCCCGTACCCGACGGCCAGGAGAGCCGGGCGCTCCGAAGCGTCACTCCAATCGTCGGCGACGGTCGTTGCGACTGCGGCAGCCGTTGCGATCGCCGCCACCGGGAGGGCGAGCGACAGGACGGCCGACACCGAGTCGAGCCAGTCGGGCGTCGGGCCGAAAGCGATCTGGACCGGTCCGAGGAACGCACCGGAGAATGCGAGCGACCAGAAGCCGGCTTTTGCCACCTGACGGTTGGCGAGCGGGTTGTCGGTCTGCTTCACCGCCACGTAGTAGGCGATACCGAAGCCCATGGCCGTCACCCACAGCGTCCCGAAGCCGGTGGAGAAGACCACCTCTTGTAGCTGGCGCCCGATCGCGGCGAGGTTCGGAAGCGCAGAGACGAGCGCCAGGCCGGGGAGCCAGAGCACCGCTGCCATCACGAACCACAGCGAGGCGAAAACGCTCTCTTCCGAGCGGTTGCGGATGGTGCCGAACGTCACGACGGCGGGAATCGAGACCACGCCCAAGATCAGGATGTCGAGATACCACGGCAGCCCGAACGGTTCGATTCCGTCTCCCAGCCCGAAGAACAGCCACAAGACGCCCAGGACCGTGAGCCCCGAGGTCCCGATGAGCCCGAGCCCTGCGAGGCGAGGTTGAAAGAGCGGCGTTCCGGTGAGTCGGGGGAGCAGGTAATACCCCACCCCGGCGAAGGCGGGCACGAGCCAGCCGAGCATGACCACCAACATCGTCATCGGTCGCAGCCGGCCGTACGACAACGGGCCGCTGAGGGAGATGAACGACACCGATGCCATCGACAGGACGGTCAACACGCCGCCGAGAGCGAGGAACGCTGAAGACACGAGAAGGTGAGCGGTGGCCACGTTCTCCGTGGCGACCCGACGCCCGGTCCGTTGTTCAGTCGCTGTTGTGGTCACCCTCACCTCTGTGTCGGCGGCACCGGCGAGGTTAGCTTGGCCATCGCGGCGCTCGTCCTCACATCTCGCGTCACGACGTTGGTCGCTCACCTGTGCGACGTCGGCTTCCCGATGCTTTGCCGTCAGGTCGAATCGGATGACTAGAATCTCGCCCCGACCAGGGAAAAGACCCAGGAGACCTGATGTATCGACTCGGCGAACTCAGCCCCAGCCAACGGATCACCTATGGCAGTGCCATGCTGGCGGTGGGCACCGTGGCGATGGTCATCGCCGTGGTCATCGTCCACTGGGCCCAGTTCCCGGTCGAGGAGCTCGTCGACGGCGAGTTCGTTCCTTTCCAAGTCGATTTCCTCAACTGGATGCCACGGGGGATCTGGTGGAAGGCGCTCGGCTACGTGATCGCTTTCGGCGCTTCGCAGCTGATGTTGGTCGGAGCGGCGTTCCTGTTCGTACTCGGCCGCAAGATGTCCTGGGCGGTGGCGTCGATCGCCGCCACACTCGCGTGGCTCGAACTCGTCGTCATCTTCGGAATCGTCCCCTCGGAATGGCTCAACTTCTCACAGACCGATCTCGATTGGAGCAGCCAGCGACTGGTGCCGGGCCTCGACCCGATCCCGTCGTTCCTCGTTCTCGGCAACGACATCAGCATCAGCTGGGCCGTGATCAAAGACTCCATCTCGATGGGCTACAACCTCGCGATGCTGGTTCTCGGTGGCTTGTTCGCCTACAAGATCCCGGACGTCTACGGCGGGCGCCCCGAGTCTGCCGCTGCTCCAGACGAGGTCACCTCGCCCTACGGCCGCACGCTCGTCAAGGGTGACCGCTGATGCCGAAGGGGATCGTCGACGAGACACCGCCGTTCCGCGACGACTACCAGCTCGCCCTCGTCGAGGGCGATTACTTCAAGGACAAGCTCCGACCGAAGCAGTTTCTCCACATCGATCAAGCCGAGTGCATCCTCTGCGAGGGATGCGTGGACATCTGCCCGTGGAAGTGCATCCACTACCTGAGTGTCGATGCCATCACCGAGGCGGTCAACGTGGACAACCCCAACGAGGACGAATCCAACTATGGGTTCTTCGTCGTCGACGAGAACGAGTGCACCAGGTGCGCGCTGTGCATCGACCGCTGTCCGACCGGCGTGATCTCTCTCGGCAAGTTCGAGGGCTCGCTCGCCGACCAAGCGGCCGAGCTCGGCCTCAACGCCCGCCCCTGGGATGTCGACACCGGTCAGCGGGATTTCAAGAACGGTTACTCATACGGAATGCGTTGGTAGGAGGATCTACGAGTGGCGAATGGCAACACCAGTTTGAAGGATCGGCTGTCCGAAGCGACCGACAAGCTCGCCTCGAGCAGCTTCGTCGAGTCGGTGCTGCGCCCCGGATCGCCGTTCAAGAAGGGCTACTCCGACAGCCCGAGGAACCGGTCGTACGTCATCATGAACAATGTGTTGTATCACCTCCACCCCGTGAAGGTGAAGCGCCACGGCGTCAAGCTGAGCTACACGCTCTGCCTCGGGGGACTCAGCTTCTTCCTGTTCATCCTCCTCACCATCACCGGCATCTTCCTGATGTTCTATTACGCCCCGACGGTCGAGAACGCCTACACCGACGTCCAGGCGTTGTCGACGTCTGTGGCGTTTGGTTCGTTGGTCCGCAACATGCATCGATGGGGCGCACATCTCATGGTGCTGGTGGTCTTTCTCCACATGAGCCGGGTCTTCTATCACGGCGCCTACAAGGCTCCGCGTGAGTTCAACTGGGTGGTCGGCGTCATCCTCCTGCTGCTGACCCTTCTGCTGTCGTTCACCGGCTACCTGCTGCCGTGGGACCAACTCGCGCTGTGGGCGGTCACCGTCGGCACCAACATGGCCGGATTCGTTCCGGTGTTCGGTGCACAGGTGAAGTTCGCGTTGCTGGCGGGCGCCGAGGTCACCGCCGGCACGATCCTGCGCTGGTACGTGCTCCATGTGCTGTTCCTACCGTTCATCATCGTGCTGTTCATGGCGGTCCACTTCTGGCGGGTCCGCAAGGACGGCGGTATCTCCGGCCCGCTGTAGATCGAGAGGACTCCCGACATGGCAGACATCCCAGAAGATCTCCTCAGACGCTCCGCCGAGGCGAAGGCCAAGGCGCTCGGCCTTCCGGTGGAGCAGGTCCTCGCAGAGATGAAGGGCGAGGCGCCGCCCACCCCGCCGCCCTCAGCAGCCGCTGCCGAGGTGGAAGTACCGGACCCCGGTGCCCTCCCCGCCGAAGCCCCGGCGTCCGAGCCGGCCGATGACGAACCAGCTCCGGCTCCGGCTGCTCCCGAGCCCGTGGCTTCGGCTCCCGCAGCGGAGGTCGACGTCGATGCTCTCCTCAAGAAGGCGGCCGAGGTCGGCGGTCTTCCTGAATCTCTCGTGAAACGGTCGGCCGAAGCCAAAGCCAAGTCACTCGGCGTATCCGTCGCCTCGGTCCTCGCCGAGATGGCGGGCGAAGCCGCTCCGGCCCCCGCGGCCCCGGCTGCCACCGAAACGCCGGCCCCCCCAGCCCCAGCACCCGCTCCCGAGCGGGCCGCACCCCCCGCCCCCGCCGCTGCGGCGGAGGCCCCGGCCCCGGCGGCCGTTGCTCTCGAGGAGAAGCCGGCCGAAACGCCTGCACCGGCGCCCAACGGCGGGTCGAGTGGCAATGGTGCCCGGGCTGCGATCGTGAACCCCCGCCCGGTCGCTCCGGACGCCAACGTCCCCGAAGGAGTCCGTACCCAGC
>JAHEIN010000061.1 GCA_024639335.1 bacterium | reverse complement strand
GGGCTACGGACCTCGTGGCTGACGGCGGCGAGAACTTCGTTGCGTGAGTCGACGAGCTGGGCGAGTGCGGCGACCTCGCCGCCGAGGCGCTCGTTCTCGATGATCGGCCCGATCTGACCGGACAGCGTTTCGAGCAGTCCGAGGTCGGAGGTGTCGTAGCTGGCGACATCCGAAAGTGGGTTCACGACCACCACGAAACCCACGGCTCCGTCTTCCCCGTCGATCGACACGACCATTCCGGATTCGGGGATCACCGCATCCGACACGAGATAGGGCTGGAGGCCGGAGCCCTTCAACAACAGTGCTTCGGCCTGCTCGGCGCTGCCCGGTGATTCGACATCGGTGTGCACGCTCACCCGCTCGTTGGCGACCGAGACCCCCCGCAGGCCCGGCCTCTCGTCGGATGCCAGGATCGCAACCTCCGCCAGCTCGGCCTCGAACATCGAGCGCGCCTGCTCGGCTGCGCGACCGGCGACATCCGCCAGCGTATGGGCGCGCAACAGCGCCTGGGCGGTCGCTTGGAGAGCCTCGACCCGTGCCTGCTGAGCCCGCTGGAGGGTGTACGCGAGGTAGGCGAAGTAGAGCATGATCGGAGGTGCCAAAGCGAGGATCGCCGCGGCCGGCTGCGTGGACCAGACCAAGACGATCACGATCCCGAGGATGGTGTTCATGAATGCGGCGCCGGTCGTGAGCCAACGCACCGTCCAGGCCTCACTGCGTGACAGCGATCCTCCAGCCATCTTGATGGCGGCGTTGACCGAGGCGTCCGATACTGCGAACGCAGCGAGGTTGCCCGCCAGCGCCGCAATCCATCCCCGCGGCGAGAACGGGTCGCCATCACCGAGGACGAGGTGGAATATGGTGATCGCCACCGCGACTTGGACCGTGAACTGGGCCAGATTGAACACGAGCTTCATGGGTGGCTGGCGTCGGTTTGCGACCAATGCGACGACGTTTCCTACGAATTGCCCGATCAGCATGGCGCTCGGTGTGGCGAAGAAGAGCCCGACGGTGATGGCGATCTCGCTCATCGAGAAGCTCTGGGCATCACGTCTGAAACGGAGGTGGAGGACTGCGATCTCCGCGAGATAGAACCCCAAAGCAACAACGGGCCAGGCGAGGCGAGGGGTGGCGGTGGGAGCGTCGTACCCGACGGCGAACGGGACGATGGCGACGGCAACCAAGCCAAGAGCCCCGCTGAGAAACCAGACCGGGCTGATGTGTCGGAGCCGGCGGATCAATGTCGGGCTCCGGACCGAGATGCGGGCTCGATCAGGACCAGGAACGGCCAAAGCTCGTATGGGTGTGTGTGACGTGGGTCCACGAGCTGGCTCCGTCGTCGATCGAGGCTCGCTGGCCGGACCAAGCGCCTGCAGGTGCGATGAGGGTCGTCATGGAGATGAAGACTGCCACGACGAGGGATGCGCGACGGCGCTTCTGTCCGTCGAGCCTGAGTCCGCGCGTGTTCATGATGATCCTCCCGAAGACGTCTCTCGGAGTCAGCATCGGCCGGGGCGCCGCTCGACTTGAGCGGTCCGGCGTGTCCTGTGTCGCTTCGCGCAAACCGGCTCATCACCCGGTCGCCGACGGTGTTGTCGGGCGGCTGGGCGCTCGGTCGATGGGAGACCTCCTGGGCTCGGAACATCGGGACTCGATCTTATGACGCTCACCGATGGCTTTCCGGGATCCCTACCCGAGAGCCCGATCACAGCCGATTGGTCGGACGACCCGGTGAACACCATGATCCTCGACGAGATCGCCATCGAGGGCCGCTTTGTCGTAGAGGTACGCCAGGATGGCTGCAAGCCCATTCCGGCTCGATACAATTTGAACAACCGCTCAGATTCTGGAGGAGACCATGGCAAGCCCCAACAGTGGGACCGATAGACGAGTCGCGATCATCGACGGTCTCCGGACGCCCTTCACCAAAGCGGGGACCGACCTCAAGACGGCCTCTGCATACGAGCTCGGGGCGCGGGTCGTCACCGAGCTCGTCAACCGCTCGCGAGTGCCCGCCACCGACATCGACCGGGTTGTCTTCGGCTCCGTGGTCCAGGATGTCAACTCCCCCAACATCGCCCGTGAGATCGTCCTTGCATCCCCGCTGCCGGACACCACCGATGCCCACTCGGTCACGAAGGCATGTGCCACGTCGACGCAGACGTTCGTCGACGGCGCGACGGCGATCCTGACCGGAGAGGCGGACATCGTGATCACCGGTGGCTCCGATTCACTGTCACGACCGCCAGTTCTGTTCACAGATGAATTCGTCGAAGTGATGCAGGCCGCGCAGAAGGCGAAGGACTTCGCGTCCCGGGCCAAAGCCCTGGCGGCCCTCCGCCCCGGAGATCTCACGCCGCAGCCACCGGCCATCGCCGATCGCTCGACCGGTGGATCGATGGGCGATGGCGCCGAGAAGATGGCCAAGATGAACGGTGTCACGCGTGAGGCCCAAGACGCCTACACGCTGGAATCGCACCAGAAGGCCATCGAGGCGTGGGAGAAGGGGATCTACGACACCGAGGTGATGCCCTTCCCGTTGGGACCGAAGTATCGGACCACCGTCGTGCGCGACAACATTCCCCGAGCCGACACGTCGCTCGAGAAGCTCGCCTCTCTCAAGCCGGTGTTCGACCGGCGCTACGGCTCGGTCACCGCCGGCAACTCCTCGCCGCTCACCGACGGCGCATCGGCGTTGCTGCTCATGGAGGAGGAGACCGCCAGGCGGCTCGGGTATGTGCCGCGAGCCTTCCTCAAGTCGTGGGGCTTCGCCGCAGTCGATCCCAACTGGCAGCTGCTGATCGGACCGGCGTTCGCCACCCCCAAGGCACTGGATCGGGCAGGCATGCAACTCGGCGACATCGACGTCATCGACATCCATGAGGCCTTCGCCGCTCAGATGCTGTCGGTACTCGATGCATTCGAGTCCGACGCCTTTGCCCGGGAGCATCTCGGGAGGGACAACGCGATCGGCGAGGTCGATCGTGACAAGCTCAATCTGTACGGAGGGTCGATCAGCCTGGGCCACCCATTCGCCGCCACCGGTGCCCGACAGATCCTCACCATGGCCAACGAGCTCGTCCGGCGTGACGCCGGGACTGCTCTCATCACCCAATGTGCCGCCGGTGGACTGGGTGCCGCCGTCGTCCTGGAGCGCTGACATGACCACTACGGCAGAAACTCTGACCCACTTCACCATCCGCATGGACCGGCACGTGGCGATCGTCACGATGGACCTCGAGGGTGAATCGATGAACACCCTCGGGCCGAGACTCATCGATGATCTCACCTCAGTCGTCCATCGGCTCGAGACCGACCCGGACATTCGGGCGATCGTGTTGACCTCGGCGAAACGAGACTTCCTGGTCGGCGCCGACATCAAGTTCTTCGACGAGCTGATGTCATCGGAGGCTGCCGAAGACGCGATCCGCACCACCCACGACCTCTTCGCCCGCCTCGAACGCATCCACACCCGTCTGGGCAAGCCGGTGGTGGCGGCCATCGACGGCAACGCGCTCGGCGGTGGCCTCGAGCTCGCCCTGGCCTGCTCGATGCGCATCGCAACCGACTCTGAGCGCACCCAGCTGGGACAGCCCGAAACCCAGCTCGGGGTGATCCCGGCGGGCGGGGGTACCCAGCGCCTTCCGAAGATCATCGGCATCGCCAACGCGCTCGACATGATCCTCGGCGGCAAGAACGTCCGAGTGAAGAAGGCGAAGGCGCTCGGGCTGGTCGATGAGGTCGTGCCCACCGAGCTGCTCATCGAGATCGCCATCGACCGTGCGCGAAAGGCGATCGGATCCGTCGACGGCAAGAGCTCCGGCCTCGACCTGTCCGCATCGGGTCTCCAGAAGGCCGCGCTCGAGACCAATGCGATCGGTCGCAGCATCCTCTTCAAGCAGGCCCGCCAGAAGCTGCTGGCCCAGACGAAGGGCAACTACCCCGCCCCCGAGCGGGCGCTCGAGGCGATCAGGATCGGCGTGGAGGAGGGGTCCGAAGCCGGCTACGCCGCCGAAGCCAGGTTCTTCGGTGAGCTGGTCGTCTCACCCGAGTCGGCAGCGCAACGATCGATCTTCTTCGGCCAGCGCGCCGTCAATCGCGAGAAGTGGGTCGACGCAGAACCGATCGACGTTGGACGGGTTGCCATGATCGGCGGGGGCCTGATGGGTGGCGGCATCGCAGCCGTCACGACCCTCAAGGCCGGCGCCGAAGTTCGCGTCAAGGAGATCGACCACGACGGCATCGGGCGTGCGCTGGCGTATGTCCAGAAGGTCGTCGACGGCCGGGTGAATCGTCGCCACATGCGAGCATTCGAAGGCGAGAAGGCCATGTTGCGTGTGAGCGGCTCGACGGACTGGACCGGCTTCGCCGACACCGACCTCGTCATCGAAGCGGTCTTCGAGAGTCTCGATCTGAAGCGCTCGATCGTTGCCGACGTCGAAGCGGTCACGTCGAGCCGGACCGTGTTCGCCTCCAACACCTCTTCCATCCCGATCACCGACATCGCCGAGGGTGCCGCTCGACCCGAGGCGGTCGTCGGCATGCACTATTTCTCGCCCGTCGAGAAGATGCCGCTGCTCGAGGTGATCGCAACCGAGCAGACCGCAGACTGGGCGCTCGCCACTGCCGTCGAGTTCGGCAAACGACAGGGGAAGACCGTGATCGTGGTGAACGACGGGCCCGGCTTCTACACCAGCCGCGTCCTCGGTCCCTACGGTGTGGAGGCCTTCCACCTGCTCAACGAGGGCGCATCGGTCGAAGCGATCGACACCGCAATCGAACAGTGGGGGATGCCGGTCGGCCCGATGCGTCTGTCCGACGAGGTCGGCCTGGACGTCCAGGTCAAGATCGGCCGGATCATGATCGATGCATTCGGCGATCGGATGGCTTTCCCGGGGGCGATCGAGCGACTCGAAGCCGACGATCGCAAGGGACGCAAGAACCGTCGCGGGTTCTACACCTACGACGCCAACGGTGAGCGCGGGGGAGTCGACGAGACCGTGTACGACGCTCTTGGATTGGGTCCACGCCGCGAGATCCCGGCGTCGGAGATCAGCGAGCGGATCATGCTGGCCTTCGCCAATGAAGCCGCTCGATGCCTGGAGGAGGGCATCCTCCGGTCGGCTCGCGATGGCGATATCGGCGCGGTATTCGGTTTCGGGTTCCCACCGTTCCGCGGCGGGCCGTTCTTCTGGGTGGATCAGATGGGCGCGGCGACCGTGGTTGCTGCGCTCGATCGCCTGGCCGAACAGCACGGGCCGCGGTTCGAGGCCGCTCAGATCCTGCGGACGCACGCCGAATCGGGGGATCCCTTCCGCTCATAGAGTCGGGCTGTGAGAGCTCGGAATCGGGTGCACGCGGTGGAATCCGCCGCAGTGTCCGTCGTCGCCGTGTTCGTCTTCGGACATGCAACGGCGCAAGGGCTCAGCCGTCTATCGAGACCAGTTCTATCTCGAACGTGAGCGCTTCGCCGGCGAGGGGGTGGTTGGCGTCGATCTTGACGAGCTCGTCGGTGATCTCCACGACGGTGCCCCGCCCGCCGTTGCCGAGAGTCACCGCATCCCCGACCTCGAGCCCATCCGGTGCCGAATCCGCCGGGAAATCGATGATTGCCTCCTCGCTGTACACGCCGTAGGCGTTCTCGGGCTCGATCCGCACCGTGCGAGACTCGCCGATCGACAGGCCGCGGACGGCGTCGTCGAACCCAGAGATGACCTGTCCGGATCCTACGACGAACACGAGCGGATCGCGCCCCTCCGAGGAATCGAACTCGGTGCCGTCGTCGAGGGTTCCGCGATAGTGGACCGAGACCGAATCGCCGTTTGAGGCAACCTGGGTCGATGGGGCTTGCGACATGTCGTCCTCTTCCGTCGTCGTGGTCGTCGAGGTGGTGGTGGTGGCTTCGGCCGTGGTCGCCGTAGCCGAAGCGGGTTCACTTCCGATCGCCGGCTCGTCGTCGGCTCCACAGGCCGACAACCCGAGCGCGAGAGCGAGCAGTGCGATGGAGGATTTCACGGGCGAGAGGTTACGGCCCGCCCAGTCGTACACCGCATTCGAATCACCGATCGGAGCCTTGAAGGGCGATGGGAGCCGCAAGCACGGCGTCGGGGATGCGGAAAGCGTCCACCAGCCAACGCGACCCGGCTGCCAACTCCGCCGACCGCGCGGTGACCTCGCGCCGTACCCATGCAGCCATCGCCGGAGTGATCACGCCGTGCTGGAGGAACCATCCCAGATCCGACTCGACCATCGTGAGGCAAGCAAGTGTTCGTAGCTCGCCCAGCAGCTCCGCTGCTTCGGGTGTTCCCTCTTCTGCTCGCACGAACGCATCGAAGACCAGCCGCTCGACGTGGGCTCTGGCCGCGACCATCACGTGGGGTTGCACAGACACGAAGGCCACCGACGCGTCCATCCCTTCTCCGATCCGCTTGGCGATCCGAGAGGCGAGAGTCTCGATGACGTGCTGCTCTCGGCGCTGTAGCAGCCGTTGTTGGGTCTCGCGCTCGCCCAGCTCTCCGGTGACCGCCCCCACCCGGGGGATGTTCTCGGCAACGACGGCACTCGCCCGTGACCTCAGGAACTCGGCCTTCCGCAGCAATCCCATGCTCTCGAAGCTGGTACGGAAATCGGTGAGCAGCGACTTCGTGACGAGCTGAGCGAGGACGGTGTTGTCACCTTCGTACGTGGTGAAGACATCCGCGTCCGCCCGCATCCGCACGATCTGGTTCTCACGCAGGTATCCCTGGCCGCCGCACGCCTCCCTGCACTCCTGCATGACATCGAGGGCGTGCCAGGTGCCGAACGCCTTCAGTCCGGCGGCCCGGGCCTCGAGCGCCCGGTGCTCGGTACTGCCGGCGCCGTCGATTGCTTCGATTCGCACGTATTCCTCGGCGAGATCGCTGCAGGCCAGGTGATAGCCGATCGTGGTTGCGACTCGCGGCAGGAGCCTTCGCTGGTGTGATGGATAGTCGATGAGCGGCGTCGCTCCTTCGGGGGAGTTCCCGAATTGGCGTCGTCTGGTTGCGTAGCGGACTGCGATCGCCAGGGTCTTCTCGGCTGCGGAGATCGCTGCCGAGGCGACGCTCACCCGACCGCCGACGAGCGTGCCCAGCGTGGTGAAGAATCGACGTGCCGGGCTGGTGATCGAACTCTCATAGCGCCCGTCTGGGTCGACTCTGGAGAACCGATCGAGCAGCGCCTCCCGGGGCACCCGTACGTGGTCGAACCAGATACGGCCGTTGTCGACGCCGTCGAGGCCGCCCTTTGCGCCGTTGTCCTCGATCCGGATGCCGGGAAGGATCGCCCCGGCTTCGGATCGCAGGGGGACGAGAAACGCGTGCACGCCGTGCTGGAGTCCGTCGGTGATGAGCTGGGCGAATACGACTGCCAACCGGCCGTCACGGGCGGCGTTTCCGATGTAGTCCTTGCGGGCGAGATCGTGCGGTGTGTCGATCTCGAACTCATCGGTCTCGGGGAGGTAGGTCGCAGTTGTCTCGAGATCCGCCACGTTCGATCCGTGCCCTGTTTCGGACATGGCGAAGCAACCGAGCAGTTCACCGGTGAGGGCGCGCGGCAGGACTTCGGTGTGATGGCGTTCGGTTCCCAGCCGGTAGACCGAGCCGGCGAACAGCCCGAACTGGACCCCGAACTTGGTGAGCAGGCTGATGTCGTGGCGAGCGATCTCGGTGAACGCGGCGATGAATCCACCCGGATCATCGCCCCCACCGTGTGCAGCGGGATGGCCCAGGGCACCGATACCCTCATCGGCGAGTGCCCCGGTCCATTCCAGTACGCGCCGGCGATACCCGTCTGTCGTCAAGTCGCCGGCCGGAGCGAAGTCAGGACGGCTCAGGACCTCCCTGACCTTCGTGCGCACGGCGGCGTGGCGACCATCGAGGGATTCCGCCAGAGCGATGTAGTCATCCGGCGCGTGGCCGGGCTCGGGGAGCGGTGCCAGCGTTGCGGAACGCCCGACATCGGCAGCCAGCCGTTTGGCTGCCTCAGCGGTGAATCCTCCCGCGGCGGTATCCGCTCGACGGAGGAGCGCGGCGATCTCGTCGTCGATCGATCCGGTGAGCCTGAGGCCGAGATGGGACGGCCGGGAGTCGATGGCGAGGTCCGGAGCGACCCGACGGAGATGGCTTTCGAGCTCCGCCAGATCCTGGGCTGTGGGTGGTGAGGTCGGTTCCAACCATGAGCGAATGGCTGCCTTCTCCTCTGAAGTCAGGCGTGGAAGGGCGACGAGCTCGTTTTCGAGTGCTCCGAGTTCCTCCGATTCCAGCTCCCCATCGAGCCACGCCGAATAGAGCAGCGGCAACATCGGAGCCAGTCGCTCGGAGTCGAGGACCGCTTCCAGTGGATTCTGCATCGCAACCTCCTGCAGCCAGCCTATCCCTGGTCACGCGCAGGGCTTTCACCATGCGGCGTGGAGCGTCCGGCGTTCGGCGTCGGTACCATCGTGGCGCCCGCACACAACCCCTGGAGCAGTCGTGTCCCAAACCTCCATCTCACCGGCGACCGGTCGGCTGGGAATCCTCACGCCCGGAATGGGTGCCGTCGCCACGACGCTGTATGCGGGTGTTCTCGCCGCTCGTGCCGGGCAGGCAGTCCCCATCGGGTCGCTCACGCAGATGGGTCACATTCGCCTCGGCAAGCGAACCGACAACCGGAATCCGTTGATCCGCGAGTTCGTACCGCTGGCCGACCTCGACGACGTCGTCTTCGGTGGTTGGGACCCGTACTCCGACGACGCCTACGCAGCCGCCATGCGAGCGGGCGTCCTGCGGCCAGAGCACATCGAAGGCGTGGGCGAGGAGATGCGGTCGATCGCTCCGATGTCGGCGATCTTCTCGCCGGACTGGGTGACCCGCCTCGAGAACACGGACAACGTGGCGTCAGACAGGCTCACGAAATGGCAGCAGGTAGAGAAGCTGGTCGAAGACATCGAGGCGTTTCGCAAAGAGAACGACTGCGATCGGTTGTCGATGGTGTGGTGCGGCTCGACCGAGGCGTATCGCGAGCCTGCGGACATCCATCAGAGCCTGGATCTGTTCGAAGCGGCGCTCGAGGCCGACGACGAGCGGATCGCCCCGTCCCAGGTCTACGCATACGCCTCGCTCATCACAGGGACGCCCTTCGCCAACGGCGCACCCAACGTCACGATCGACTTCCCGGCGATGGTGGAGCTCGCTGCGCGGGAGGGCGTGCCGATCAGCGGCAAGGACTTCAAGACCGGCCAGACGCTCATCAAGACCATCGTCGCGCCGGGCCTGAAGGCGAGGATGCTGGGGATCGACGGCTGGTTCTCGACGAACATCCTCGGCAATCGGGACGGTGAGGTGTTGGACGCTCCCGAGAACTTCCGCGCGAAGGAGGTCAGCAAGCTCGGTGTGCTCGAGCAGATCCTCCAACCCGAGGCCTACCCCGAGCTCTACGGCGACATGTACCACAAGGTCAGGATCAACTACTACCCGCCCAGAGGCGACGACAAAGAGGGCTGGGACAACATCGACATCTTCGGCTGGCTCGGATACAAGATGCAGATCAAGATCGACTTCCTCTGCAAGGACTCGATCCTCGCCGCTCCACTGGTGCTCGACCTGGCCTTGTTCATGGACTTGGCATCACGCGCCGGCAAGTCCGGGATCCAGGAGTGGCTGTCGTTCTACTACAAAGCGCCGCAGGCCGCCCCCGGCCTGTACGCCGAGAACGACATCTTCATCCAGCTCAAGAAGCTCAAGAACAACCTCCGGGACATGATGGGCGAGGAGCTCATCACACATCTCGGGACCGAGTACTACGAGGAGGGATGAACGCGATGATGGATGTAGTGGTGCTGCTGGACGGCAAGATCGGTCGATCCGCCGAGCTGTTCGACTTGCTCGAGGGAGCCGGAATCGATGTGAAGGCTTCGTGTGTGTTCCCGCGGCTGGGTGGGCGCGTCGCTCACATCGCGGTCGACCGTGAGCAGTACGACGCCGTCGAAGACCTGCTCACGGAGCGAATGGGTGGCGTCGCCGATCAGCGGCCCTGCATCGTCGTTCCGCCCGACTACCCGGGCGGTATGGGCGCTGTCGCCCGCAAGATCGCCGAGGCGCAGATCGTCATGAGTGTCTCGTACTACGGAGAGAACGGTGAGCTGGTACTGGCAACGTCCGATGGCACCAAGACACGGGAGGTCCTCAGCCTCTGAGGTACCGCGCCCGCGGATCGATTGCTCGATCTGAGGGCTACGTGAAGCGATTGCTCGCCGGCTGATGTGATGAAACGGCAGATCCCGAGATGGTCAGACCTCAAGCCGATGTTCGGCGTCGCCGCGCCCCGACTGACGAGCGCATCACGCGTTGGCGCTGCACCCGCCATCGAGGACCTCCGGGAGCTGGCGCAACGACGAGTGCCGCGCGCAGTGTTCGGATACGTCGATGGTGGTGCCGGATACGAGGAGAGCTTGAACCGATCTCGAGCTGCGTACCGGACGGTCGAATTCCATCCGCGGGTCCTGACCGATGTTTCGGCTGTCGACACGTCGGTACAGCTGCTCGGCGAACAGCTGTCCATGCCGATCATCTGTGCGCCAACCGGTTTCACGCGAATGATGCACGCTGACGGCGAGGTCGCGGTGGCCGCAGCTGCCGAACGTCTCGGCATCCCTTACACGCTGTCGACGATGGGAACGACCAGCCCTGAGGATCTCGCCCGGGCGGTGCCGGGTGCCAGTCGATGGTTCCAGCTGTACCTGTGGCGCGATCGCGAGGCCAGTCGTGAGCTGATCAGCCGCGCTCGCAGCTCGGGCTTCCGCGTTTTGATGCTCACCGTCGATACCCCGGTTGCAGGCGAGCGCCTCCGGGACGTTCGCAACGGACTCACCGTGCCACCCAAACTGACACTGCGGACCCTCGTCGACATGGCGAGACATCCTCGCTGGTGGTTCGATCTGGTGACGACCGAGCCGTTGGAGTTCGCCTCACTGAGCAACTTCGATGGCACCGTTGCCGAGATGGTCGATGAGATCTTCTTCCCGGCGGCCGACCTGGATGCGCTCGACTGGGTCAAGTCTCAGTGGGATGGCCCGGTGATCGTGAAGGGCGTCCAGACCGTCGAGGACGCCCGCCGAGTCGCGGCAACCGGCGTTGACGGTCTGATCGTGTCCAATCACGGCGGTCGACAACTCGAGAACGCGCCCACTCCACTCGAGGTGCTGCCGGGCGTGGTCGAGGCCGTCGGCTCGGACACGGCCGTGTTGATCGACGGTGGGGTGATGAACGGTGCGCACGTGGCTGCGGCGGTGGCACTCGGGGCGCGGGCGGTTCTCGTAGGACGGGCATACCTCTACGGGCTCATGGCCGGGGGAGCGGCCGGCGCAGATCGGTCGCTCGAGATCCTGCACGGTCAGCTGATCCGAACGATGCAGTTGATCGGGGCCACCGATGTGGCCGCGCTGTCCGGTAGAGCCCACCTCCGCAGGTAGAGCGATCACAGCGCTGTCCCGATCAGCGGGCAGGCGCCCTGGCGTGCACGGCCTCTGCGGGAACATGTGCCCGAATGAGCTCAACGGACCCGGACCGGGCGAAGACCTTTGCGCTGGTCTCCCGGTCCAGCTCGGAGCCTCGGATCCGCTTCGTCGAGCCGTCTGAGAACCGGACCTCCATCTCTGGTTCTCCTGGGGCGATGATCACCGGTACCTGACAGAAGGTCATTCCGAGCGATCCCTCTTCGAGGACGATGTCGTGTGTCTTCATCCCGACGTCGTATACATGCCAGGTCTCCGGTTGGTCGAGCAGCTCGTCGTCCCTCAACAGGATGGGATCGACACGAATCCTGCCTCCTTCCACCCGAACACCGACTTCCAGTGGCCGCGTGAGGAGTTCCTCCTTGACGAGCCCGGTCATCCCGGGCTGCTGCGCACCGGCATGGGCGGGCGTGTGCGAGTACGGGTCGAGCGGCATGGCTCCGAACTCGGCGGCAGACTTGTTGAATCCGAGTCCGGATCGGATTCGCCAGTAGGCGTCGACGAGGCGGTCGACGGTGGCAGGTGACGCGCCTTCCGCCCTGGCATCGAGCACCGATCCCTGCACGGCGACGAGGAGCTTCGCAACCATGTGCCAATAGATCGATCCGATGCCCTCGTACCCGTACATCGACCCCGACCGACCGGTGTAGCCGTGATGCCCGAACACCGCCTCATAGGTGTCGAGGGTCGAGTCACGATGTGCTGCGACGAGGTCGCGCCAGGTTTCCCGGGTTGCGAGCCTGTCGAGAGCGGTGGCCAGGTCACTGCGGTTGGTGAAGTCGGCACCGAACCGGTGTTCGCCTCTGGCGTCGACGGCGATGATCGAGCGGTCGCCCCTGGCGATCAATTCCGAGAGGAGCGGGTTGCCGGCAACGGCGTCGGAGGGCACCAGGTTCTTCTCGAGGAACGATGGCAGTTGGCGAGCCGGGTACAGGATGAAGCTGTCCTGATCTGCGCGATACATCGCGCTGGAGAAGAGCGCATCGATGACGTCTGCCCGTTCGTCGGCCGAGAGGACGCCCGAGTCGATGATGGCGACCTGGCCTTCGAGCATCTCGAAGAGGTGCTCGACGCCTGTTCCGTCCGATTCGAAGCGGATGAGGTTGTACGAGTGGTACAGCCCGTCGGAACGACGATTGACCCGGATTGTTGCATCCAGGTGCTCGATCGCAACGTCGCACAGTGACACGATGTCGTCGATGGCAACGCCGCTCAGTCCGGAGAAGCCCGATGCGTACACGCGTGTCCGATAGTCGGAGAACGCCGTGCCCAGCGCATCCATGAGGGCCTTGCGGTCTCGCTCGGAGGCCGCACCGTGCGGTGTGGATCCCTCGAGCGCCGCCGTGAGGTCGGCCAGCCACTGGGTGACCTCGATCGACATCGGCACCTGTTCGACTTCTGCGGACCGCGCCAGTAGCCGTAGGTGGTCGAGGTACCGACGCAGTTGGTAGAGCGTGACCATGGAGAGCCCGTATCCGACGAGTGCGTTGTTGGCATCGTTCCACTCCGGCCGTTCGGTGTTCAGCCAGATCCCACCCCCAGGCACGAAGTTCGAGAGCTTCGCCAGCACGGGCACGACGAGCTTCTCGGCGAGTGTGACGAGATAGACCTCACCCTCTTCGTCGAGGAGCAGGCGCCCATCGCCACCCAGGCGATGTGAGTGCTCGAGCGAGACTGCCGCAGCGGCCTCGTCGTAGTGGATCGTGGATTTCGGATTCTTGAGCAACTCTTCGTACGGAGCGATCCGATACGGGACGTTGGCGTACGAGAACAGGCGCTCGCTCAGCGTGCCTGCCACTCGACCGGGGTGGAATCGTTCGCTGGCTTCGAGCAATCTGAGCAGATATACGATCTGATGGTCGCCCCAATATCCGATCCCGCTCCATGGATCGTCGGGATCGGGCACTTCCCAGTCGATGCCGGAGCGCGTGATCCGGTACGGGTTGAAGCCATCGGGCGTCGAAGCATCGACGAACACCGTGATGACGCCCTCGAGGAACTCGGGGAAGCTCGCGCACAGCGCTTCCCAGTTCTGGAAGATGTCCCGCCAGTTGCCCTCGTAGTAGAGGATCGGCTCGCCTTCGGCGTCTCGGACCCTGATCGAGAAGGTGTTCCAGGGGCGGCTGGGATCGCCGTGACGGCGGGCGAAGCCGAAGGGCAGGTACTCACGCGTCAGCCTTCTGAGTTGTGGATCCCCCTGGTTGCGCGCCTGCTCGAGCAGGTCTGCTCGGTCGATGCCGGATGGAAGGGAGCTCAACCAGTTGCGGTGACGGTCTGCAACATCCCGGTTCCGGTCGCCGATGAACGCCGTGAAGTCACGGCTCGAGACGCGGTAGCCGTCGATGGGTACACCGCCTCGCATGACGTTGTACGTCACGTTGGCGAATTGGTGCGCGGTGGCGACCCGATCGCCTGTGCGCTGTAGCGCATCGGCCGGTGCCATCAGTTCGACGAGTCGGTGGCCCGACCGATCGGTCGCGTTCGTCACGAACGCGAGCGTGTCCGGCTCGGCGTCGAGGAGGCTTTGCAGTGCGACGACAGCTGCCTGGTCTTGTGCGACATCGGCGACGATGTGCCACGTAGCGACCTCTCCGGGAGCGATGTCCAGCGAGCCGTGGAGCAAATAGGCGCCTGGTCGTCCCGTCGACTTCGAAGCCGGCCGGACCTCACGACCGGCTGAGAGGTGGGCGATCGCTTCGGGCGTGACGGTGACATCGGCCTCGGGGCCGACCGACCACACGGACGTGGCACGGAGCACCTCGGCGGGTTCCGGCCGGTCGGTGATGCCGGATTCGAGCGAGAACACTGCGAGGCGCCGTGCAGGGTCGATGACCTCACTCCGCTTGTAGGCGTTCGTGAGGCTGCTCAGCCGCTGATAGACGGCCGGTTCGAGACCGTAGGGGAGCACGTTCAACAGCCCGTCGACATAGCGGACCTTCAGGGACTCCGTCCCGTTGTTCGTGAGCGTCACCGACCGGATGAACCCGAGCTGGTCGTTGGTCGTCCAGCGGTACCGAAACGTCAGGCGCCGGTCCAGGTGCGTTTCCTCGAATACGACGGAGTCACCGACGACCGACTTGTAGAGGGAGCGCCGGGTTTGATTCTCGGACGGCCCGTGGAATGGTCTCCACACGGATGGCTCCGGGCCTTCGATCCGGATTGCCGTGACAGGACCGACGTTGCCGGCTGCATTGTGAATCCGGTCATCGGTCTCGTACGGGAACAGCGCTCCTGAGGAGTTCATTCGACCCGCCGTCAGCGGGCCTGCGCTCGAGAGGAACATCCAACGGTCGCCGTCGCTGACCAGGCTCATCAAGAACGGCGGGATCCGATCGAAGTCCGGGATCAGGTAGAACCCTTGGCCGTCGATCTCGACGAGTCCCTCTTGTGCGAGGTTGGCCTCGGCATCGGCTGTGAGCGTCATGTGTATCTCCTTGCAGGGCTCACCGTGGTGCCCAAGTCGCTGCGGTCGCGTGAGGCGAGCATCAGCCCATGTCCTTGCGGGTATAGCGGGCTCGCCGACTGGTTGTCGAGGTCTTCGATGGATTGCGGCCATGGCTGAGGTGTTGTCGCCTGAAAGTCGTAGATGCCTGCCAACAGCGCACCCAGTGCGCCTGCCTCGCTCCCGGGCAGCCAGGCCGCGACGACTGCGTCTGCCCGCTCGATGAGGTCGGAGATCGCCAGCGGGCGGCCCGAGTAGACCACGAGCACCAGGCTGTCGCAGCGCTCTCTCATCATGTCGAACACCGCACGATCCTCGTCTCGAGCCGAGATCGTCGCCGAATCCCCAGGTCCCTCCGCATACGGGGGCTCGGCGATGCACACGACACCCACCTCTGCATGGGGCTCGATGTTGAAGTCGCCGGCCGGATCGAACAGCACTTCGCTCCCAAGAACGGAGCGCAGTCCGTCGAGCAGCGTCGAACCCGATGTGGTGCGTCCTGTACCTCCTTGCCAGCCGACGGTCCATCCACCGCACGGAAGCCCGATGTCATCCGCTGCTGTACCCGACACCAGGAGGGCCCCGTCGGAGGCGGCCAGCGGAAGCGCCCCGGTGTTCTTCAGGAGAACGGCGCTCCGACGTGCAGCTTCCGCTGCGAGGGCTCGATGCTCGGCGCACCCGATCACATCCAGCGGAGGGAGTTCCCGGTGCTGTTCGAACAGGCCAACGGCTTGCTTTGCTCGGAGGATTCTCCTGACGGCGTCGTCGATCCGTTCCATGGGGATCGATCCGGATGCGACGGCTCGTGCGGTCGTCTCGATGAAGCGGCGGAACTCGTTTGGGACCATCACCATGTCGATCCCCGCGTTGATGGAATCGACGACGCTGCGCTCGTAGCTCGGGTCGAGTTGGTCGACGCCCATCCAGTCCGAGACGACGAACCCGTCGAATCCGAGTTCTCCCTTGAGAACGTCGGTCAGCAGGTACCGGTTCCCGTGGAGTCGGTCTCCGTTCCACGAGTTGTACGAGGCCATGACCGTCGCAACACCCGCATCGACAGCGGCCCGATACGGGGCGAGATGGGTCGCTCGCAGCTCGCCTTCGGAGATCCGGGCGTCGCCCTGGTCGATCTGCCACGCGTCACCCCATCCATCCCACCAGTCGACCCAGTCGAACCGTGGCGCCGTTCCCCACGTCGTTGCTCCGTCGCCGACGAAGTGCTTGGCGCAGGCGAGCACCTCGAGTCGATCCGGGGCGTTCCCCTGAAGGCCGCGGATTGCCGCAGCCCCGATTT
>JAHEIN010000208.1 GCA_024639335.1 bacterium | reverse complement strand
CGGTCGCGGTCGTAGTGGTAGTCCCGAACCTCGATCAGTCCCATCGTTTGACCATATCCAAATCGTGGCGGGCGCCGCAAGATCGCCGGGGCGGAAGGTGCCCATCTTCGACGGTGCCGCCGACAGCGATGAGCGGCTCTCCAAGAGGCGGCGGTCGGGGCACTCCGGCTCGGCTCGCCGTGCCGGCGGAAACGGATGCTCACTGCAGCGACTTGCGGAACACTCGGAGCAACTTCGTCGCCCACTCGTAGTGGCTCGATGTCGCCGAGACCGCGTAGCTGCCGATGGATGTTGAGCCGGTCCACGGGAACCGGCGCTTCTCGAACAGGACATCGCCGTCGTAGGAGTCGATGACCTCCTGCATGCGCGCGTAGGAGGCGGCGAACTGGTGACGAACGTCATCCGGATCGTCGTCTCTGGTTCGCTCCCAGATCGCATCGTTGAGCGACGGAGTCTGCTTCCACGTGTAGCCCGGAGCGGGCATGTCCGGCTTCTCGCCACGGGTACCGGCTTCCTCCCACCGCAAGAAGAGCTCATGCCATGCGTCGAGGTGAGCCAGGATGTCCTTTGCCGACCAGTGGTCACAGGCGCCCGGTCTGGTGAATTGCTCAGGAGTCAGCGACTCGATCTCGTTCATCAGAGCAGCCAGTCCGGCTTCCATCCGCTCCAGCAGCTCGGCCTTGGTGGCAGGTCTTGGCATCGCTATCACGCTGCCAGTGCGGTCGCGTTGATCACAGTGCCGTTGGACCAGTCCTGACCCCAGGCATTTCCGGGCCATCGAGGTGCGGGAACAACTGCCCTGGAGTTGCGGTGCGGGACGGTCCGACATTGACGGAACGCTCTGCGCCCGCCATACTCATCTTTCGATGACCACAGCAACCATCATCATCATTACCGACTAGGCACACACCACGCCCGGTGTGCGCCTCTGGCCCTCTGCAGACGCAGGGGGTTTTTCCTTGCCACGAAGAAGCTGCCCGGAGACGACATGAACACTGACCTCGAGATCTACGACACCACACTCCGAGATGGATCCCAACAGGAAGGGATCTCGCTCACGGTGAACGACAAGCTCCGCATCGCCGCGCTCCTCGACGACCTAGGTGTGGGATACGTCGAAGGCGGCTGGCCCGGTGCCCTGCCGAAAGACGACGAGTTCTTCAAACGCGCCAGGACCGAGATCGACTTCAAGAACGCCACGCTCACCGCATTCGGTTCCACCCGGCGGCCCAGGGTGACCGTCTCAGAAGATCCACAGCTCGACGCCCTCCTGGCCGCCGAGACCGAGGTGATCTGCATCGTCGGCAAGTCCTGGGACTATCACGTACGCGAGGCGCTCCGCACCGACCTCGACGAGGGCATCAGAATGGTCGCCGAGTCGATCGAATTCTTGAAGAAGCACGACCGCAGGGTCTTCTTCGACGCCGAGCACTTCTTCGACGGCTACCGGACGAACCCGGAGTTCGCCCTCGCCGTCTTGAACGCGGCCAAAGACGCCGGTGCTGAACGGTTCGTCTTGTGCGACACCAACGGTGGGACCCTTCCTCACGTGGTGACCAAGGTCATCGACGTCGTCCGTCGAGAGATCGACGATTCGGCGATCGGGGTGCATTTCCACAACGACGCCGGCTGTGCCGTGGCCTCGTCGCTCGCCTCCGTGGACGCCGGTGTCCGCCAGGTTCAGGGCTGCATCAACGGATACGGGGAGCGGACCGGAAACGCCGACCTGTGCACCATCCTCCCCGATCTGGTGCTGAAGATGGACCGTCCTGTGCTGTCATCGGAACAGCTCGGGATGCTGTCCCCGATCAGCCATCACATCGCCGAGGTGGTCAACATCAACCTCGATCCCCACCGCCCGTACGTCGGCGGATCGGCGTTCACCCACAAGGCCGGACTCCACACGTCCGCGCTGGCCAGGAGACCAGATGCCTACGAGCACACCGACCCCGGCCTCGTCGGCAACCACACCAGGATGCTGGTCTCCGAACAGGCCGGGCGGGCCTCGATCCACTCGAAGGCCGCCGAACTCGGCCTGGAGATGGACGACGATCTGGCGCGCGAGGTGCTCGAACAGGTGAAAGAACTGGAACACCAGGGGTTCCACTTCGAGGCGGCAGATGGATCGTTCGAGTTGTTGGTCCGCCAGGCAACGGGATGGACCCAGGACTACTTCGATCTCGAGTCGTTCCGCACGTTCATCGAACGTCGCGCCGACGAAGAGGTCATCGCAGAGGCGACTGTCAAGCTCAGCGTCGCCGGAGAGCGTGTCATCACGCATGGTGAGGGAGTCGGGCCCGTCCACGCTCTCGACCAGGCTCTGCGGGAGGCGTTGCGCAGCCGATACCCCGAGGTCGAGGGCTTGCGGCTCTCCGACTATCGGGTGCGCGTGCTCGACTCGGCAGACGGCACGGGAGCACAAGTCCGGGTCCTGATCGAGACCTCGGACCAGGACGACTCCTGGGGAACGATCGGCGTGCATGAGAACGTGCTCGAGGCATCGTGGGATGCATTGACCGAAGGCATCGTTGTCGGGCTACTTCGCGCCGGAGTCACACCCGAACTCTGAGCCTCAACGCCCGAGCAGCCGGGCAAAGGGACCGTCGGGCGGATCGATCCCCAGCTTTTCGAGCACCAACGATGCCGGAGGGTTGGTGTACACGTCGGTGCCGATCACAACCGTCGGGACGGTCTCGTTGCCGTTGTTCGCCATGCGGACGAACCGAGCAGCTTCGGCGTCATCCCAGATGTTGCGGCGCTGGTATTCGAGTCCGGCTGCGGAGAGTCCCCGTTCGAGCATGGCGCAGAACCCGCAGCCGGGCCGCCAGAACACCGTCACATCAGCGTGATCGGCGTTCGTCTGTTCGGGATCATCCGGCATGCGACGACAATCTACCGATCGGGTCCCGATACGAGGGCAACGAGATCCCGACCGTTCGGAGCGTCGGCCCGTTCCGATCCAAGGGGTTGTGGATGGGGACTCCCGACCCTGTCGGGAGGCGCCGTACTGCGCGACAGTGTCGTTTGGTGGGGTCGGAGCGCGGGTAAAACACAATCGATAACGAGCCAAGAGAAGGAAGCGAGCTATGGCTACCAATCTCCTCCAGAAGACCGCACACGTCGCAGTAGGCATCCCGGTCACCGCTGCCAAGACCATGATCGAGAAAGCTCGCGAGGTTCGCTCCGAGCTCTCCAAGTCGGGAGACAGGTTGAGCTCCGATCTTCACACGCGTTTCGAACAGTGGGTCGAAGAAGGTGAGAAGCTGGTCGACTCGCTCATCAGCGCAGGGAGCGAGAACGTCGACAAAGTCGTCGACCTGACGCACCGAACGGAAGAGCGCGCTCAGAAGACCGTCGGGAGCGTCAAAGCTCGCGCCGAGAGCACGGCGGCCAAGACTGCCGAGACGGCCCGCGCAGTCGCCAAGGGTGTGACCGAACCTCGCGTCGACGTCACCGAGATCAACGGGATCGGCCCAGCCACCGCCAAGAAGCTGGCAAGGGCGGGTGTGACCACGACCAGTGGCCTACTCGAGCGGACCGAATCCCAGAAGAACATCACTGGACTCGCCGAGCAGACCGGCATCGCAGCGGTCCAACTCGAAGACTGGCGGTCGAAAGCGGATCTCACTCGTATCAAAGGAGTCGGAGCGGAGTATCAGACCTTGCTGCAAGCGGCCAAGATCGGCACGATCGACGCCTTGGCGTCGATGACCGTGAGTGAGATCGAGAAACGATTCGCGCATCTCGAGACGCTCGGCTTCGATCAAGTCCCCTCCGCAGAGGTCGCAAGGGACTGGATCGCCCAGGCCAAGAAGCTCACCGGCTGACGCCGGAAGCGACACCTCCAAGCGACCCGTTCGGGGGCAGCCAGACGGCTGCCCCCGATTCTCGTTCCCTCAGAGGCGTTCGCCCGGCCCCATCGACTGACTGCTTCGACCGTCAGGAGACCATTCCCAGGAGCCGTCTGGTCATCCATGCGGTGGCGCCCCAGAGCACGTCTCCCTCGATGTCGAAGAACCACACCGTCCGACCCTGCCAGATCTCATGACGCCACGCCGCCGGATCGGACAGATCCGACACCAATGGCGTGTAGATGCGATCGACTTCCCAGGGATCGGGTTTGATCAGAGGTTCCGGTTGGAGCCTGCCGACGACCGGAACCACCATGAGGGAGAACGACACGGTGTCCACCGGCGGCAGAAAGCCCAGCACTTCGACGTCTTCGGGGTGAATGCCGACCTCTTCGTGTGTCTCCCGCAAAGCCGTTGCGACCGGACCATCGTCCTCAGGGTGTGGTCGACCGCCGGGAAACGCCAGATGCCCGGCATGGGTCGGCATCGTCATCGGCCGTTTCGTCAACAG
>JAHEIN010000060.1 GCA_024639335.1 bacterium | reverse complement strand
AGCCCTACCAATACTCCTCGAAGTGGACGTTGCCGGGGACCTTGCGACGGTCGGGTGTGAAGCCCAACCGGTGCAGGACGGCGACCGCGCTGTTCGACTCCGGGAACGTCGGTGTGGCACCTTCCCATTCGGGTGGGCCGATCATCGCGGGGTTGCCGCAGAGGTAGACGTGGGTCCGACGCGGGTCGAGGCCGGACGGCAGCAGGTCGGCCAGCTCTCCGGCCGCGATGAAGTCCTGGACATAACGTTTCGGGACCTCCGGCTCGCGGGTCGGCAGCGCCACATAGTGGTAGTTGGGATATCGCTTCTCGAGCTCACGATGTGTCTCCAGATAGCCGAGGTCGCGCAAATGGCGAACCGACACGACCGACACGATGCCTCCGCGATGGCCCTTTCTGAGCAGCTCATTGAGCATGGCGTTGTGGGGAGCCTCCCCGGTCCCGGTGGAGAGAAAGACCACGTCGACGTCTGGGTGATTCACCTCATCGAGGGTGTATCGACCGGCGATCTTGGGACCGAGGTACACGCGATCCCCGACACGCTTGGCAGCCAACCGCGGCGTCAGGGCGGGGATTCGATCCTCGCTCGGCCTGACGTGGACGATGTAGAACTCCATCCACTCGTGCTCGCCCGGGTCGAGCAGGTAGCCGACGTCGTCGGTGACCGGGCTGCTGATCGAGTATGAGCGACGGATCAGACGCTGGCGTACCTCGTCACCGAGCGCTTCGTCTGCATCATCGACTCTCGGTTCCCAGTACCCGAGCCCGAGAGTGGTGTATTGACCGGCACGGTGTGTGACGTCTGCTCGATCGGGCTGAACCCTGATCACCCAGAGGTCCTCGTGTGAATGATCGAAGTGCGTGATGGTCGCGTTGTAGTTCTCGAGTCGAAGTTGCTCGATCTCTCGTGTCCGCGGCGGGCGTGTTGTGACTGCACGGCGTCCTTCCAACACCCCGGGCATCGCAGTGAGCGTCTCCCAGATCCGCGCCGGCCCGAGGGCATGGTCCTCGTCCGCGAGCGGGTCGACGATCAAGAGCGGCGGCCGGGGTAGCTCGTCGTGCTCGTGAGTGTGCGGCGCGGGAGCGATCGTCACGATGTGATCGAACTGGAGGGCCGGCGTCATCCGGTCGCTCCAGTACACCATGGGAAAGCCATGGGAATCGACGACCTCTTCGACCTTGCTGCGCCACAACACAGTGATCTCTCTGCGATGCTCGAGCGAGGCAATCGTCTCGCGCGCCAGGCGCGACAGGCTGGTGACGCGACCCGAGAATGCCAGCACTACGTTGGCCCCGGCCGACACGAGCTCGACGACGGCCGACACGGCGTCGTCTCCTCGACCCACCACCAGCACATCCGCTCCGGCGGGGTCGGCGTCACCGGGAAGACCGCGGATGTGCACGTGCCCGGCGATCGAGGGCTCGACTGGGAACTCATGAGGACGGTACGCCGGTTGAGCCACCTCGACGAGCATCCGGGTCGTGAAGCTCTCTTGAGCCGTTTCGACCAGCACGCGATCAGGGGTGAGCGTCTCGATGTTCTCGATCGAAGCCTGGAAACGGACCGAAAGGGCGAACCGTCCGACCGCCTCTGCGGGAATCGCCTGCGCGGATGGCTCGAGGACCAGGATGTGCTCCACGCCGGCCTGGCGGGCGTCGCTGGCGATGGAAAGCCCGGTGGGTCCGGCCCCGATCACGATGAGATCGTGGATCATGACGGGCCGTTCTGTGCCGAACGGAGACGTCGGCCGCATCCATGAGGCGGTTGACAGCGAGCGTTCATGCCTCCACACTACAATCGATTGCAGCGGAGAGGCTGCGAAAGCGTGCCGAAAGGCCGGGTTCGGCAGACATCCGACGAGGAGATCGACAAGGAGCACACATGTCCACTGACAAGTTTCCGCATCGCGTGGGATGGATCGGGACGGGCAGGATGGGAGCCGCCATCGCCACCCGCCTGCTCGATGCCGGGGTGGATCTGTGGGTGTGGAACCGGACCCGCTCGAAGGCCGAGGCCCTGGAGGAGAAGGGAGCCAAGGTCGTCGATTCCCCTGCTGAACTGGCCGAGCGCGACATCGTGTTCACGATGGTCGGCGGCCCGAAGGACGTGCTCGAGGTCACCTTCGGCAGCGAAGGTGTCATGTCGAATCCGGCGGCCCGGCCATCGATTCTCATCGATTCGACGACGATCGACCCACTCACTTCACAGGACCTGACCGAGCGAGCCGCCGCAGTGGGAACGTCGGTGCTGGCATCGCCGGTGTCGGGGAACCCCAAGGTCGTCAAGTCGGGACGCCTCACCGTGGTCGTCTCCGGGCCGCGCGAGGCCTACGACACTGCGCAGAGCTACATCGAGCAATTCGGCCGCAAGGTTACCTATGTCGGACCCAGCGACGAGGCCCGGCTGGTCAAGATCGCCCACAACCTGATGCTCGGCGTCGTAACCCAGTCGATGGCGGAGATCACCTTGCTGTGCGAGAAGGCCGGGGTGAAGCGCTCGGACTTCCTCGAATTCCTCAACGACAGCGTCATGGGCTCGACGTTCACCAAATACAAGACCCCTGCGTTCGTCAACCTCGACTACACGCCGACCTTCACCTCCCACCTCCTCCGCAAGGACCTCGAGTTGGGGCTCGAAGCCTCCCGGCTCAACGACGTTCCCCTTCCACTCACCGCGCTCACCCACCAGATCGTCATGGAGAACATCGGCCTCGGGCAAGGCGATGAGGACTTCGCCAACCTGTTGAGCCGACATGCCGCTGCCTCGGGCATGGAGATCGAGCCTGAGGGCATCGACGTGTCCACAGGACTCGAATAGATCCACGACGCCGCTCCAGGAACTCGAGAACGCCGGCCAATCCACGTACATCGCTGCTTCGTGCTGAGTCGGTACTGAACCGAGCGCGGTTCAGATCTTGGGGAGTTTGAAGCCGGACTTCTCGATCACGTAGTCGCGCGAGTCACCGACCATCCGCTTCATCGCGTCCCAGTCGACGTGCAGCAACTCTCCGTGGCGCTTCATCACCCGACCGGCGATGATCACCGTATCGACATTCGATGTGTCCATTCCGGCAACAACGGCGGTGGCGGGATCGTTCAATGGTGTGACATTCATGCGATCGGTTCGAAGCATGATCAGATCGGCCTTTTTGCCCGGTTTGAGGCTGCCGACCTTCGACTCCAGACCGTTCGCTTTCGCCCCCTCGACCGTTGCCCACGACAGAACGTCAGGGGCCGAGATGCGCTTGTCACCGTTCGAGGCGAGCGTCCGCTGGAGAGCGAGCACCGAACGCATCTGGTTGAACATGTCGCTCGGCACATTCGTTTCGACATCGATGCTCAAGCTCGGCGCAAGACCCCGGTCCAGGAACTTCTGAATCGGCGGCATTCCGTGACCCATCATCATCTCGACTGGCGATGCGAGTGACACCGTGCCGCCGGTGTCGACGATCATCTGGATTTCAGTGTCGTTCAGGGTCGTGCAATGGATGTAGGTGGTGTCCGGCCCCAGAAGCCCTGCCTGGCCCATCTCCTGGACTTTCGCATCCTGGCCGTAGCTCCCCACGCCGACGTGTGCCGTGAGTCGTGCGCCGGTTTCGCGGGCAAGCTTCCAGTGGTCACGAGCTACCTCGAAATCGGTGAACTCGGGTCCGGGGGCCGCCAGCGCCAGCGTCAGAAGCTGATCCTTCGAGGTGAAGTACTGATTGGCGGCGCGAACGAACCAGCTCGGTTGACGCTCTTCCCACTTGCCCCACCAAGGGAATCCATACGCGAAAACGGCCCGCATTCCCGAGTCCTGCAAGGCCGTCACCACGGCGTCGGTGTGTGCAGGCGATGCCTGGATGTGTGACCAATCGAGCAGGGTTGTGACGCCGGCGTCGATCGCCCCAAGCGCCGAGACCAGGTTCCCTGCGTAGGCGTCCTCCGGGCGGTAGACGGGGGCGAGTTTGCGAAGGACGAACGAGATGTAGCTGACCCGTCCCTCGAGGGGAACGTCGGTGCCGATGTTGCGGAGGATCCCTTCCCAGATGTGGCGATGGCTGTCGACGAAACCTGGCATCACGATCATGTCGGAGGCATCGATCACCTCGGCGTCAGCCGCCGATAGGCCGTGTCCGACCTGGATGATCTCGTCGTTCTCGATGAGTACGTCACCGCCGTCGAGGTCCCCCAGCTCAGGATCGAGCGTCAGAACCGTCCCGCCCTTGATGAGCAGCCTTCCGCTCGTGGTGACACCGAAGTCGATGTCCGTCGGGTAGACGACGGGGATCTCTGCGGCCTTCGGGGGGCGGCTCCCGATGACGAGGCGGCGAGCCCGTCGATAGTTCCGTTTCACGAGTTCCTTGAGGTCGCCGACCTGGAACAGCACGATCCCGATGAGGACGAGGATGCCGATGATCATGAGGCCGTCATCCGGTGAGAGGCCGAGGAACGGCAGGACGGTGATGATCAGGGCGAGCAGCACCGAGGCGACGGCGCTCCCGATGAACGTGGCCCGACCCCCGGCGAGGGAGGCTCCTCCGAGGACGGCGGCCGTGATGCTGTTGAGAGCGAAGGCCGATCCCACCTGAGGGTTGCCGACCGGGGACCGTGCGATGACGAACAACGAGGCGACTGCGGCGAGGATGCTCGTGATGAGCAGCGCGCGGACCCGTACCCAATTGGTACGGACACCGCTTCGTTTGGCGGCTCGTTCGTCGAATCCCACGGACCTCACTTGCAGGCCCGAGCCAGATGCGTGCAACCACAGATCCAGGCCTCCGGCGACGAGAACGATGACGATGAACGCCACGGGGATCGGGCCGAGCCTGGCGGTCAGGACGGAAACGAGATCGCCGCTGATGATTCCCTGCGCAGTGGGTCGCAGAGTGAGTGAGATGCCGTCGAGGATCGACAATGTGGCGAGTGTGGCGATTATCGACGGGATCTTCACACCCCGGACCAGACCGGCATTCACCAGACCGAGGCCGAGCCCGGCTGCGAGCACGAAGCCGACTCCGACGAGAATCGTCGAGGTATCGGCATCGGCGGGGATCAAGAACGATGCAGCCACGACCCCGAGGCTGATCATCGCGCCTACCGACAGGTCGAGATACCCGACGAGGATCGAGTGGGTCTGCGCAATCGCTGCAATCGCCAGCGGCATCGCCAGGATGAGGATGTTGAAGACGTTTGTTTCATTCAAGAACCCGTCGAAGCGAGAGGTCGTGTACCAGAGGAGCGCCGCTATCAGAAGCATCTGAAGCACGACAGGCATCCACAGCCGCACCTTGATGACCTTGCGCCACTTGTTCTTGTCCCGGGCGTTGCGGAGGACCTTTCGGACGAACTGACGGCCTCTGTCCACGTTGGTCGTCTCGAACTCTTGGGTCAGTCGTTCGGTCACGACGCCTCCCCAGCAGGGTTCAAGGACTTCGGCATTGCGACGCCCAGCGGCGAGCGCGCTTCCTTCGAAGAATCCGGTCCCCGTACGATCGCCTCGACGATGCGCACCTCGGTGAGCTCGTCGCCGGGGATCTCCTCCACGATGATGCCTCGAGACATCACGAGCACACGGTCACAGAACCCGGCTAGCTCGATCGGATCACTCGACTTCACGAGGATCGCCGCACCGGCGTCGGAGCGGGCGCGGAGCGCCCGGTAGATATCGAACCGAGACCCGACATCGACCCCTTGAGTCGGTTCGAACGCCAGGATCACCGATGGTTCGCGGAGATACGATCGAGCAACAGACACCTTCTGCTGGTTGCCCCCGGAGAGGAACTCGACCGGCTGGTCGAGAGAGGGCGTGCGTACCTCCAGCTGCTCGATGAGCTCGATGACTGCGCGACGCTCCGACGAACGTTTCAGAAGCCCCGCCAAGGAGAAGCGGCGCAGCGACTGGATGGTCGCGTTCACCTTCACACCGAGCACCCCCATCAAAGCAGCGACCTTGCGGTCTCCTGGCAGGAGCATGACCCCTGCGCGAACGGCCTCCGTGGTCGAAACGAGAGTGAGCTCGCGCTCGTCGCACTTGACGAGGCCGGCCCGTGGCGGCGTTCGACCAGCCAACGTGTCGAAGAGCTGAGCCTGACCATTGCCCTCGGCGCCTGCGATGCCGACGATCTCACCGCTCTCGAGCGTGAACGTCACCGGACCGAAGGACTGTCCCTGGAGACCATCCACGACGAGGACTTCATGGGCCTCGGTCTCGGCAGGTGCCGGCGGCGGAAACGCTGCCTCGAAGGAACGACCGACGATGCGATCGACGAGCTCGGACTCGGTGACTTCACTGGTGTCGAACGTGCCTTGATCGACTCCGTCGCGCAGCACTGTGATTCGATCCGCCACCTCCATCACCTCAGGGAGTCGGTGGCTGACGTAGACCACGCCGATGCCGCGCTCCCGGCACGCCAGGATGGTGCGATGCAGAGCATCCACCTCGTCGGGTCCGAGTGCCGTGGTCGGCTCATCGAGCAGGAGGACCTTCGGGTCGGTGACCAGCGCCTTGGCGACCTCGAACATCTGCCGCTCCGCCATCGTGAGGGCGCCGGTTGGCGCGTCCGGGAACAGCTCCATGTCGAGGTCGAAGCCTCCGAGGAGATGACGCGCCCATCTCTTTCGGCGCCAGTACGGCGGTCGCTGGTCGGGCGGCGCCGCGAAGTACAGGTTGTTCTTCACGGGCTCCGCCTGGATCGATGATCCATCTTGGTAGGCCATCGCCAGACCGAGTTTCCTCGCAAGTGCCGGAACATCTGATCTGAGCTTTCGTCCGCCGATGCGAACCTCGCCGCGATCCTGCTCTACGAACCCAGACGCAACTCCGAGCAGCGTCGACTTCCCCGAGCCGTTCTCGCCGACGAGAGCGTGGATCTCGCCGGCGCGGCACTCGAAGCTGACGTCACTCAGCGCGCGCACCGCCCCGAACTGACGGGATATACCCGTCAGTTCGAGAACGATGTCGTGCGTCGATGCTTCCTCGGAGCCGGTTTCGTTCATCCGCCGAACATCAGCGCCAGGACGGAGTCGGGCACGAGGGACGTGCCGGACACGACCTCGTTGATGCGGTCGGGGTTGCAGTCGCTGTCGGTGACCTTCCTCATCACGTGAGGCACGATCACCTCGCCCGGCGCGTCATATCCAGCGAGCTCGAGCATCGCCGTCGTGACCGCGACTCTCGCTTGGAAGTTCCCGCCGGCGGAGTACCACAGGTTGTAGGTCGGCTCGGCGCGTTCCGCCCAGTCACAGAACAACGTCTGCTCATCGGTCCGGATCGCCACCGTGAGGTTCTCGACAGGGATTCCCAATTCGTCGTAAGCCTGGAGCGCCGTGTACATGCCGTCGGCATACTCGTACGCCCATCCGCCGATCTCGGGAGCGGTGGTCAGCAGACCCCGCACTGCATCGAGTGCGAAACTGTTGACCCAGAACGTGTCGCCGGTCGTGGAGTTCTCGTCGGCAGGGGGGTTGACTGGTGCGATTCCGCCTCCGAGTGCAGGAACGAGACACTGCTGCCAACCCAGTGAAAGGGCGTTGCCGGGCGTGCCGCCCAGAATCCCGATCTCGCCGTCCCCGACACCTTCGTTCAGAACGTCAGCGAAGCTCTGACCGAGAGCGCAGAGATCTTCGCCAACGACTGCCGTGTAGTCGGAGCCGGGCTCGAGCGCACCGTCCTGTCCGGGAAGCCCGACGTAACCCGCCGAATAGGAGATATAGGGGATCCCCGCCGCCTCCGCTTCTGAGACAGCACCCCCGAGGGCAATTCCAACATCGGGATACCCGACGATGAAGTCGACGCCTCGCTGGATCAAGAACCGGATGTCGTTGGCGTGGACCGCCGGATCAGGGTTGAAGTTCGCGGCCGTCGAGACGATGGTCCCGATCTCGGGATAGGTGAGCGCCTGGAGAATCGACTCCATGTGGCTGACGCCGCGCCACACGTTGACCGTGTCGCCACCTCCGTCAGCCCAGCCCATCACGAGCTCACCGCCGCTGCCGGTGTCACACTCCTGGTTGCTCCAGCATTCCATCGCTTTGTCGATCGTCGCCTGATCGAGGTCCTGGTTGGCTCGGGCGATCGAGGCGAGGATGACGTCCCAGCTCGCATCGTTGGGTGGGTCGACCGGACCGAGCGCCCGTTCGACCAGGGCAGGGTCCGCCGCGGATGGATCCTCGCCGAACTCGGCGAGCGGATTGTCGCCTCCGGTTTCGGCTGCCGTCGTGTCTGTCGACCCGGCCGTGGTGACCGAGTCATCCGGCGCTGCGGTCGTAGCCGGTGCGGCGGTCGTCGGGGTGTCCGGTTCCGCCGTGGTGGTCGTCTCCGCGTCGTCGCTACTGCACGCCGCGACCACGAGCGCCATGATGGCGACGCAGGCGAGTGCTCTCGTTCGTTTCATCGTTGTTCCTCCCGGGACGCTCAATCGGGTCCGACCGAGCTCATTGCCGTATCTTCTCTCGCGCGGACCGGTCTTCGCCGCTCGCGGAGCACGCGCTCCACGGCCTTGATGATCCGATCTCCAGAAACCAACATTCCCCCGACGATCACCAGCCCGAACACCACGAACTGAAGTGATGTCGGCAGCCCAAGAGCTCTCATCATCTGATTCAGGCCCGTGAGGAAGAAGGCCGCAATCATCGTCGAGACCGGGCTTGCCAGGCCACCGGTGAGGGAGGCACCACCGATCACGACTGCGGCTATCGGTCCGAGCAGATAGGGCGTGCCGATGTTGACGCCCGGATTGCGGAGCAGTCCTGCAAGGGCGATGCCGGCGATCGCATACAGGACCGACGACGCGACGTACACGAGGATCTGGTTGAGTGTCACCCGGACTCCCACCACGGTCGACGCGACCGGGTTTGCGCCGACCACCTGGAAACGCCGACCGATCGTGGTGTAGCGCAGGATCAACATGAGGAAGACGGTGACGGCAATCCCCATCCAGAAGATTGGGCTCACCCCGAGGATCTTCGTCGCCGTCCAATCCGACAGGTCGGTTGGTACTGCACTCTGTACCGGGAAGGTGCGCACATACCGACTGACGACGCCGGCGACCACCTGTCCGACCGCAAGCGTGACGATGAGGGCGTTGAGCTTCATCCCACCGATGAGGATTCCGTTGACGAGGCCGATCCCGGCTGCCACGGCGATGGCGGTGAGAACCGCGACTCCGATGCGGTCGTTCGACTGCTCGCTGGCTCCAACCATGATCAGGGCGGCGAGCGTCAGTGTGCCCGGCACACTCAGGTCGATGCCGCCCGTCATGATCACGAGCATCTGTCCGAGTGCGGTGATTCCCAGCAACGCACCGAAGGGTGCGATGGCGGCGAGCGCCACGCCGCCGAGGGTTGCCGGTGCCCAGATCGATGCAACGATCACCAAGAGGATCAGCGCGAGGTAGGCGGGCATGTACCGCGAGGCCACCACGAACGACGTGATCGCAGCCGATGGCCTACGACTCGTCACGACAAAGCCACCTGGTCGGCACTCGACTCACCACTCGGCCGAGCAGCCGCTCGCCGACTGACTTCGAGCGCTAGAGCCCGAGCACGACTCGCATCTCCAACCAGATTGCCGTCTCGCAACAGCGCTCGTCCGGCGACGAACACCGAGTCGACGTTGGAGGTGTCCATCCCCCACACGACGGCACCGATCGGGTCATTGATGGGGTAGATGTTCGCCCGGTCCGCGCGCAGGACGACGACATCAGCCTGCATACCGGGGTCGAGCCTCCCGACCGTTGAGCCGAGACCGATGGCCGTGGCGCTGTCCACGGTGGCCCAACGAATCACCTCCCGGGTCCCGAGGAGCTGTGGGACACCGGCCTTCCCCGCGAGCTTGCTCTCGAACAGGACGGCGTGCTGGATCGATATGGCCGCCCGCATCTGCGCGAACATGTCTCCCGGTGAGGCGATCTCGTTGTCGACTCCGAGTCCGGGTCGAATCCCACGGTCGATCAACTCCTGAACGGGTGGCGATCCGAGACCTCTCGTCATCTCACTGGCCGGGGCAAATACGACTCGGGCGCCCGAATCCTTGACGGTGTCGAGGTCCGACTCACCGAGATGCGAACAATGAATGAGTGTCACATCGGGACCGAGAAGCCCGCTGTTGGTGTGCTCGCTGATGTTTCGGGGCGTGTCGGCTTCAACTCCTGCATGGGCGTGCACTCGGAGCCCAGCTTCCCTCGCGGCCATCCAGTCTTGACCGAGGGCTGCGACGTCCCGCGCCTCCAGTGAGCTCTCACCGAAGGCAACGGTCATGAGTGCTTCCACCGAGGGGCCGCGACGGTCGGTCAACGAACGAATACGATCGATCGCGGAACCCGACTCGGCCCCGACATTGGATTGAACCAGCACAGTCCGCAATCCGGCGTCGATATGTGCTTGCAGAGTCGCCTCGATGTAGGGCTCGTCGACGAGCATGTCGGACCAGTCGACGACCGTGGTGATGCCTGTTTCGATGGCGCCGATCAGCCCTACCAGCGTCGAGGCGTAGACATCGTCAGGTCCGAGGCGGTTCGCGAGGTCAGGGATCGCGACAGACTGCTGTAAGAGAGCGTCGTCCGCGCCCATGTTCCGAAAGATCGACAACCAGGCGTGTCGATGGGCGTCGACGAACCCTGGCATCACGATCGAATCGGCCGCATCGATCAGTTCGGCGTCACGCGCTCGGAGTGACGGACCCACCTCGAGGATCCGACCGCCCTCGATCAGCACATCGGCCTCTTCGAAGTTTGGCGTCTCGGCGCCGAGGCTGAGCACGACACCACCTTTGATGAGCACCTTCGATGTCATGAGGAACCGACTGCAATCGATTGGTAGCGCAGGACAGCCATGGTTGGCGAGCATACACAGCAACGTTGAGCGAGACTGCGCAGAATGAGAGGAATGTCCAGCGTCACTACACACAGCCAAGATCGGCCCTAAGGTCGATCGACCAGGATGACCGACTCCCCGAAGCCCGCCCCTTCACCACCATCTTCCTCGCTCGCCGAGCAGCGGGGCGGCCAATTCGGCACCGACCTCGACCGAATCGGTGACCGCCTGCGTTCAGAGCGAATCAAGGCCGGAATCAGCCAGCGCGAACTCGCCAGGCGATTGCAGCTCTCGGCGAGTCTGATCTCGCAGTTGGAGCGCGGACTGTCGAAGCCGTCGGTGGGCACGTTGTACGCCATCGTCACCGAATTGAACCTGTCTCTCGATCACGTGATCAGAGGTGACGGCTCCCCGGCACCGCCAACGCCCTCACCCGAATCGAGACCGGCTTCACCGGTGGTCCGGGCTGAGAACCGACAGGCCATCGAGCTCGACTCGGGCGTGAGGTGGGAGGAGCTCACCGCAACATCGGAGAGCGGAGTCGATTTCGTCCATGCGACCTACGAGGTGGGCGGCGCCACCACACCAGACGGTTCTCTCATGCGCCATCACGGGCGGGAGTACGGATTCGTCGTCTCCGGCACGCTCACGATCCAAATCGGATTCGAACGGTACGAACTCGGCACCGGAGATTCGATCGCGTTCGATTCCACGCGGCCACACAGATTCTGCAACGAAGGTGACGAGCCGGTTCACGCAGTGTGGTTCGTCCTCGGGCGCGAAGACGTGTAGCGACCCCCCAGCTCAAGCGTCACCGCATCAAGGCGCTACGGCCACCGCCTTCAGCTCGAACAGGAGCCGGGGGTCCGTGGCGAGCCTTGTCACCTCGACCGTCGTGCTGGCCGGACGGTGCTCCCCCATCCGCCGGCCCATCACGCGATTCAGTGCGTCCTGGTTGGAATCGATGTCCCTGATGTAGCGCGTGACCTCGACGAGATGCGAGAGGTCGCACCCAGCAGCGCCGAGCACCGCCTCGAGGTTGTCCACGGCCATCTCTGCCTGTTCGACCGGATCGAGCGGGATCCCGTCGAACTCGGCCGCGACATGCGGATGGCTGTGATACACGGGTGCCGCCGTCACGCCGGCCAGGTACAGCGGAGAACCGCCGGTGATCCGAATGGCCGGGGTGTACGGCATCGCAAAGTCACCCCGGCCTTCGATGTTGATCAATTCGTATAGCTCTGGCATCTACCCCTCCTCGGTGGAATCCGTGGTACCCGCCATTGCTATGGTGGGCCTGCAAACGATTGTGGCATTCGATGTGACTGTCGGTGCAACGAGCATTGTCGCTGAACGGTTCGGACAAGGAGCCCAAGAATGAGTGGAAGTGTTGTCGTCATCGGAGCATCGTCGGGGATCGGCGAAGCGATCGCCAAGCACTACGCCGACCAGGGCAGGACGGTCTACGTCTCGAGTCGCGAGCAGGACCGCGCGGACGAGGCCGCCGCACGAATCGGCGGAGACACACACGGCATTGCGGTGGACCTTGCCGAGCCGGCTGGGATCGCTGCCGGATTGGCTCCGGTCGAAGGGCCGGTCGACTATCTCGTCATCCCCGCCGTCCTGCGGGACTCCAACAACCTGCGGGAATACGACATCGAAGGAGCTACGAAGCTCGCCGTGTTGAAGGTGGTCGGTTACCCCGAAACGATCCACCAGCTGATCGACCGGATGAGTGATGACGGCGCGATCGTCCTGTTCGGAGGTTTGGCCAAGGAGAAGCCGTATCCCGGCTCGACCAACGTGACGAGTGTCAACGGCGCCGTGGAGAAGATGATGAACGGCCTGATCCTTCAGGTCGCCCCGGTTCGAATCAATGCCATCCACCCGGGCATCGTGGCCGACAGCTGGTTCTGGGAAGACAAGCAGCCCGTCCTCGACGCCGTTCTCGCCAAGACACCGACCGGCCGGCCTGTGCTGACATCCCACATCGTCGACGCCACGGTCTTCCTCCTCGAGAACGCGTCGGCCAACGGGGTCAACCTCCAGATCGACGGCGGGCACCAGGCCCGGAATCTGATCTTCGACTGAGACCCGTCGGGAGCGGGGCCGCCGGCTCGTCCACCGAAGGACTGATCATGACGCGAGCATTGAACACCGCAGTCGTCGGCCTCGGATGGTGGGGTCGCCAGATCGTCCAGAGCGTGTCGGGCAGCAGTCTCGTACGGGTGACAGTCGGAGTCGATCCGGACACAGACGCTGCGCTGCCCTTCGCCGAGGCTCATGGCCTTCGATACGCGGACGGGCTGGAACAAGCGCTCGAATCCGACGTGGAGGCAGTGATCATCGCGACTCCGCACAAGCTGCACGAGCAGCAGGTGCTGGAGGCGGCATCGGCTGGGAAGCACGTGTTCTGTGAGAAGCCGCTCGCGCTCGATCCGGTTGCCGCGCGTGGGATGGTCGATGCTTGCCGGAGTCGGGGGCTGATCCTCGGCGTGGGTCATGAACGGAGATTCGAAGGCGCGCTCGAGGCGATCGCCTCGATGGCACGCGACGGTGAACTCGGACTGCTGCTCCACGTCGACTGCAACTGGTCACACGACCTCTTCACCCAGTCGAAGAAGACCTCGTGGCGTCAAGATCCGGCACAGGCTCCAGCCGGAACCCTCACTGCGCTCGGCGTCCATCTCACCGACTGGCTGATCTCACTGTGCGGTCCGATCGCCGAAGTGCGTGCGTTGACGGCAGACCGGTCCGAGCGGTATCCCGGCGATGACGTCGTGACGATTCAACTCCGATTCGTGGCGGGAATGACCGCGGTCATCACGAACCTCGCTGCCACTCCATTCCACAGCCGCATCTCGGTGTTCGGTGACAGGGCCTGGGCAGAGGCGCGCGAGAACTCGAACGTCGACGTCCCCGAGCCGGCCACGCTCACGTGGCGGGCGCAGGACTGGGAGACACACAGCAGGACGTTCGCATCGACCAACACGGTGCGGGCGAATCTCGACCAGTGGGCGGTCGCAGCAATGGGTGAGGGGGACTATCGATTCACCCACGAACAGCTCATCCACAACGTCGAGGTTCTCGACGCCATCGTCAGGTCTGCCTCGGCCGACGGCTCGGTCGTGACGTTGCCCTGAACGGACCGCCCCGATGCTCGATGGGCAAGGAACTCGACAGGCGAAGGCCAGTCGAGCACCTGACTAGGAGTCGAGTCGGTCCTCGAGGTACTTCCAGTCTCTCGAGAAGCGATACGTGTGGCGCGCCGGTGGCCCAGGCGCCTGCGTCTCGAGCCACATCACCCGCTCCGTGCCCGGGTTGGCGAACTCGTGGACACAGCCCACTCCGGCCCAGGCGACATCGCCGGCCTCGAGTCGATACTCGACCCCGTCGAATCTGGCGTCGACCCCGCCGGCGAGGATGAGATAGGTCTCCTCGAGCGGGTGGTCGTGGGCACCGGCAAAGCCGTTGGGCTCGTACTGGACCATGAACATCGTCTGGAGCTGGGCACCGAGATCGGTGTCGACCATCATCTTGACGGTGATCCCGCTGTACACCAGCAGCGCGGTACGCATGCTCGCCGACACGGCAAGCCGGTCCTGGGTCTGCTGGTCGACCAGCATGTTCTCGGGATCGATGTGACCGAAGAGCCTGGTTCTCGGGTCGCGCACATCCACTTCGATCGGCTCACCGACCTCGAAGTCGGGCACGAAGTAGGTGTCTCCCTCATGTGACGAGCGAGGCTGTGGCGCCAGCATCTCCGCCCAACGAACCGGCTCGGACCCATCGTTTCGGAGCTTGTGTTCGACTCCCACAGGGACCAAGCCGTAGTCACCCGCTCCTGTGCGTACGGCCCCTCCGGACGCCTCGACAATCAGTTCGCCCTCGATCACGTAGAACGACTCTTCGAACGAGTGGACGTGAGCGTCGATCGAACCACCCGGTTCGAGCCGACAAATCGTGAACCCGGTATGGACTGCGCTCGGGTGTGAATCGTCGACGATCGACCAGCGGCTGAACCCGGTCTGATGGCCCTCGTACTCCGGAGCAATCACGTACTCGGCATCCGACGCAAGCGCCACGATGTGCCGTTGCGGGGTCATTGAGGTCCTCCGGTTCGCTACAAACGTTTGCAGTCCGGACCATACTGCGCCGAGCGCATCACTGCCCCCGGAGGCCGACCCAATGCCAAACGAACCCCACGCGATCGTCCGGGCGAGCGATACCACCGCCGAGACCTGCGAGATCGGAGCCGAAGGGCTGTCCGTCTCACGAATGCTTGGCCCAGAGCACGGGGCCGTGCATCTGGCTGCTGCGACCTCACGACTCGGCGCCGGGGGCGAGGTCCCGGGCCACGAGCATCCCTTCGAGGAGTCGTTCTTCATGCTGTCCGGACGCGCAGTCGCCACGATCGCTGACGTCTCGTACGAACTCGGCGAGGGAGACTTCGGCTTCGCCCCGCTCGGCGTGCCTCACGCCTGGTCGAACCCGTTCGGCGAGGCGGCCGAGTGGCTGCGGGTGCGGGCCCCGGTGCCCCGCACAGACGGCCGCACCGCTTCTTCACGGATTGTCGCCGGCTTCGAAGCAGCGACCAGCGGGCCGACGGTCGACCCGAAGGCGCCACACCAGCGATTCGTCGGCCACTTCGACGACAGCCAGGTACCTCCGCCGGGGCCCATCGTGATGCCGGGCTATCGGGGCTACGGCATCAACAACGTCTCGATCCGAATGATGGTCGACGAGTTCATCGGAGCAGAACACCACACGCTCTTCATCGTCCAGTTCGAGCCCGCCGAGGTCTTCTCCGCCAGAGAGCACTTCCACCCCTTCGAGGAGTTGTACTACTTCACCCACGGCGCCGCCGACGGCATCGTCGGCGGCGAGCCATGTCGGGTGGAGGCAGGTGATCTGGTGTTCGCCGGCGTCAACACCACCCACGGTTTCACCAACGCCGGCGACGTGCCGGTCCGTTGGATCGAGGCCCAGGCCCCCAAGCCCACGGCGCGCCACGGCACGCTCTTCGTTCACGACTGGCCGGCTGAGTCCCCGACGGGCTGACCCGGGATCGACCCCAAGAATTCTTGCGCACTGCGGTCCGGCCACAAACGATTGCAGTAGTCTCGGCCGACGCCCAACTCCGAGCGCCGCCCGACATGGTCGACCCGGCGCAGAGCAGTGGGGATCACGAGGAGGAAGAATGAGAACGACCGAACGAACCCGGTTCGTATTCGTGCTGATGATCATCATGTCGATGGTCCTCGCCGCCTGCGGCGAGGAGACAAGCGACACGACGAGCGCAGCCGATGACGACGCCTCAACCGCAACGACCGCTGCCCCAACCGAGACAACCGAGGCGATGACCGAAGAGACAGAAGCGCCGATGGAAGAGGACGCCGAGCCGATCGTGATCGGCAGCACGCTCGCCCTGACCGGATTCCTGTCACCGACGGCAGCGATTCACAAGGTTGCCGGCGAGCTGTTCGTCGAGCAGCTGAACGAGAGTGGCGGACTGCTCGGACGCCCGGTCGAATGGGTCGTGCTCGACGACGAATCCGT
>JAHEIN010000207.1 GCA_024639335.1 bacterium | reverse complement strand
AGAACCAGATCCTCTTCGAGGCCGGCGACATCCAGATCATCGAGTACATCGCTCCGACGGTGACCTCGCAGTACGACCCGGCCGACATCTACGTCGCCCCGATCCACTCGCTCGAGCATCTGGCGATGAACGTGCTGCGCCCACCGTTCGACGATCAGAACCTGCGCAAGGCAGTGGCCTACGCGGTTGACTACGACGCCGTCTCGGCCGGCCTCGGCGGACACTACGGTCCTCCCAGCGGGGTGTTGTCCCCCAACATCTGGAATTGGGCCCCACCGACCGATCCGTACTTCCGGCGGGATCTGGACACGGCTCGGGACTTCCTGGCGCAGTCGGCGTATCCCGACGGCGTCGAGGCGGAGTTGATCTTCGACTCCGGCAACGCCGGTGACGTGCTCATCGCGCAGGTGCTGCAGGCCAATCTGGCCGAGATCGGCATAACCGTCACGCTGGGCCCCCTGGAGACCGGAGCCTTCCTGGACCGGGCGTTCACCGTCGACGCCGACATGACGATCTGGAACTACGGAGCGATCTCGCCGACCATCTCCGACCCGTTCATCTGGATCGCCGCCACCGAGTGGCTGTTCTCCGGATGGGAGACCGACACCCTCTGGGACCTGTACTTCGTCTTTGCGGAGGCCACGACCGACGAGGAGATGCAGGCGCTCTCCACCGAGGTCCAGGATCTTTCGTTCACCGAAGCACATGCCATCGGTATCGCCGAGGGCTCCTACACCCATGCAGTGAGCCAGGACCTCACCGGGTTCGAGTCGGCACCGTGGGGCCTCTACTACTACGACACGATCGCCATCGGCGGCTAGCAAAACGACCGTTGGGGCACCGGGGCAACCCGGTGCCCCAACCCCTGATGAGAGGGGAACGACGAGGTGGGTCGCTTCGGCTTCGTCGGCAAACGACTGCTGCAGGTGATTCCGATGCTGTTCGGCATCGTGCTGGTGGTCTTCATGGTGCTCCAAGTCACCCCGGGCGACCCGGCCCGCCAGATCGCCGGTCTCCGCGCCTCCGAAGCCGACCTCGATGAGGTTCGCGAGAGTCTCGGCCTGAACGACTCGGTGCTCGAGCAGTACGGCCGCTACGTCGGCAACGTGCTGCAGGGTGATCTCGGTTTCTCCTACAAGTCGCGCAAGCCGGTGGCCTCGATCATCGGCGACCGCATCGGCGTGACGGTCTGGCTGATGGGTGTCGGACTCCTGCTGGTCGTGCTGATCAGCGTGCCTCTGGGGGTGATCTCAGCCTTACGCAAAGACCGGCCGATCGATCACATCATTCGCGGCCTGGGCCTGCTCGGGATGAGCATGCCGGCGTTCTGGACGGGCGTCATCCTGCTGCTGCTGGTGGCGAACACCACCGGATGGTTTCCCTCCGGTGGCTTTGGGGAGACATTCTGGGAGAAGGCTCACCACATCTTCCTGCCGGCATTGACGCTGGCGATTGCCTCCTCCCCCTTCATCATCCGCGGCCTGCGGGCGGAGATGATCTCGGTGCTCGAGTCGGACTACATCTCAACCGGCCGATCCATCGGTGTGGCCGGCAGTCGCCTCGTGCGCCGCTTCGTGCTGCGCAATGCCGCCGGGCCCGGCATCACGCTGGTCGCGATCGAGGCCGGGTTCCTGCTCTTCGGCGCAGTGGTGATCGAGACCACTTTTGCGCTCCCCGGCCTGGGGCAGGGCCTGGTGATCGCGGCCCGCGGTCGTGATCTGCCTTCGGTCCAGGGCTACACCCTGCTGTTCGCACTTGCGGTGGTCACCATCTACCTGCTGTCGGACATCATCACGGCCATCCTGGATCCGAGAGTGGAGGTCGGGAAGTGACCTCACCCCCCTCCCCCGCGTACGAAGGAGTCCCCCCAACGATCGAGCCACTCGAGGTCCCGATCGGGGAACGCGGCCTCTGGAGGCGGATGCCCAAGAAGGTGTGGGTCGGCGTCGGGATCGTCGCCACATACATCCTGGTCGCACTGCTGGCACCGGTAATCGCACCGTACGATCCCTTGTTGATCAATCCGGCCAACAGCCTCGCCTCCCCCACCGCCGACCACCTGCTCGGAACCGATCAACTGGGCCGAGACATCTTCTCGAGAGTGCTGTACGCCGCCCGGGTCGATCTCCCGATCGGGTTCCTGGGAGCGTTCCTACCGGCCATCGCCGGCACCCTCCTGGGTGCCCTGGCAGGCTTCTACGGTCGGTGGGTGGACACCGTCATCATGCGGACCGCCGACGTAGTGCAGGCCTTCCCCGCCTACATCCTGGTGATCGTCCTGGTCTTTGCGCTGGGCCAGGGCGCCCGCTCCATCATCATCGCTTTCACCGTCCTTGCCTGGGTGGTCTACGCCAGGATCATCCGCGGCGAGGTGCTGCGGGTTCGCGATCTCGACTACGTCCACGCCGCCCGCGTGGCCGGCCTCCGCAACCTGCGGATCCTGCGAGTGCATGTGTTCCCAAACGTCATCAACCAGACGATCGTCTACCTCCCGAGCGACATCGTCTTCGCCACCCTGGCGCTGGCGTCGTTCTCCTTCCTGGGTCTCGGCATCCCACCTCCGACGGCAGAGTGGGGGGCGATGATCGCCGACGGGCAGCCATTCATCACGACCAACTGGTGGTTCGCCACCGTTCCCGGTCTCGCCATCGTCGGATTGGGTCTGGGACTGTCGCTCATCGGTGAAGGCTTCGAAGAGGCGCTGCGAGGATGAGCGGCAACCTGCTCGAAGTCACCGATCTCCGGGTCACCTTTGACGTGCACGGGCGCCGGGTAACCCCGGTCGACGGTGTCTCGCTCACCCTCGAGCGCGGCGAGGCACTCGGAATCGCCGGTGAGTCGGGCTCCGGAAAGAGCCTGAGCCTGAAGTCGATCATCGGATTGCTTCCGCCCAATGCCACCGTCGGGGGCGACCTCCGCTTCGCGCTGGACCAGGAATCCCCGATTCCATACGCCCCCGCCGACGTGCACGGGCACGGGATCTCCATCATCTTTCAGGAGCCGATGACCGCCCTCAATCCGACGATGCGGGTGGGCGACCTCATCGCCGAAGGGCCCAAGCTCCACAAGGGTATGGGCAAGAAGGAGGCCGAGGAGCGGGCGATCGAGCTGATGCGCCTCGTCGGGATCCCCACTCCGGAGCGGCGGGCCCGAATGTGGCCCCACCAGCTGTCAGGCGGACTCCGCCAGCGGGTGATGATCGCCACCGCGCTCTCGGTGGAACCGCAACTCCTGCTCTGCGACGAGCCCACCACGGCGCTCGACGTGTCGATCCAGGATCAAATCCTCGGGTTGCTCCAGGAACTGCGTACCCGCCTCAACATGGCGATCATCTTCGTCAGCCATGACCTTGCCGTCCTCGGTGAGATCTGCGACCGGCTGGCGATCATGTACGCCGGGCGGATCGTCGAGACCGGCCCGGTAGACGAGGTGTTCGCCGACCCGCAGCACCCCTACACCGAGGCGCTGATGACCTCGGTACCGTCGTTCGGGGCGACCACGGACATGCTGATCGGCATCGAGGGCCGGCCGCCGGACCCGCGCGACTTCCCGCCGGGGTGCCGGTTCGCCCCGCGCTGCGACTACGCCCAGGAGGACTGCACCGCGGCGGATCACCACTTGGCGTCCGTCGCTCCAGGACGTACCACCGCCTGTATCCATCCCGAGCTCATCGAGGGGTTGGGGCAATGACCGACTTTCTCGAAATCAAGGACGTGACGGTGACGTTCAAGGTCGGATCGACCATCGCGGCCCGCCTCAAAGGCGACCCGCCGCCGATCCTCACCGCGGTCGATGGCATCTCCTTCGAAGCCGAGCGGGGCGAGTCGATCGGCATCGTCGGGGAATCGGGCTGCGGCAAGTCGACGCTGGCCAAAGCCATCACTGGTCTGGTTCCGGTGGCGTCGGGATCGATCCACCTCGACGGCGTGGACCTCGCCGGCAAGCGGGATCGAGCCACGATGCGCCGTATCCAGATGGTCTTCCAGGACCCGAGCTCGTCGCTCAACCCGTCGCTGACCGTCGAGAAGATGCTGTCCGAGCTGCTGCGAGTCCACGAGATCGTCCCCCGCGAGAAGATCCCGGATCGGTGCGCCGAGCTGATGGAACTCGTCGAATTGCCACCATCTCTGCTCACAGCACTCCCCCGCCGCCTCTCCGGCGGGCAGCGGCAGCGGATCGGGATCGCCCGGGCGCTGGCCCTCGAACCGGAGGTCCTGATCGCCGACGAGGCAGTAGCCGCGCTGGACGTGTCGGTCCAGGCCCCGGTGCTCAATCTGCTCAACTCGCTGCGACGGGACCTCGGCCTCACTCTGATGTTCATCTCGCACGACCTGGCCGTGGTGCGCTACGTGAGCGACCGGGTGGTCGTGATGTACCTGGGTCGAGCGGTCGAGGATCGTCCAACTGCGGAACTCTTCGAC
>JAHEIN010000206.1 GCA_024639335.1 bacterium | reverse complement strand
GGCCCCGATGCCGCCATCACGAAGATCTGGTGGTCGGAGTACCACCAGGAGGTGACCGAACTGGCGATGGACATCTTGGGTGTCGACGGCCTGCTGAACGTGGGCCGCAAGCCGGCCTCGGCGTTTCGTACCGACGATGCCGGCGCTCCGAACTCGCCGGCGTCGTGGCAGACCGTCTTCCTCAACGCGCGGGCCGGCACGATCTATGCAGGCACCAACCAGATCCAGCGCAACATCGTCGGCGAGATGATGCTCGGTCTCCCCAAGGAACCCCGCCCCGCCTGAATCCGTTCTTGTGACGGGAACACAGGGAATATCGACGTTTGCGTCACAAGAACGCACTCAGAGTTCTGCGATGGGTTGGATGCGCGGAGCCAGGTCGGGGAGGCGGCCGTCGGCGCTCATGATCCGCGTGTCCTTGCGGGACAGCCACTTCCACAACAACCTCGCCTCCGCAGCGACACCGACGCTGGGTGGCACGGCGGTCGGATCCGGGACGTCCGCCACCGCCATGAGCGGTCGGCCGTCCTTCTCGTGCCAAGAACGGAGATGGGTCCCTCTGGCGATCGACACCCATTCGCCGCCGTCTTCACGAGCCTCCAGCGTCCCCGCCGACTGAAGCTCCTGCCACTCCCGGCGACGCTCGAGGGCGGCAGCCAGCGCCCGGTAGCGGTCACGCACCCAGCCGGCCTCCTCATACCGAAGCGCCAGCATGTGGCTCCGCATCCGATCGATCAGAGGGTCGAGCAGCGACGCACTATCCCCGCCGAGCGCGCACATCAGCGGTTGTAGGGCGATCTGATACTCCACCTCCGACATCGACCCGTCGCACGGGCAGAGGGAGACCCCGAGTTGAGCCGCAGCGCAGCTCCCGCTGCGGCCTCCCGGCCTGCCAGCGCATCGTCTGATCCGGGCGGCGTCCCAGACGGCGTGCATGACCAGCTCGGCCGAACGGCGGGATCGAAACGGGCCCAGTTCGAAGCGCGAGTCTGGGTGGAGTCTGCGCGTGAGCGACAAGCGGGGAAACGCTTCGCTCGTGAGGGTCAGATAGTGGTTCGCCTTCGGGGGCTTCGACGCCCGGTTGTAGCGCGGGATGTGCTCGTGGATCAGCCGCAGTTCGGTGATCGAGGCATCCAGTTCGCCTGAGGTGACGAGCGTGTCGACGGACTGCATCTCCCGCATCAGGTTGGCGATCGATCTCCGCTGATCGCCGTAGAAGTACGAGCTGACCCGGGTCCGGAGGTTCTTCGCCTTGCCGACGTATATGACGGTTCCCTGTCGATCCTTGAAGAGGTAGACACCCGGGCGGCGAGGGAGGCCACGGGCGAGATCGATCTTGTCGTAGTGGGGATTGCCCCGAGCGGTCGGCAGCTCCAGCAGATCCTCGAGATGGGTGACATGGAGCGTCCCGGCCCGCTCCAGGAGGCCGTGCAAGACGTGCACGGTGGCCCGGGCATCGTCGAGAGCCCGATGCGTGGGGCTGACCGGAGAGCGAAAGTGAGCGGCGAGCGATCGGAGTCCCAGACTGCGGACCTCGGATCGGACGAGCCTTCGGGCGAGCGCGACGGTATCGAGAGAGCGGTTGGGCAGCTTGGGGTACCCGAGACGGGCGGCGGCGGCGTTGAGGAAGCCGAGATCGAAGCTCTTGTTGTGCGCAACCAAGACGGAATCGCCGGCGAACTCGAGGAATGCCGGGTATACCTCCTCGATCCTGGGAGCTTGGATCACCATCGACTGGGTGATGCCGGTCAGGACCACGATCGAAGCGGGGATGGCCGCGTCGGGGTTGACCAAGGTCTGAAACTCGCCGATCACCTCACCCGAACGGACCTTCACGACTCCGATCTCGGTGATGGCATCACTCTGCGACGAGCCACCCGTGGTCTCGAGGTCGACGACGCAGAACGTGACGTCGTACAGCGGCGTTCCCAACTCCTCGAAGCTCGGCTGATAGGCGAGCGTCATGATCGGCGTGCTCCCTCGTTCGACGGCGTTTCGCCAGCGCAGGGGAGACTAATCGAACAGGTGTTCGATAGCTGGTCATCGGTTGTCGGTCATGCGTGGCCCGGGCGGTCGTATCCGGGGACGGGGGGCCGGGCGAATTGTCCTGCGGCGCGACTTCGCGGCTATGGGTGTTCGACGGGTTCTCGGTGATCGGCGGCGGGCGAGACGAGTCTCGCCCCTGCGTCGGTACGGCCCATGCCACCGGAAGGCGGTCGCGGCGGTAGGCCCGGCCGACCGGCGTCTGTTTCGGACTCGTGATTCTCCTACATCCCAGTCGAGTCGCTGTCCGGAAGTCGGCCGGCATCCCGCTGCCGGACGGCCTCGAAGAGGGTGATGCCGGCGGCCATGGCGGCGTTGAGGGAGTCGGCGGTCCCTGCCATGGGGATCCTGATTCGGTGGTCGGCACCGTCGAGCCACGAGTCGGACAGCCCGTATTGCTCCGTCCCGACCACGATGGCAACGCCACCCGTCAGGGCAGCATCGGTGTGCAGCGTCTCGGCTTCAGGCGTGGTGGCGAAAGTGGTGATCGCCCGCTCTCGCAGCCATCGAATCGTTTCTTCGGTCGAGACGACGGCGAGCGGCACAACGAACAGCATGCCGGTCGAGGCGCGGACGACGTTCGGGTTGAAGGGGTCGGTGGTTGGATCGCAGACGATGACGGCGGCGCAGCCGGCGGCATCGGCCGTTCGTAGCATCGTGCCGAGGTTGCCGGGCTTCTCGATCGCCTCGACCACCAGTACCAGCGGGTCTGTCGGCAACGCAAGCGAGTCGAAGGTGGTGTCGAATTGCCTCGCAACTGCCAGGAGGCCCTCCGGCCGGTCTCGATAGGCGGCTTTACGGAACGGCTCGACCGCAACCTCGATCACCGGGGTCCCCGCGCCGGCGACTCGATCGATCAACTGGTCTTCATTGGGTCCGAGAAACAGATCGGGGGAGATGTAGAGGCGCTCGAGCTCGATGTTGGCGTCGACGGCCCGAGAGACGGCGCGGTATCCCTCGACGACAAAAGCGCCGCTGCGATCGCGATGCCGACGGTCGCGCAGGCGCACCAGCTCTTTGATCTGGGGGTTGGTCGGGGAGGTGATCGGGTCGGACATCAGTCCGGATCAGGATGCAGACCCTCGTAGACGTCGGCAAGTCGGCGCCGGGCTCTGAGTGCTGCGACTCGAACCGCGCCGGTGGCCAACTTCATCCTTCCGGCGATCTCGTCGTGGGTGAGGCCCTCGACTTCCCGGAGCCAGAGCACCTGGCGGTCACGGACCGAGAGCTGCTTCATCGCCTGCCGAATCATCGAGTGTTCCTCGGTTTCGATCAGCAGATCCGAGGGATCGGCGACGGGTGCGTACTCCAGTTCTCGCTCGACTCGTCCCTTCTTCCGGAGCATGCTGCGGAACCGGTTGCGAGCGACCGACCAGAACCACGCCTCGAATGCGGCAGCCTCGCGCAGGCTCGGCAGATTCTTGACCATGCCCTCGAGGGCCTCCGATGCCAACTCGTCGGCATCGGCGTGGCGGAGACCCGATCCTCGATAGAACGCAACCAGCTTCGGGAAGCCCTGTTCGAGGATCTCTCCGAGGACGATGCGGTCACCGTCGCGAGCGGCTGCGACCCGATCGGGGCTCGGGGGCCAGGCGCGGAACAATCCCGAATCGTCGATTCGGGACTGTCGCTTGGACTCGGGCATCCGGGTCGAGATTAGGGCGGGCCTCCGCTCTGCCCTGTTTTTGCCGGCGTGCCCTCGCCGGGTGGTCCGGCGCCTTCCGGCGGTCCGGCGCCTTCCGGCGGTCCGGCGCCTTCCGGCGGTCCGGCGTTCTCAGGCGGCCCTACGTTCTCAGGAGGTCCGGGATTCGCTGGTTCGCCGGGATTGCCCCGAGCCTGGTCTGGCAGCACGATGGAGTCGACGATCTTCCGTGCCGCCTCTGACACCTTCTCGCCTGTCGTGTCGACGCCTTTTGCGATCTCGAGGATCTTGGCGACCTCTTTCTTGGCGGCCTCGCTATTCAGACCGGACGTGAACTCTTCGACCGCCGCTTCGGGATCGTCGGCCTCGAGCAGACGTATCAGCGTCTCCTGGACGAGTGCGAGCGCCTCGTAGGACTTGCCACGCTCCTGGAGAATCAGCACCTCGGAGGCTCGCTCGCCTGCATGGACGTCGTCCAGTCCGATCAGCGACCCGACCTGTTCGTAGGCCCGGTCGACGCCGTAGAGGGTGTCACCGGGGACCGCAGGGTCGGCGACCGTGGCGAGTGCGACGTTGGACACGCCCATCAACAATGTGGCGGCGATGGCGACCACAACGCGGCGGGGAGCAGGCTTGGGGGACTGTGCGTGCAGCGCGGTCCGAGCGGCGTGACGCGACCGTTCGCCGGAAACCTGAGCTTCCAGTGCGGCTGCGTAGCGCTTGAGATCGGAGATCGGATCGTGTGCCATGTC
>JAHEIN010000059.1 GCA_024639335.1 bacterium | reverse complement strand
GAATTCGGGGCGCCCGATGAGTCTGGTTGTCACCGAGTTCCGACCCGGGCGGTCGTTCCGCTGGACCGGTCGGGTGTTCGGGGCGTTGGTGTCGTACGACCACGTCGCCACGTCGGTCGGTGCCGGGTCGGAGATCCTGTTCATCCTCGAGGTCAACGGTCCCACGGCGCGCATAGTTGCCCGGTTCCTCAAGCCCACCTACGAACGGGCGCTCGACGAGGCGGTCCCGAAGCTCCAAGCGATGTTGGCCGATGGCTGAGGGCTGGGCGCGCGGCGTGGCCTGAGTGCCGGCGAGGCACTCGCTCCGTTGTGCGGGTGCGTTCCAGTGTTGCGGTGATGCGCTCGGGGGCGAGGCAAGCCTCGCCCCTACTCCCCGCTCCACGACTCGCTCGGGATGTAGCTGTCCCGGTCCTCTTCGGAACGGAAGTACATGAAGAACGCAAATGTGGCGAACGCCGCGAGCAGATGCCAGATGGCGTGCGGCTGGACCAGGCTCTCGGGATCACACTGGGCGCTGTCATCGGTCCCCGTAAGCCAGATGGCGTACGCCCCGAAGAACGACGCCACCCCGAGGAAGAACCACGGGTAGTACCAGCGGAGCACCGGCACCCGGCCCCGCATGACGACGGCGGGCAGCCAGAACAGGACCACCCACCAAAACTCCTCCGGCGCCTCGAGCATCTCTCGACCGAAGACCCCAAAGGCGGCAGCGACCACAAATCCGAGCAGACCCGACAGCCAGCGGAACCAGCCGACGTCGAAGCGGATCAACGCCTCGGTGATCAGCCAGATCGGGATGGCCACTTCGAACAGCTCGAGATTGATCCCGAGGCCCGGGTCGATGAACCAATAGCCGAGGCCGTAGACGACCAACAAGAGCCCATAGATCACGAACACGGTCCGGTTCGCCCATGCACCGAGCGTCTTCAGGTTGTAGAGAACCGGCACGAGGATGTATGCCACCATCGAGACGTTGTCGATCCATGCGCCGAAGAACGTGTGCGTTCCATGCATCAGCATCGAACCAGGGCCGAGGAACAGTGACGCCGCTGCGTAGAGCAGCGCAATCGACTGGTTGCCGATGAAGTGGTTCTCGACGTGTTTCATCGTGACGTGGTCCCGGGCGAGGATCCAGAACATCAAGAGCCCGGCGACGACGAATCCGAGATTCCCGAGAGTGTTCACGGGCTCTCGGAGGAAGCCATCGGCCACCCGTTCGCACCACCGGGAGACCTCTCCGATCGGAGACTCGTTCTCGGCAGGCTCGTCCCAGCCCAGGAAATACCAGTATGCGTAGGATCCTGCAGCGAACGCAGCCACGGCAGCCAGCGCGACCTTCAGGGGGCGAAACGTGTTCATGCCGGCAAGCATACGATCGGCGCGACTCCGAAACGGCGACAGCAACGGTTCGTCTGCGGCCGGGCTGTCGGCAGTGGCCCGAGCTGTTGATGCTGGTTCCGACGGACATCGCTGCGATCGTCCTGGCTGCCTGCCCTGACGTTGCGCAGTCGGATGAGCGACGACGAACGTTCGGGGCCGCGGAGGGGGAGGAATATCGAGGGCGGGAGCCCGAGGCCGAGGAGCTGGGTTACACGGTGGATCACACCGGGACGATCATCGCCATCGACACGGACGGCCATGTGCGAGTGTTGTATTCGCACACGGTCGACGCCGATGCCCTGTCGACGGACCTGGCCGAACTGCTCGGGTGATCCTCAGGACCGCTGGCGCGTTTCGAGTCGCGATTGCAGGTGATCGACGGGTGGTGCGTTGCGGGTGGGGCAGGCCCGGCCGATACCTGCCGACGATTTCACGACTGGAATCGTGCTTGTGGCTCCAACAGCGCGATGAGGTTTCCGTTGTCGGGATGGTGGGACGGGTTGGGGCGACCTTCGGTCGCAAGCAGCTAGGGCCGTCTGTTCTTCGGACCAGGCGCGAAGCGAGATCCGTGGTGCGCTACGACAGGTAGTCTGACAGGCGCTCCAGGCCTCGCACCAGATCCTCGTCGGACAGGGCGTATGACAGGCGCGCATAACCCGGTGCGCCGAACGCCTCACCGGGAACCATCGCCACCTCGGCCTTCTCAAGCACGTCGGCGGCGAGATCGAGCGTCGACCCGTGCCCCGTTTTGGCCATCGCAGCGGTGAAATCGGGGAAGCAGTAGAACGCCCCGTGCGGTTCGACACAATCGACGCCGTCGATGGCGTTCAACATCTCGACCATGGTCTGGCGGCGGCGGTCGAACGCCTCTCGCATCTTCCACGCCTCGTCCAGTGGTCCTGTCACAGCAGCGAGCGCGGCACGCTGGGAGACGTTGGCGACATTCGATGTGAGATGTGACTGGTGATTGGCTGCCGCCTTGACGACGTCGTTCGGCCCGATCATCCAGCCGACCCGCCAGCCGGTCATGGCGAAGGTCTTGGCGACACCGTTGACGATCACCCAACGGTCCTCCAGCGCCGGCACTCCGGCAATCGATGTGAAGGCCGCGCCTCCGTAGACCAGGTGCTGATAGATCTCGTCCGTGACGACCCAGATTCCTCTGTCGCCGGCCCACTGCCCGATCGCCGTCGTTTCCTCTGGCGAATACACCGCGCCGGTCGGGTTCGACGGTGACGTGAAGACCAGCATCTTGGTGCGGTCTGTGGCAGCTGCCTCGAGTTGGTCGATGGTGGCTTTGAATCCGGAGGCACCGTCGGTCGATACAGGGACGGGGACACCGCCGGCCAGCTTGATCGCCTCGGGATAGGTGACCCAGTAGGGGGCGGGAACGATGACCTCGTCTCCGGGATCCAGCAGGGATGCGAACGACTGGAACACGGCCTGTTTGCCGCCGTTGGTGACCAGGATGCGACTGGGGTCGACCGTGACGCCCGAGTCGCGTGCGGTCACGTCGACGAGGGCTTCGCGGAGCTCGGGAAGCCCGGCATTTGCCGAGTACTTGTGGTTCTTCGGGTCACGTACGGCTTCGGCGGCGGCTTCGACGATGTGATTGGGCGTTGGGAAGTCGGGCTCACCTGCGCCGTATGAGATGACGTCTCGGCCTTCGGTGCGCATGATCTTCGCCCGGTTCGAGATCGCCATCGTTGCGGATTCGGAGATCGAACCGAGGCGTTGGGAGACTCGTGCCATTTCAGACCTTCGGGTTGGAGTGTGTTCGACGATACCCGGACGAAAAGGGCCTGCGCCGAATCCGGGCAGGCCCTCTCGTCACTTCTGATCCTGTCGGTGTCAGGTGGTGGTGTCCTTGACGTCCTCGACGGTCTCGGAAACGGCCTCCTTGGCGTCGGCTGCGGCCGCCGATGCGGCCTCCTTGGCCTCTTCGGCCACACCCCCGGCGGCTTCCTTGGCGTCGGCTGCGGCCGCGCTCATGGTCTCCTTGGCGGCACCGGCACCTTCGCGCAGGTCGTCGACTCGATCTTCGACCTTCTCCCAGGCCCCCTTGGCGCCCTCTTTGGCCTTCTCACCGAGCTCCGACGCCTTTTCGGTCAGGTCGGCGGTCTCTTCCTTGACCTTGGACATCGTCTCCTTGGCGGTCTCCTGTGCCTTGTCGACGAACGGTGCTGCCTTCTCGCCCAGCTCGGCCGCTTCTTCTTTGGCCTTGCCGAAGATTCCTTTGATCGTGTCCATCAATCCCATGGATGGCTCCTTTCTCTGTGTCCCGAGGGTATCGGAAAAAATCAGCCCTCGTCCCTGTAGCGGAAGACATCCACGATTCGGCCTTCTGGGTCCACCAGGAATGCAGTGTCGCCCCCGTTGTTCCACACCGGGCGATCGTTGCACCAGTTGAGCCGATCCGGCGCCGGTGTGCAGCCGACCACGATTTCGATCTCTGATCCACCAGCGATCGCTGCTCCATCGGGAAACTCGAAGCGGTTGGCGGTCGACTCGTCCCTCAACACCCACCCCGACAGGTCCTCGGTCGCGTCGGAGCGGTTGCGGATCACCACCCGTTCCTCATCGAGGGCCTCTTCGTCGCGGCCGGGCGGATTCGAGTCGACGGAGAGGATGACGATCTCGGGGACTGGTCCCGAGCCGCAGGAGGCAGGGTTCCAGATTCCCGCGGCCAGCGTGCGTGCCCTCTCCTCTGCGGCCAGCACGAGATCGTCGATCGGTGACTCGGATGCCAGCGGGACGGCCAGACCGTCTGCAACTTGTGTGACGTTGACCGGGACACCGCCGGCCGTGACGATGCCGAGCAGCCGATCGAACTGATCGAACTCGACTCCGGCGATCTGGACCGGACCCGAGTCGAGGAGCGCTTCCAACCGGTTCTTCGACTCGTCACCGAGACACTCGTCGCGTTCGGGGGCATTGATCCCCTGAAGTCGCACCTCGGTTTCGGTCCCGTCGATGATCGCCTCGAGCGAGTCGCCGTCGAGCACTCTGAGGACCTGGGCGTCGACGAGTTCGAGACCGAGGTCTTCGATGATGTCGCCCGCTGAGGTGTCCGGTGGTTGCGGACCGGGCAGTTCGGGGTCGGAGATGATCTCGACACACGCACTGAGCGAGACGACGAGCACCAGGCTCGCCACGACGGCGCGGCTCATCGCAGCGCCAGTCGCGCAGCGTTCCTCGCCGAGATGTGGATGAGATCCCACACACCGCTGAATGGCGGCGCGTAGGCCAGGTCGACCCATGCGAGATCCTGCACGGTCATGTTCGACCAGATGGCGGTTGCGAACACGTCGATCCGCTTGGCCGCCCCTGAGCCACCGACGATCTCCGCTCCGATGATCCGGCCGGTGCGCCGTTCGGCCACGGTCGAGATCGTGATCTCCGAGGCAGTGGGGTAGTAGCCGGCGGTGGTCGTGCCGGTGGCGCGCCCCTCGACCGCGTCGAAGCCCTCTGCCTGCGCCTCGATGAGTCGCAGGCCGGTGGAGGAGACCTCGGTGTCGCAGATCTTGGTGATCGCGGTGCCGAGCACTCCTGGGAAGACGGCGTCGTCGCCGCCGAGGTTGATCCCCGCAACACGCCCCGCCTTGTTGGCGATGGTGCCGAGGTGGATGTTGACGGGCTTTCCGGTGACCCGGTGCATCGCTTCGGCACAATCACCTGCCGACCACACCCCGGACGAGCCGGTCCGTTGGTGATCGTCGACGGCGATCGCACCGGTGGGCCCGACTGCGATTCCGGCGGCCCTGGCCAGTTCCACCTCCGGCTCAGAGCCGAGACCGAGCACGACGACGTCGGCCCGATATGTCGCATCGGTGCATCCGACACTCTCCACCTGGTCGGTGCCGTTGATGCATTCCACCCTTGTTCCCAAGACGACGTCGATACCGACGCGTCGCATGGCATCGACGACCTTCTGGCCGAGGTCGGAGTGGAGGGTGCGGTCGAGAACCCGGCGCCCCGAGGTGACGACCGTGACGTTCCAGCCCTGGATGTGAAAGGCCTCGGCGGCTTCGAGGCCGATGTATCCGCCGCCGACGACCACGACATTTCCCTTGCGGGAGTCGGCGATCTGTCGGAGTTGCGAGGCGTCGTCGAGGGTCCGAAGCTCATGGACGCCATCGAGGTCCACCCCCGCGATTCCTGGTCTCAACGGCTTGGCTCCGGTGGCGATCATCAGCTGGTCGAATCCGGTGAAGAAGTTGCGGCCCTCTTCGAGGTCCCGTGCGACGACGACACGTCTTGCCAGGTCGACCTCGGTGACCTCATGGCGAGTGCGGACATCGATGTCCATGGCACCGAACTGCTGGGGTGTCCGTGCGACCAGTGACTCGAGCCGTTCGACGTAACCGGCAACGTGGTATGGCTCGCCACATGCGCTGTACGACACCCAGTTCGACCGTTCGAAGGCGATGATCTCCAGGTCGTCGACGGGGCGCCGGCGCCTGGCCTGCGATGCAGCGGACATACCGGCGGCATCGCCGCCGATGACGACGAGGCGTTCGGTCACTTGAGCTTGCGGAGCCGCTCGAGTTCCTGCTTCTCGAGCTTGCGGGTTCGACGCCGCCGTCGAAGGATCGTGCCGAGGATCTCGTCGAGGATCACGGCGGTCACGAAGACCCCCACGATGATCATGATGAGTGGGAATTCTCCTGACCAGGTCAAGAACCCGAGCTCGACGTCCTGGGTGTTCTGCACCGCGAAGATCGCCATGAGGACCGAGAGGATCAGAAAGAAGATCAGCCCCCATGGGATCCCGGCGTTGATCTGAACCGGCGGGGGCGTGGTCGGCCGCTCGGCGGGCTCGGCGGGCTGGGCCATCGTCGGTTGATCGGGCTTCTGTTCGTCCGGGGTTCTCTCGTTCATGTCCATCAATGTACCGGTCCGTCGGTGGCGATCTCGATCCCTTGGACGTCCCAACGCTCCTTGGATCGGCGCGCCTCGTCGATGTCGACCCGGCTGAACAAGAACACTCCGAGCCCGAAGAACAGGATGATCGAGAGGATGGCCGAGCGCCCTGACCCGGTGATCGAGGCGACCATGGCGAAGATGATGGGACCCCAGATCGCCGAGAACTTGGCGAACACCGAGTAGAAGCCGTAGAACTCCGCCGAAGCCTCCTCGGGGATCATCGATCCGTACAGGCTGCGGCTGAGCGCCTGGATGCCGCCGAGGATGACTCCAATGGCCACGCCGAGCCCCTGGAAGGCCAGAGCGTTGCCTTCGGGGAGCAGGAAGGCGCCGATCGCCACGAAGATCCATACGGAGAGGTTGATGAGGATCGCCCGGCGGATGTCGATACGTGAGGCGAGCCAGCCGAAGAAGTAGGCGCCGCCGAACGCCACGAACTGGACGATGAGGAACGTCAGGGCGATGTCGGTGGAGGTGAGGCCGAGCGTGTCGGTCCCGAAGACCGCCGAGATGTTGATGGTGGTCTGGACACCGTCGTTGTAGAGCATGAACGCCACGACGAAGAGCAGGAGCTGGGGGAACTGGCGGAGACGTGCTGCCGTCGAGAAGGTCCGGCTGAACCCGACGGCGGCGATCTTGGCGAATCGGCCGGTGACTTGGGTCATCCCGCGGTCCTGGGTGGCATTGACCACCCGGATCACCGCAACCACGATCCCGATCATGATCGCCCCGAGGAGGAGGTTGAACTGGACCTCTGTGATGTCGGCGACCAGCGCCCATCCCAAGACGACCAGCCCGCCGACCAGGAGCGAGACGAGGATTCGGACACCGCGCACCATGGTTGCCGAGACGCTCACCACCGCCGGCAGGGTCTCGCTGACGCCGCTGTCGCGAAGCCGGGTGAAGGCAAACCAGGCGAAGCCCGCCCACCAGACTCCGGTTGCGGCGATCCCGGCCCGGATCACCGTGAGATCGTTGTCGGAGGCCAGGATTGCCCCGAAGACGATCGCCAGCCAGAGCCCGCCACCGAAGTAGCCGAGTGCGTAGCCCTTCGAGCTGACCTTGTCGATGGTGTCCTCGGTCGTGATGTCTTTGAGGAACCCGTCGTAGAACACGTTGGCGCCGACGAAGCCGAGCTGGGCGAGGAAGAATATCGCCAGGGTGAACACCACGCTCCCGGTTGTGGCGAAGAACAACAAGGTCGTGAAGAGGGCGCCGCCGTAGGCGAACACCTGCATGAACTGGCGTTTCGCAGCCGAGTAGTCGGCGATGGCGCCGAACACGGGCATGGCGATGAACAGCACCAGCGTGCTGAGCCCGATCCCGAGCGCCCACAACACCTGTCCCGAGCGGCCGTTCCATCCAGCGTCGCCAACCACCTCGCCGGCGAAGTAGGCGGGAAGGATCGCTCCGGCGATGACGGTGGAATACGCCGAGTTCGCCCAGTCGTACATCGCCCATCCAAAGATGGTGCGTTTGTCGTTCTTGGTCGCAGTCGTCACACCATGCGATGCTACGGCACCGAGCCGGGCCGGGCACCTCATGTCGGCGTTTCTGCACCGGTGTTTCGGCTTCCGGTAGCCAGAGGTATCGCATAGCGTTCCCTCGTGAAACGCATCGCATCGATTCTCGTCACGGCGCTCCTCGTCGCGGCTTGTTCCGATCCTGTGTCAGACGGCACCGTTCGGCCGGTAGCGACCACTTCTCCGCCCGAGGCGGCCGTCGTTTCCTCCACGCCCGCTCCTGCCGCCACGACGTCCACCGCTCCTGCCACCACGACCATTGCTCCATCGACGACTACCACGGTCGCGCCGCTGCAAGGGCTCGCCTACGAGCAGGTGGCGACCGCCGGTTTTCCGATGGCTCTGATCCCCGATCCCACGGGCGCACGCGACCTGGTGCTGACCCGCGCAGGCCTGCTTTCCGATCTGGCAACCGGGGAAGTCGTGCTCGACATCTCGGCGAAGACCCGCACCGACGGCGAACGAGGGCTGCTCTCGGGTGTGGTCGGTCCCGCCGATGTCGGCGATGCGCTCTTCCTCCACTACTCGGACGCCAGCGGTGCCACCACGGTGTCGCGGTTCGAACGTGTCGGCGACATCTTCGACTCCGAGCGCATCCTGTTCCAGGTCGGCCAACCGGCAGGCAACCACAACGGCGGCGGCCTGGTGTACGCAGACGGGTCTTTGTATCTCGGGCTGGGTGACGGCGGCGGCGCCAACGACCAGTTCGGCCAAGGACAGAACTTCGACACGTTCCTCGGCGGCATCGTCCGAATCGGCCCCGAGACCGGAGATGCCGAGCTCTGGGCGGGGGGCCTGCGCAACCCGTTCCGGATCTGGTTCGACGAGCCGAGCGGGACCCTGGCCATCGCCGACGTCGGTCAGAACGCGCTGGAAGAGGTCTCGATCGTGCCGGTCGACGACCGGTTCCGGAACTTCGGGTGGCCGATCACCGAGGGGTTCAGCTGTTTCGGGACGTCGGACTGTGACACCACCGGGTTCACCGAGCCCGTACTGGACGTATCGCATGGTGATGCCGGGACGTGTTCGATCACCGGAGGGGTCACCTACCGGGGGAGCGCCATTCCCGAGATCGCCGGCCAGTATTTCTTCAGTGACTTCTGTGGCGGCTGGCTTCGGAGCGTGACCGTCGAGCAACCACACGAGGTCTCCGACTGGACGTCCGATGTCGGCGTCCCGGGTCAGGTCGTGGGTTTCGGGACCGACCGTGACGGGGAGATGTATGTGCTCACCACAGGCGAGATCCTCCGGGTGGTGGCGCAGCGCTAGCGTCGTCGCGTGTCCAACCTGCTCGCCCTCGGGTCATCCCTCGTCTGGGGCGTCTCGGACTACGTCGGTGGCGCCGTCACCAGGCGCGCACCAGCCCAGATCGTCGTGCTGTGGTCCCAGGCGGTCGGTTTCTTCGTTGCGGTGGTCGGAGCGATGGTCATCGGTGGGCGCCTCGATCTGGCTTCGGGCCTCTGGGGGGCAGCCGCCGGTGTCGGAGGGGCGGTTGCGCTGGCGTCCTTCTACAAGGGGCTCGCCACCGGTCGAATGGCGGTCGTGGCTCCGGTTGCTTCGCTCGTCGGCGCTGGACTCCCGATCGTCGTAGGACTGGCGCAGGGGGAGCGTCCGACCAGTTCCACTCTGGCTGGCATCGCTGTTGCCATCCCTGCGATCTGGCTGGTGTCGGGCGGAGAGGCGGGTGACGGCGGCCGGGCCGGTATCGGTTTGGCGATCGCGGCAGGCGTCGGGTTCGGTGTGTTCTTCATCTTCTTGGGTCAGACGCCGGAGGAGGTCGGCCTGTGGCCCCTCGTCCCTGCCCGCATCACGTCGGTTGCCACCATGTCCATCGTCACGGTCATGACTGGTGTCGGGCTCCGGGTCGAGCGAAGCCTCTACGGCGGGATCCTGGTGGCCGGCGCCGGCGACATGACGGCGAATATGCTCTTCCTGGTCGCGGCGCAGACGGGCCTCTTGAGTGTCGTCTCGGTTCTCGCCTCGCTCTATCCGGCGATAACGGTTCTGCTCGCCCGGATCTTCGGCGAGTCGGTTTCCCGAAGTCAGTGGCTCGGAGTCGCCATGGCCGTGGTCGCAGTTGGTCTGATCGCAAGTGGGTGAGTCCCGGCCCGGCGCCGCGCTGAATCTCGACCCTCAAGTGCCTATGGACCTGAGCCACTGTTGACCGGCGTCGTGCAGTTGTATGGGTGGAGAGCGCCATCGAGAGGAGCGCTAGAGGAAGGATGAACGATGTGGATCGACGAACGTGGGCCGGATGATGGCGCGGCGATCGTCTTCCTTCACGGCTCGATGGTGGCCGGTTGGATGTGGACCGAGCAGGTGGACGCCTTGTCCGTGGACCATCGAACGCTCGTTCCGGATCTTCCCGGGATCGGCGCGAGCGGCGCGGAGCGATGGACAGGGTTTGCCGGCGTTGCCCACGCCCTGGCCGCCGAGATCGAAGCACGGGCGCCGGGTGGCGCCCACGTGGTGGGACTGTCGCTCGGAGGGATCATCGCCCTCAACCTGGCGGTCGACCATCCCGAGGTCTGTTCGTCTCTGCTCGTGTCTGGTGTCCCGGCCGGCTCTCTCTCGCTCCCGCTGCGACTGCTCAATCGGGCGATGGCCGGCATGTACGGCACCGAGATGGGTGCCCGCTTGGTTGCGAGGATGTTCGGAATGCCCGACGAAGAGTCGACTGAGGCGTTCGTGGCGACTGCGAGGTCGACCGATCGATCGGCGATGAAGGCAATCGTGTCAGAAGTGTCGCGGAAGCCGCTGGGAGACCACCTCGACCGGATCTCGGCTCCACTGCTGGCCGTGGTCGGCGAGAGGGACACGGCGCCGGCTCGAAGAGCAATTCCCGACCTGAAGGCTGCAGTCCCAGGAGCCAGGGGTGCGCTCGTTCCCGGTGTCGGGCACCAGTGGAACGCCGAAGCTCCCGAATTGTTCACAGAGATGGTGCGGCAGTGGGTGGACGAAGGCTCGGTCCATCTGGATCTGATCGAGCAGTGAGCCGATGCCTCCTGCGTACGAACGTCTTGCCCTGATCAGGAATCGAACGACGTCGGGAGCTGGGCGACGGCGATGTGGGGCTCGGTGAGCGACCCGACATACAGCCGGTAGCCGTCGGCCCGCACAGCCGTTGTGACGGCCACCCTCCCCGTCGGGTCCTGGAGGTTGGTGACGACCCGTCCTTCGTGATCGAGACCGATCACCATGCCGTGGCGTCCCGGTTTGGGTTGCAGCGCCTGGGGGAGTGCTGCGATCACCTTGCGTGACCACGGCCGGGGGAGGGTCATGTCGAGCGCCTTGTCACGAAGTCGGATGATCGCACACCAGAACACGTCGTGTGAGCGCGACAGGTTGTCGGGGAATCCCGGCAGGTTCTCGACGAACACGTCTGTGGTGCCCGCCTTCTCGCTCGTCAGCCAGACGCGATGGATCCGGTAGCTGCCCGTCTCGGCGACCAGCACGAAGTCCTCGTCTCGTGAGAGGGCAACGCCATTCGCGAAGACCAAGCCCTCGAGGAGCACGGTCAGCTCACCATCGGGCGTTCGGCGGTAGAGGCGGCCGGTGCCGTTGCGCTCCAGGATGTCCTTGGTGAACTCCGACAGCGGCCACTTGTGGCTCGAGACCGAGAAGTAGATGGTGCCATCGGCCGCCACCGAGGCATTGTTGGTGAGCCTGAACTCGTTCCCGCGGAAGTGATCGGCGAGCACCTCGACGGTCCCGTCGGGGTCCATGTGGAGGAGGCCGCGATCGGCGTCGCAGATGACGAACCCGCCGCCGGGGATCGACTCGATGCCGAGGGGCCGCCCGCCCGTCACTCCGATGGTCTCTGGGGTTCCGCCCTCGAGGGGGAACCTCATGATGCGGCCGTCTTCGAGCCCGGTGACCGGTCGGCGCTCGTCGTCGAGCGCGACGTCCTCGGGGCCGGTGCCGCCGGTGTCCCAGAGCGCAGCGCCGGTGAGGCGCTCGTTTTCCGTGTAGGCGCCGCTGAGCCCGAGATCGGTCGGCGGGTGCCACGGTTGGGGGTCGAAATCCATGAGCTGATATTGGCACGGAGCGATTCTGTCCGGGCCCATCGGTAGGGTCTTTCTGATGACCGAACCGGAGACACGTGAAGACCCCATCGGGAGGGTGATCGGGACCGAGGACGCCACCCCGCTGGAATTCTGGGTAGGGGTCGGTGCCGATTCCTACATCCAGCTCGACGACGTCGTAGCGCTCGAGCGGCATCTTCCCGGTGGCGAGGTCGTCGAGGTCTACGGCACCGTCGGGCAGGTCCGTGCCCGGCACGAGGGAGCCCGCTTCGACTCCGACGTCTTCCTGATCGAGGACGGGTTGCTTCCCGCCGAGGTCTCGGAGGCGGCCCGGGTCACCGCCACCCGCTTCGAGCCCGAGATCTTCGTCCCGCCCCGACCCGGACAAATGGTTCGACGGGCGCACGGCGAAGAGCGCGACCGGGCGCTCTTCTTCGACCAGATGCCCCAGCGGCTGCCAATCGGGATGTCCCGTGACGGCGAGCCGATGTACATCAACCTCGAGTTCCTCGACGGCCGTCGGGGCGCCCACGTCAACATCTCCGGGATATCCGGAGTCGCCACCAAGACCTCGTACGCCACCTTCCTGCTGCACTCGATCTTCACGTCCGGCGCCCTCGAGGCGAGATCGATCAACACGAAGGCCTTGATCTTCAACGTGAAGGGCGAAGACCTCCTCTTCCTCGACCACCCGAACACCGCGTTGGAAGAGGAACAGCGGCTGCGTTATGCCCAGATCGGGCTCCCGGCCCAGCCGTTCCAGTCGGTCGGGTTCTTCGCCCCGCCCCGTCCGGGGCCACGAGCCGAGCCCGACGTGAATGCCCGCGCCGGTGGAGTCACCAGCTTCTTCTGGACGCTCGGAGAGTTCTGCCACGAGGACCTGCTGGCGTTCCTGTTTGCAGACGCCGAGGACGATCGCGCTCAATACACGATGGTGATCCACAACGTGATGGCTCAGCTGCACCATGCGACGGCCACCGCCGAAGGCGCCGTCGTGATCGAGGGTCAGACGGTCCGGACCTTCCGTGAGTTGGTCGATCTCATCTCCGACAAGGTCCAGAGCGAAGATGATCGCCATGTCTGGGCGGGCCCGGCGATGGGAACCGGCAGCATCAACGCCTTCGTCCGGCGCCTGCAGGGCTCGGTCCGCCACGTCGACCGGCTCATCCGCGGCGACGTCCCCAACGCGGACAAACACCGGATCCGGCTCGACGACCAGGTGACGGTGGTCGACTTGCACAACCTCAACGACCGGGCCAAGCGGTTCGTCGTGGGAGTCACCATCCGACGGGCGTTCGAAGACAAGGAGCGAGCGGGGCAGACCGATGAGATGCTGTTCATGGTGCTCGACGAACTCAACAAGTACGCGCCGCGCGACGGCTCCTCGCCGATCAAGGAGATCCTGTTGGACGTCGCCGAGCGCGGCCGCAGCCTCGGCGTGATCCTTATCGGCGCACAGCAGACGGCCTCGGAGATCGAACGGCGCATCATCTCGAACTCGTCGATCCGCGTCGTGGGCCGACTGGACACCGCAGAGGCATCACGCGACGAATACGGGTTCCTGCCCTCGGCGCATCGACAGCGGTCCACGATCATCAAACCGGGCACGATGATGATCAGCCAACCCCAGCTGCCCGTCCCGATCGTCGTCGAGTTCCCGTTCCCGGCGTGGGCGACCCGGCGATCCGAGGCCGGAGCGAATCCGAAGGCCTACGACCAGCCGGACGACCCTTTCGAGGGGATCACCCTCTGAGACGGACCGACACGCGATGGTGGCGGAGGCTTCCTGAGCCGCTCATCCGTCGTCAGTTCTCTCCGAGTACCTGATCGAAGAACGACACGAAGCTCTGGAGTGGCTGGGCGCCCTCGATCACCGAAGCGCGACCATCCCTGAGGATGATGAACGTGGGCGTGCTGCCGATTGCTCCCGACAGGTCGCTCGAGTCCGACAGAACCCGTTCGAGGGCAGATCGGCTCTCGAGGCATGTCGCGAAATCGCTTGCGTCCAGCCCGAGCTCTCCTGCGAGACCAGTGAGAACCGATCCAGGCGAGTCGATGCTCCACCGCTCGACCGTCTCGAACAACAGATCGTGCATCGGCCAGAAGGCGCCCTGATCACCGGCGCACTCGGCGGCGACGGCGGCGTCGGTGGCCTGAGGGTGTATCGGAAGTGGGAGGTGTTTGAACACCCAGAGGACGCGCCCGGTGTCCACGTAGGCCTCGTCGAGTGTCGGCTGAGTCTCGGAGGTGTGGCGCCGGCAGAAAGGGCACTGGAGGTCCGAGACCTCGACCACCACGAGCTGGGCGGCCGGATCGCCCTTGTAGGCGTCGCCGCCCACCGTGTAGCCGGGGCGATCGGGGTCGGGTGAGAGTCCCTCCGTTGTCAACCAGAGAGGAAGTTCGGGCGGTGGTGGCGCCTCGGTGGTTGGTGGTGATCCGCCGGCGATCACGACGTCGAGCGTCGATGTGAACACGTCGAGCGGCTGCGCCCCGACCAACGGATGGGTGTCCCCGGTGCGGTTGTCGACCACCTGGAAACTGGGAGTGGCGCTGAACCCGAGGGAGCGCACTTCGGCAACGCTGCGTTCCACCGCCGCTTCGGCGCGTCCGGCCCCGACACACGACCGGAAGGCGTCGACGTCGGCTCCGACCTTCTCTGCGACCGACTCCAGGTAGGGCTCGGTGTCGGGGAGCGAAGCCCAGGCACTCTGGTTCTCGAAGAGTTCGTCGTGGTACTGCCAGAACAAGCGAGCGTCTTGTTCGGCGACGCAGAGGCCGGCGGCGTGTCCGGCGGGCGCGTTCGGATGCAGGTTCTCGATCGGAAAGTCTCGAAAGACGAAGTTGACCGTTCCCGATCCTGCGTACTGCTCGATGAGCTGCGGGCTGGTCTCGGCGAAATGCCTACCACAGAACGGGCACAGGTAGTCGCTGAACTCGACGAGTGTGACCGGTGCGTCGGGGTCACCCAGTCGTGGATGCCCGTCTTCTGTGAAGCCGGCTTCCAAGTCCGGATAGGCATCGAGCTTCTCTGGGAGGGTCGTCGTCGTGGTGGGCCTGGTGGTGCTCGACTCCACGGTGTCGGTGCTTTCAGGCACCATGTCGGATGGGGTGGTTGCCGTCGTGGTGCAAGCGCCGGCGAGGAAAGCAATGGCGAGCCCGAGGGTGATCCATCGTGTCGGTCGATGCGTAGACGTCATCCGGGGAGGATGGTACCCCTCTCGAGACGCCCGAAATCATCTGAGGTCGAGCCGGCAGAGAGATGTCGGCAGAGCCGGCCGCCGGACGTGAGTGGCCGAAATCGAACCTTCGGAGTATCGCTCGGTGGTACCGGAACTACGGAGAGTGCCTATGCCAACTGGGCTGTCGGCAACCCACGTTGATGATATGTCCTCGGACCCTGGTGAGCCGGTCACGGAGGAGACAGCCTGGTCTGAGAGGAGAGAGGAGGCATTGTGTCTGCTCCGAGTATCACCACCGCGCCGTCTGGACGCGCAGTCGAACCCGTCAAACGCAACCGGCGCAGGTGGCGCCTGCTGATCGCCGCGTTGGCGGCTTCGGCAATCGCGATTGCCCTGTTCATCGCGTTGGGCTCCGAAGACCCGCCGGTTCTGGAGAATGGGGGCTTCGAGACGGGCGATCTCACAGGGTGGACGGTCGAGTCGTTTGGAGCGGGTGACTGGTTCGTCTACCAGGACGGCACCACGCCGCCCGATCCGTCGACGACCGACCCGGACCCGGCATTCAACGTGCCGGACCCACCTGAGGGCCAGTACGCAGCAGTGACCGACATGGACTTCAAGGGTGTGCACTTCCTGTACCGGGACATCGAAGTGACCGGTCCCTGGGTGCTGCACGCAACCGTCTTCTATGAGAACCATGGCAAGGACATCCTCGATCCACTCAACTTCGGCACGTTCATCGGAGAGGTGTGGTCGGGTGGCGGCTACTCGAATCAGCAGTTCCGAATCGACCTGATCCACCCCGAAGCGGTGATCCACTCTCTGGAGGCCGATGATGTCCTGGCGACGGTGTTCTGGACACGAGCAGGTGATGCCCCCGCTCTGGGGCCGACGCCTGTGACCATGGACCTGTCCCCCTGGGAGGGTCAAACCGTCCGGCTCCGTGCAACCCAGATCGACAACGCCGGGCCCTTGCGAGCCGGCATCGACGACGTCAGGCTCGAGCATCGGTCCGACTAGACGCAGGGCCTTGGTGAATCGGGTGGGCCGATCGCGATCAGATCTCCTCACGATCGGCACCAGAGGCATCTCAGTCGGACTTCACGTTTTGCGCCGATGCCTCCCAGGTGAATCGACCGGTTGCGTCCGGTTGGAACGGCTCGACGGACACGACCGCCTCGGTATCGATCTGGCCGTAGATGTGGGGGAAGCGTTGGCCGGTCTCGTAGCAGTCCTCGAACACGACGGGGGCCTTCAGTAGGTCCGGCTCGATGGTCACCAACAAGAGATCGGTCCGACCCTCATACAGGCTGTTCGCGACCTCGATCAGCTGCGGAGCGGTCGAACAGTGGATGAAGCCTTCGGCGCTCAGCGAGGTCGGCCGGTACGTGTCGGGCGGCTCCCACTCGGCACGGTCGGCGAGATGGAAGATCATCGTTCGACGTCGCCGGCGCCGCCCTTCTCGAGGCGCTCGAGGTCGATGGCAGGGCGGGCTTCGAAGGCCGGATAGCGATCCGGAACGGGGACTTCCGTTCG
>JAHEIN010000058.1 GCA_024639335.1 bacterium | reverse complement strand
CGTTGTCGCAACATCGGCGCTCGGCATGGGTTACGACAACCCTCATATCACGTTCGTCATCCATTTCCAGTCTCCGGGAAGCCCGATCGCCTATTACCAACAGGTCGGTCGGGCGGGTCGTTCCGTCGGCTACTCGGTGGGTGTGCTGATGTCCGGCTCCGAGGACACAGACATTCAGGACTACTTCATCCAGTCCGCCTTCCCGCCCGAGCGACTCACGGACGCAGTGATCGGCTCTTTGCGCGAGGCACCGAAGAAGCTCACCGATCTCGAACGAGAGGTGAACCTCGGCCGGAGCCGTCTGACCGGACTGCTCAAGATCCTCGAAGTCGAGGGGGCGATCACCAAGGACGGCCCGCACTGGCGACGATCCGACCAGCCATGGATGTATCCGGCCGAGCGCGTCCGGGCGGTCACCGAAGAGCGGCGCCACGAGCAGCAGGCCATGCAGATGTACACCGAGACGGATCGATGCCTGATGCGATTCCTTCGGACCGAGCTCGACGACGGCGATGCAGAGGATTGCGGGCGATGTGCCAATTGTCTCGGGCAGCCGGTGGTCGCCTTCGACATCGACGAGTCGGTGAGCGCAGCTGCGCTGGAGTTCATGGGTCGGACCTCCATCGTCATCGACGCAAGGCAACGGTGGCCGGTTGGCGTGAAGTGGGGGAACCTCTCACAATTCGGCAACGAGGAGGGTCGGGCGCTGGCATATCGGGGGGACCCCGGCCCCGGGGCGGCTGCGGCGAAAGCGATCCGTCAAGGGATCGGCTTCTCGGCACCGCTGGTCGAGGCGATGGCGTCGCTGGTCGAGCAGTGGGGGGTGTCACCGACGTGGGTCACATCGGTCCCGAATGCCGGCAGCACAGACCGGACATCGGACTTCGCCGCCCGCCTCGCTGAAAGGCTGGGACTTTCGTTTGCGCCGTCGGTGGTGAGGGTGGCCGATCGTCCACCCCAGTCGGAGATGTACAACTCCGCCCAGCAGCTCGCCAACGTGCGCGGCGCCTTCGAGGTCCACGATCCACTGCGGGGACCGGTGCTGCTCTTCGACGATCTGGTCTCCTCCAGATGGACCATGACAGCAGTCGGTCATCTGTTGCGCACCGCCGGAGTAGAGGCTGTCCTCCCGATCACTCTGCTTGACGCCTCTCGCGGCGGCGTCTGACCCGGCTTCACGGGAACTTCATCCTCGAGAGCATCCGACCTTCACGCTGATGGGTTGAACTCGGGGTGTGAGCAAGAAGAAGAACGCGCTCGTCGTGGTCGTGATCATCGTGCTCGTCGCTTCCGTACTCAGCGCCCAACTCCGGTCCCGCGACGCCGATCCGGGAACGCATCAGATCGACCGCGACATGGTGACGGACCAAGCACCGCTCGATGCGCCGAGCCCACCCCGACCACCCGCTGGACGAACAGGAGATGAACCATGAGACGGGCCATTGGATGGATCGCTCTCGTGTCGTTGATCGCAACGTCCACCGGGTGTGAACTCGTCGGCGAGAACGGGGCCGGCACCGGATCGACCTTCGACTCCACGGTCGCGGTCATGAGGCCGGCCGGGACCGCTCCCATCACGACCCACGCATCGGCGGCAGCCGCCCTGACGGCCTCGACGACGGGGGAGAGTCGCACGACGACGACCGCAACCGTGGCAGCGGAGAAGGCATCATCGGTTCAACCCCCCGCGTTCGATGAAGAGATTGTGGAGGGGCTGATCTGGATGCGGGAGGAAGAGAAGCTCGCCCGTGACGTGTACCAGGCGTTGTCGGAACTCTGGAATCTCCGGATCTTCGACAACATCGCAGCTTCTGAGCAGATGCATACCGATGCAGTGGCCGACCTCCTCGAACGCTACGACATCCCCGACCCCATGGCCAATGACCTAGCCGGCGTATTCCAGAACCAGACGATGCAGGCCCTCTACGACGACTTCGTCGAGCGGGGCTCGGAGTCGGTGGTGGATGCGCTCGTCGTGGGTGCGACCATCGAAGACCTCGACATCGTCGATCTCCGACAGCGCCGGTCCGGGATCGCTGCGATCGACCAGGTCTACGGCAATCTCGAGAGAGGTTCGCGCAATCACATCCGGGCCTTTGTGTCGGCACTCGAACGCCGGGGCGCTGAGTACGTCCCTGGGTATCTCACCGTCGAGGAATACCAGGCGATCGTCACCTCGGCGCGTGAGCGAGGCCGTGTCGGTGGCCGAGCCGACCAGGAGTGAGCATTCGTGGAGCAGCGGGGATTTGGTAGCGTCGAATCATGAAGATGACTCAAGAATTGGCGGACCTGTTCAACGACCAGATCACGATGGAGCTCACCTCCTCGGTGGCCTACCTCCAGATGGCGGCGCACCTCGAGAACGAAGGGTTGAGCGGGATGGGCACCTGGATGCGGATCCAGTCCGATGAGGAGCATGCCCACGCGCTCCGATTCCTCCAGTTCACACTCGACCGTGGGAACGATGTGATGATTGGAGCCATCGATGCCCCACCCCGATCCAACGGATCGATCGCCGACGTATTCGATGCCGCCCTTGCTCAGGAGCAGAAGGTGACCGCTTCGATCTCGAGTATGTACGCAGCGGCGCAGGCGAGTGCAGACGTGCTCGCATTGCCGTTCCTCCAGGAGTTCCTGACCGAGCAGGTCGAAGAGGAGGCCGCCGTCGGCGAGATCATCGATCGGCTGAGGCTGGCAGGAGACGACGGTCCGACGCTGCTGCAAATGGATCGAGAGCTCGGTGCTCGAATCCCTGAGGAGGAATGAGGGAACCCGATGCTCATCGGATGACACGAGTCGTCTGATCTCGAGCTCTGAGGGTTCTAGGCCGAACGCTGAGCCGAGCATCGAACTCGACCCATCCGCGTAGCAACGTAAAGTCCCAGTCGGTGTCACGTTCACTTCCCTGGTTGCTTGCAGCGGCCGTCCTGACCGGCGCGTCTGTGGTGCTGGCTCGTCTTTCGGAATCCCCTCTTTCTGAAGTGCGCGCGGGAGTTAGCACGTTGATCGTCGTCGGCGGTCTGTGGTGGTTGTGGCGACGCGAACAACCGGTTGAGCCGTCGCCTGTGTCCGAGTACCTCGCAATCGGATACGCCTGGACCTTGTACTCAGGCGTGGTCTTCGAGTGGGAGACACTCGGAGATCGCTGGGTGGATTGGCTCATCATGATCCCGCCAGCCTCCGTGCTCCCGCCTGTGGTCAGAGCAGTTGTCCGGAGATCGTCGGCTGGAGCTGCTGCTCGGACTCGGGTCTCTCGCATCCTCCACCGTCTCGTGGCGGCGATGTTCTTCGCGTCCACAGCGTTCCTCGTCCTCACGGTGCTCGCGATCATCATCTCCCCGATTCCATTCGTTGCGGGGGTGCTTCACCTGGTCGCAGGTCGGTTCTACGCTCGACAACAGAGTCTCTGACGAGCGAGCCCTGCGGACCCATCCCTCGGGAGCACGCGAACCAGGCAACCGGATGGGGCCGATTCCGTGCTGGCGACCGTCCTCTCGCAGCGGCCGCCCCGGTTTGCGGTCTTGGCGAGAGGTTCGTACACTCTCGGGCGCACTGCGCAATCCTGCGCATGCGACCCCAACACATGTTTGGTCGGGTCGCTCTGCGCGTCGAGAGACGGAACAGAGTCGCAACCCGACACCTCGCGGCCAAACCCGCGACGTACCCGTCGGGCCAGGAAGGCCCGGGACGGGGTACCTCTCGCCAGGTGGTCGGTGTGTATCAGATCTCTCGTCTGATGCTGCCTTCTGCCTCGCGCACGTACCCGCAAGCGAAAGTAGACAAGGCAGCATGGCTGACAACGACGACCAGAAGATCCGCATCCGGCTGAAGGCCTACGACCACCAGGTCGTGGACGAGTCGGCGCGCAAGATCGCCGAGACGGTGATCCGCACGCAAGCCAGGATCAAAGGCCCGGTTCCGCTCCCCACCGACATTCACCGGTACTGCGTCATACGCGGCCCGCACGTCGACAAGGACTCCCGCGAGCACTTCGAGCTGCGGATCCACAAGCGGCTCATCGACATCATGGAGCCCACCCCGAAGACCGTCGACTCGCTGATGCGTCTCGACCTGCCGGCCGGCGTCGAAGTGGAGATCAAGCTGTGATCACGTCTCACGTCTCACGTCTCACGTCTCACGTCTTGGAGGTCTGCTCATGAGCGCCGATGCCGTGAAAGAAGAAGTGGATGTCGATGAAACAGCCGAAGAGGTGACCGATACCGATGACGCTGTCGCCGAGGAAGCGACCGAAGAGGTTGCTGAGGAGTCCGGCGATTCGCTCATCGAGCTCACGGCCATCGTGGGTGAGAAACTCGGCATGACCCAGGTGTTCACCGAGGATGCACGGGCGGTGCCCGTCACCGTCATCAAGGCGGGCCCCTGCTACGTGACCCAGGTCAAGACCGAAGGCGTCGACGGCTACAACGCAGTACAGATCAGCTTCGGCGGCGTGAAACCCAATCGGGTCAACAAGCCCGATGCCGGTCACTTCGCCAAGGCAGGGGTCGCACCCGCCCGTCACCTCGTGGAAGTTCGAGTCGACTCGACCGACGGGTTCGAAGTCGGGCAGACGATCGACCTCGGCGCATCCTTCACCAAGGGCGGCCGAGCCGACGTCACGGGTGTCTCGAAGGGCAAGGGCTTCCAGGGTGTCATGAAGCGCCACAACTTCAAGGGTCAGGGCGCCAGCCACGGAACCCACAAGAAGCATCGGGCCCCCGGGTCCATCGGTGCCTGCGCAACGCCTGCACGGGTGTTCAAGGGTATGAAGATGGCCGGACGGATGGGTGGCGATCGCACCACGATCCTCAACCTCGAGGTCGTCGACGTGGACATCCAGAACGGCTTGCTCGTTCTGGGTGGCGCCGTCCCCGGCCCCAAGGGCTCGGTCGTGATCGTACGAGGGGCGGTGAAAGCACGTGCCTGAGATCAAAGCACCTCTGTTCAGCATCGACGGCAAAGAGAAGGGCGAGGTCACCCTCGACCCGGTGATCTTCGGCATCGAGCCGAACGTCGCCGTCATCCACCAGGTCGTGACTGCGCAGCTCGCCGGTCGGCGTCGCGGGACGCATTCGACCAAGACCCGTGCCGAGGTGCGGGGTGGTGGCCGAAAGCCATGGCGCCAGAAGGGACTGGGTCGTGCACGGCACGGATCGATCCGCTCGCCGCAGTGGGTCGGAGGCGGAATCGCCCATGGACCGAAGCCGCGCGACTACTCCCAGCGCACACCGAAGAAGATGAAGAGACTCGCGCTCCTGTCGGCCTTGTCCGCCCGGGCCTCTGAGTCTGCCGTGAAGGTGGTCGAGGATCTCTCCTGGGATGCGCCCAAGACCAAGGCGGCTGTGCAGCTACTCAGCCAGATCGGCGTCGAGGGCAAAGCTCTGGTCGTGATCGACAAGGGCGACGTGAATGCTCAACGGGCCTTCCGCAACATTCCGACGGTTCGCCTCGCCGAGGCTGGCCACGTCACCACCTACGACGTGATGTGGGCCGAGGACCTCGTCTTCACGGCCTCGACGATCAACTCGTTGAGCAACCCGGCCGGCTTCGACGTCAGCGATGGCGACTTCGTCAAAGAAGAGGCAGCCAGCACCCAGGGAGGTGAAGGCTGATGGCCAAGAACCCTCGAGACATCATCATCGAGCCGGTCGTCTCGGAGAAGTCCTACGACCTCATCGAGTATCAGAACACCTACACGTTCATCGTCGATCCTCGGTCCAACAAGACCGAGGTGAAGCAGGCGATTCAGGACATCTTCGATGTGGACGTGATCAGGGTCAACACCCAGAACCGCAAGGGCAAGGTCAAGCGCACCGGCTATCAGCTGGGCAAGCGCAAGGACATCAAGCGAGCCCTCGTCACCCTCGCCGAGGGTCAGTCGATCGATCTGTTCGGAGTTTGAGATGGCAGTGAAGAAGAGAAAGCCGACGTCGCCGGGCCGCCGATTCCAGACGGTCTCCGACTTCGCCGAGATCACCAAAGGCAACGATCCCGAGAAGTCGCTGGTCGCCAAGAAGTCTTCGACCGGGGGACGCAACGTCGACGGACGGATCACCTCGCGGCACAAAGGCGGGGGCCACAAGCAGAAGTACCGCATCATCGACTTCCGGAGGAACAAGGACGGAGTGCCGGCGAAAGTCGCCTCGATCGAGTACGACCCCAATCGCAACGCTCGTATCGCACTGCTCCATTACGTGGACGGCGAGAAGCGCTACATCCTGGCACCGGTCGGAATCGAGGTCGGACAGATGATCGAATCGGGCACCGGCGCCGACATCAAGCCGGGCAACGCCCTGCCCCTTCGCAACATCCCTGCCGGTACGACGGTCCATGCCATCGAGATGCGTCCCGGGGGAGGAGCCAAGCTGGCTCGCTCCGCCGGAACGAGCACGCAGCTCATGTCGAAGGAGAACAACATGGCGCTCCTCCGGCTCCCGTCCGGCGAGATGCGTCAGGTTCCGCTCGACTGTCGGGCGACGATCGGCCAGGTCGGCAACACGGAAGCCGAACTCATCAGCCTGGGCAAGGCCGGCCGAAACCGCTGGAAGGGCGTGCGTCCGCAGACTCGCGGCGTGGCCATGAACCCGGTCGACCACCCGCTCGGTGGTGGGGAGGGCAAATCCGCCGGTGGGCGACACCCCGTCAGCCCGTGGGGCAAGCCGGAGGGCCGCACGCGTAAGAAGAAGAATCCGTCGAACAAGTACATCGTTCGTCGCCGCAACGCCAAGGGCCGGAGGTAACACGTGGCTCGCAGTTTGAAGAAGGGCCCTTTCGTCGACGATCATCTGATCGAGAAGGTCGAAGCCCTCAACTCCAAGAACGAAAAGCGCGTGATCCGCACCTGGAGTCGTCGCTCGACGATCGTGCCCGAGATGATCGGTCACACCATCGGCGTGCACGATGGGCGCAAGCACATCCCGATCTACATCACCGAGTCGATGGTCGGCCACAAGCTCGGGGAGTTCGCTCCGACCCGCACCTTCCGCGGCCATGTCGCCCGGAAAGAGAAGGGTGTTCAGCGATGAAGGTGAAGGCACAGGCCAAGTACATCCGCGAGTCGCCGTTCAAGGTCCGTCGTGTGCTGGACATGGTGCGCGGGATGCCGGTCGAAGATGCCCAGGTGGTGCTGTCGCATCTGAATCGTGGGGCCTCCGCACCGGTCTCGAAGGTGCTCAACTCCGCGATCGCCAACGCCGAGCACAACTTCGCCCTCGACGCCGAAGATCTGATCGTCGCGGAAGCGTACGCCGACGAAGGTCCCACGCTTCGCAGGTTCCGCCCTCGGGCGCGAGGCCGGGCCACCCGTATCGACAAACGAACCAGCCACATCACGATCGTCGTTGGAGACGGTCTCGAAGACACCCGGGAGGTGAACTGATGGGTCAGAAAATTCATCCATATTCCTTCCGGATCGGCGTCGTCTACGACTGGAAATCGAAGTGGTATTCGGACAAGGACTACGTCGAACTCGTCAACGAGGACGCTGCGATCCGCGACTGGCTCCGTGAGGAGATGCGTCGCGGTGCCATCTCGAGGATCGACATCGAGCGGACACGCGACCGTATCGTCGTTGAGATCCACACCGGTCGTCCCGGCGTCGTCATTGGTCGCCGCGGCACCGAGGCAGAGCGTCTCCGCGGTGTCCTCGAGAAGATGGCCTCCAAGCCGGTGAAACTGAACATCATCGAGGTCAAGGACGCCGAGACGGATGCACAGCTGCTCGCTCAGGGCATCGCCGACCAACTCGAGAATCGGGTTGCGTTCCGCCGTGCCATGAAGCGGGCGGTCACAACCGCAATGAAATCCGGAGCCCAGGGCGTTCGGGTGGAGTGCAAGGGCCGCCTCGGCGGTGCCGAGATGGGCAGACGCGAGTGGTATCGCGAGGGCCGTGTCCCGCTGCACACACTCCGCGCAGACATCGACTACGGAACCGCCACGGCCAGGACCACGGTTGGTGCCATCGGCATCAAGGTGTGGGTGTACAAGGGCGACGTGGTCGCCGGCGCCACCGATGCGCAGAAGATCGCTGCCGAGGCCGCTCTCGCCAGTGGCGGGCCTGCCTCGCGCGGGCGTGCCGCTCCGGCGAAGGCAGTGGCCGAACAGGCTGCAGGCGAGTCCAAGGTGCCACGTCTCATCGAGGCCGGCGGCGGAAAGCGCCTGGTCGAGGCCGGTGGCGGCAAACGTGAAGGCGGAAAACGCCTGATCGAGGCCGGTGGCGGAAGACGTCCCAGCGCCGAGGAGGCCGAGGCCCAATACCGCGAGGAGCGGCAGGTCATCGAGAACGCCGACGAGGTACTGCCCGAGACCGTCGATGACGCAGAGGGTCCGACGGTCCAGGCCGAAGAGGCGCCGGAGGGCGTCACGGTGGAAACGGCTGAGGCCACTGAGGCCACCGAGGCCACTGAGGCCACTGAGGCCACTGAGGCCACCGATGCTCCCGAGGAGACCGAAGTCATCGACACGAGCGGTGAAGAAGAATGAGAACCGATAACCGAGAACTGACCACCAAAGACCGCGCGCCGAAGGCGAACTCCTCATGTTGATGCCAAAGCGTGTCAAGCACCGCAAGGTGCACAGAGGCCGCCGGCGCGGTGTCGCCAAGGGCGGCACCGAGGTCAACTTCGGTGAGTATGGGATCCAGGCGCTCGAAGAGGCATGGGTCACCAGCCGGCAGATCGAGTCGGCCCGTATTGCCATCACTCGTGCGGTGAAGCGTGGTGGGAAGGTGTGGATCAACATCTTTCCCGACAAGCCTGTCACCCAGAAGCCGGCTGAGACCCGGATGGGATCAGGCAAAGGAAACCCCGAGTTCTGGGTTGCGGTCGTGAAGCCCGGACGGGTGATGTTCGAGCTCGCAGGCGTCGACGAGGATCTCGCCCGTGAGGCCATGCGGAAGGCCGGTCACAAGCTGCCGGTCAAGACCCGATTCGTGAAGCGGGAGGAATTATGAGCGCTGCACACCTGCGCGATCTTGCGCACGATGAGCTCGTCGAGAAGCTGGACGAGTCCAAAGAGGAGCTGTTCAACCTCAGGTTCCAGCTGGCGACGAACCAGCTCGACAATTCAGCCCGTATTCGAGCGGTCAAGAAAGAAATCGCACGGATCAGCACTGTGATCCGTGAACAAGAAATCGAAGCGTGGCATGCACAGCAGGCCGCAGGGAAGGAAGCGTGATGGAGGAGCGAGCAAGACGCAAGCTGCGCGTCGGTGTCGTCATCTCCGATGCGCGTGACAAGACCGTGACGGTCGAAGTGCCGAACTCGTCGAAGCATCCTCGCTACGACAAGATCGTTCGACGTAGCTCGAAGTTCCACGCGCACGACGAGAACAACGACGCCAATGTGGGCGACACCGTCCGGATCATGGAGACCAAGCCGATCAGCAAGCAGAAGCGCTGGCGGATCGTGGAGATCGTGGAGCGTGCCCGATGATCCAGCAGGAGAGCCGGCTGAAGGTGGCCGACAACTCCGGCGCCCGCGAGGTGCTCTGCATTCGGGTGCTCGGAGGGTCGCGTCGCCGCTACGCCGGTGTTGGTGACGTCATCGTCGCGACGGTCAAAGACGCCACGCCAGGTGGCAGCGTGAAGAAGGGCGAAGTGGTGAAAGCCGTCGTGGTCCGGACCAAGAAGGCGTCCCGTCGCTCGGACGGCACCTACATCCGATTCGACGACAACGCCTGCGTGATCATCAACGCCGAGAACTTGCAGCCTCGCGGCACCCGAATCTTCGGGCCGGTCGCCCGGGAGCTGCGCGATCGCAAGTTCATGCGGATCGTCTCGCTCGCCCCGGAGGTGCTCTGATGAAATGGATTCTCGGCGAGAGAAATCGTCGCGCCACGCCTCACGCCTCACGCCTCACGCCAGGCGTGCAGCGTGCAGCGTGCAGCGTGCAGCGTGAACGGAGTTGGTCATGAAGCTGAAGACAGGTGACCGGGTGATGGTGATCGCCGGCAAGGACGCCGGCACCGAATCCACCATCGAGCGCGTGTATCCCGATGAGGGCAGAGTGCTCGTCGAAGGGGTCAACACCGCCAAGAAGCATCAGAAGGCGCTCGGTCAGCAGACTCAGGGCGGGATCATCGACCGCGACATGCCGATCGATGCATCCAATGTGATGATCGTCTGTTCGAAGTGCGGTCCGACCCGGATCGGTCACCGGTTCGATGACAAGGGCAAGCACCGGATCTGCCGCAAGTGTGGAGGTGACCTCAAATGACCGCTCCGCGTCTCAAGGTTCGCTATCACGACGAGGTCAAAGCCCAGCTCCAGTCGGAGCTCGGGCTCATCAACCCCATGCAGGTGCCGCGTCTCGAGAAGATCGTCATCAACATGGGCATCGGTGAGGCCGTGGCTGACCGCAAGCAGATCGAGCAGGCCGTGAGCGAGCTCTCGACCATCTCCGGTCAGAAGCCTCGTGTGAACACCGCTCGCAAGTCCATTGCCGGCTTCAAGCTGCGAGAAGGCCAAGCGGTCGGGGTGTCCGTGACGCTCCGTGGTGATCGGATGTGGGAGTTCTTCGATCGTCTGCTCGCCATCGCGATCCCTCGGATCCGTGACTTCCGTGGGCTCAGTCCGAAGTCGTTCGACGGGCGCGGGAACTACACGTTCGGCGTCAACGAGCAGCTGATCTTCCCCGAGATCGACTACGACGACGTCACGACCACTCGTGGCATGGACATCACGATCGTGACCACGGCCGAAACCAACGAAGGCGGGAGGGCGCTGCTCGATGCGTTCGGGTTCCCCTTCCGCAAGACCGCCGCTCAGGTGTAAGGAGGTTCGACCGTGGCCAAGAAATCAATGATCGCCAAGGCGAACAGGAAGCCGAAGTTCAAAGTGCGCGGCTACAACCGTTGCAAACGCTGTGGACGCCCCCGCGGTTATCTGCGGGATTTCGGAATGTGTCGTATCTGTGTGCGTGAGCTCGCCAGTCGCGGTGAGCTCCCCGGTGTGAGAAAGGCTTCGTGGTAATCATGATGACCGATCCAATCGCCGACATGCTGACCCGTGTGCGCAACGCTGCTGCAGTTGGGCACAAGGCGGTCGTGCTCCCGTCGTCGAAGATGAAAGAGTCCCTCGCCGAGATCCTCGTATCGGAGGGATACATCGACCGCTACGAAGTGAAGGAGGCCGGCGCAGGCAAACAGCTCACGCTCGTCATGCGTTACGGCGACCGGCGCGATCCGGCGATCACCGGCTTGACACGCGTCTCCAAGCCCGGCCACCGCATCTATCGCGGGGCCTCGGAGATCCCACGGGTTCAGGGCGGTCTCGGCGTCGCCGTCGTGTCGACGTCGCAAGGCCTGCTCCCCGATCGCGAAGCGCGTCGTCGTCGCCTCGGTGGCGAGATCGTTTGTGAGGTCTGGTGACATGAGCAGAATCGGAAAGACGCCCGTGACGGTGCCCTCCGGCGTCTCGATCGACATCGATGGCCGGAGCGTCAAGGTCAAGGGTCCGAAGGGTGAGTTGAGCAGAGATTTCCACGAGCGAGTCTCGATCTCGCTCGACGAGGGTGATGCCATCGTCGAGCGGGTCGATGACACCCGTGAGAGCCGTGCGCTCCACGGTCTCAGCCGTGCGCTTCTCGCCAACATGGTCGAGGGTGTTTCGGAGGGCTACAAGAAGGAACTGGAAGTGGTCGGCGTCGGATATCGCGCCACACTCAAGGGTCGCGACCTCGAGATGCAGCTCGGGTTCAGTCACCCGGTGAGCTATTCGGCTCCAGATGGGATCACCTTCGACGTGCCCGAGGCGACGAAGATCGTCATCACCGGAATCGACAAGGAGCTGGTGGGTCAGGTAGCGGCCAACATCCGCAAGATTCGCCCTCCCGAGCCATACAAAGGCAAGGGTGTCCGGTACGTCGGAGAGCACATCCGCCGCAAGGCAGGAAAGGCAGGTAGATGATGGCAGTGTCCAAGCACGCCTCTCGCCAGCGTCGCCACCGGCGGGTGCGCAAGCATCTGGCGGGCACGCAGAGCCGACCTCGGTTGTCGGTGTACCGGTCGAACCGGTACATCTATGCACAGGTCATCGACGACGACAGCGGTCGCACGATCGCCGCAGCGTCGTCACAGGAGAAGGATCTCCGCTCGAAGACCCTCTCGTCGGACACGGCGACAGAGGTCGGCAAGCTCGTCGCCGAGCGCGCCAAAGACGTCGGCATCTCTTCCGTCGTCTTCGACAGAGGCGGATTCAAGTACCACGGTCGCATCAAGGCACTCGCCGATGCGGCCCGAGAAGCAGGGTTGGAGTTCTGATGGCACGCAGAGACGAACAGAGCCAATTCGACGAGCGGGTCATTCAGATCAACCGCGTCGCGAAAGTCGTGAAGGGTGGCCGCCGCTTCTCCTTCACCGCACTCGTGGTTGTCGGTGACGGCGAAGGCAAGGTCGGGATCGGGTACGGAAAGGCCAAAGAGGTTCCCGCCGCGATCCAGAAGGGAATGGAGATCGCACGCAAGTCGATGACCGTCATCCCGATGGCCGGGCAGACGATCGTCCACACCCATGTCGGTCGACACGATGCGTCGAAGGTGCTGATCAAGCCTGCCGCTCCCGGTACGGGTGTCATCGCCGGTGGCGCCGTGCGCCAGATCCTCGAGGCGGCCGGCGTCAAGGACGCCCTGGCCAAGTCGATGGGATCGGCCACACACCTCAACGTGGCTCGAGCCACGATGGAGGCCCTGACCGGCCAGCGTCGCCCAGATGAGGTGGCGAAGCTGCGTGGAAAGCAGGCCGACGACATCATCCCACCCGGGCTCCTCGCTGCCTACCGCGGCACCGAGTCGGTCCGGGCGGCTTCGAACAACTGAGAGGTCGGTCAATGGCAGACAAACTCATCGTCACGCTGAAGCGGAGTGTCATCGGCGAGAAGCCCAAGACCCGGGCCAACGTCCGGGCACTCGGGCTGCGCAAGCTCCATCACAGCGTGGAACACAACGACACACCCGACGTTCGCGGGATGCTGCACAAAGTCAGGCATCTCGTCGAGGTAGAAGAGAAGTAGTCACAGGTCTCAGGTCCCAGGTCTCAGGATGCTGGTGATCGGGACGCAGAGATACGAGGTACGCAATGGCAGACAACGAGAGAGAGCAGCTGAGGCTTCACCACCTCGCTCCGCCACCCGGGTCGAAGCGGTCGAAGACCCGCGTGGGGCGGGGCGAGTCGGGCAAGCGGGGGAAGACCGCTGGACGCGGGACCAAAGGTCTCAAAGCGCGCAACACCGTCCGTCCCGGATTCGAGGGCGGCCAGATGCCGCTCATTCGCCGCATTCCCAAGCTCGGTGGGTTCAAGAACCCGAACAAGGAAGTCTTCGCCATCATCAACGTCGGCGTGCTCGAAAAGGTCTTCGACGCAGGTGCCACGGTCGACCCCGAGGACCTGCGGAGTCGTGGCCTCATCAAGCACCGCGGTCGTGTGAAGATTCTCGCCGAGGGCGACCTCTCGAAGTCGCTCACCGTGCGCACTCATGCCGTCAGCGGTGGTGCTCGATCGAAGATCGAGTCCGCCGGCGGTACCGTCGAGCTCATCGAGTCCTGAGGTGAAGCCGTCACCCCTTCCGAGCACCATCGAGGCGCTATCGGGGGGTGACGGTTACCCTTCCATCTGTTCCCGAACCCATCTGAGGCCATGAACGTCTTTTCCATCTATCGCCACATGTTTGCGGTGCCGGATCTCCGTCGGAAGATCCTGTTCACGCTCTTCATCTTCGCCGTCTACCGCCTGGGAGCGGCGATCCCGGTCCCCGGGGTGGACCTCGACCGGGTCAGACTGGTTCAGGAACAGCAGTCGGCCGGCGGCATCTACGGGCTCCTCAACCTGTTCTCTGGTGGCGCGTTGGAGCAGTTCTCGGTCTTTGCGTTGGGCATCCTGCCGTACATCACGGCGTCCATCATCATGCAGCTCCTGACGGTGGTGATCCCCAAGCTCGCCCAACTCCAGGAGGAGGGCGAGGCCGGACGGAAGGTCATCACCCAATGGACCCGCTACCTCACCGTCGTGCTGGCGTTGATCCAGTCGACCGGGTTCACCTTCTTGTTCAACACCGGACAGTTCACCCAGGGCATCTCGCTCATCCCCGACTACACGCCGGGTCGGGTGTCACTCATCGTGCTCACCATGACTGCCGGTACGGCCTTCGTGATGTGGCTCGGTGAGCTCATCACCCAACGCGGCGTCGGCAACGGGATGTCACTGTTGATCTTCATTTCGATCGTCAGCCAATTCCCCTTCGTCATCGGTCAGATCTGGGGACAGACCGCAGCCGCCCAATTGTGGGGCCGGTTCATCACGATCATGGTGATCTTCCTGGTGATGATCGTGGCGATCATCTACATGGACCAGGCGCAGCGCCGCATCCCCGTCCAGTTCGCCAAGCGGGTGCGCGGCCGGCGCGTGATGGGCGGACAATCCACCTACATCCCGATCAAGGTCAACACCGCCGGCGTCATCCCGGTGATCTTCGCCACGTCCATCCTGTTGTTCCCGGCACTTCTCGTCACGGCCATCCCCTCGGATGGACGTTTCATCCAGCAGCTCCGCACGTGGGTGGACACCAACCTCGGGGCCGGAGGTGGCGCAACTTCGATCTGGTACGTCCTGGCCCTCTTCTTCCTGATCATCTTCTTCACCTACTTCTACACGGCCATCCAATTCGACCCGGTCCGTCAGGCCGAGATGATCCAGCGGCAGGGAGGGTTCATCCCCGGAATCCGGCCAGGCCGCCAGACCCAGCAGTACCTGCAGAACACGTTGAGCCGGATCACCTTGCCGGGGTCGCTCTTCCTGGCGATCATCTCGGTGCTTCCGGCGATCGCCGGTCTGGTGTGGGGGATCGCCATCAGCTTCTCCGGTGTTTCCATCCTCATCGTGGTCGGTGTCGCCTTGGAGACGATGAAGCAGATCGAATCCCAGCTCACGATGCGCAACTATGAAGGGATTCTGACCTGATGAGTTCAGAGTTCGCAGTTCACAGTTCACAGTTCGACCGTGAATCGGAGACGACCATATCGGTCGACCACCGCAACGGTGGAATCGTTGAGTCTCGGCGAAGCCGAGTCGTGTCAACTGTCAACTGTCGACTTTCGACTGTCAACTGCGAGACGGAGTCACGATGAAGCTGCTTTTCGTAGGGCCTCCAGGGGCTGGCAAGGGGACGCAGGCGGAGCGGGTGGCGGACGCGCTCGACATCGCCCATGTGTCCACCGGTGACATGTTCCGGGCGTTGGATCCCGAGACCGACCTCGGTCAGCGAGTAAAGGCGATCATGGAGTCGGGTGGGTATGTCTCCGACGACATCGTCATCGAGATGCTGCAGGGCCGGATCTCCCAGCCGGACGCCGAGAACGGGTACATCCTGGATGGCTTTCCCCGGACCACGGCCCAGGCAGAGGCACTCGACCACTTTCTCGGCGCAGATGGTCTCGACCGTGTCGTTCTCTTCGAGGTCGACGAGGAACAGGTGGTTCAGCGCATGCTCGATCGGGGTCGCGCGGACGACACCGAAGAGACCATCCGCACCCGACTCGAGGTGTATCGAGAGCAGACCGAGCCCCTCATAGAGCTCTACGAATCCCGCAGTATCGTCACCCACATCGACGCATCTGGCACCATCGAGCAGATCACGGATCGGGTTCTCTCGGAGCTCGAATAGTGAAGTTCACAGTCCACAGTCCACAGTTCACAGTTCCCGACCAGACCAGAATGGGAGGAGCTAGGTCGGCGCAGCCGACTCGAAGAGACTGTCAACTGTCAACTGTCAACTGCCGACGGCGAGCGCCCGCGAGCCCATGATCACCATCAAGTCGGAGTCCGAGTTCGAGAAGATGGTCATCGCCGGCCGGGTTGTCGCCGAGGTCCATGCCGAGGTCAGAAACGCCGCCGGGGTCGGGGTCACGCTGAAGACACTCGATGAGGTCGCAGAAAAGATCATCCGAGATCGCGGCTGTGAGCCGTCGTTCCTGCACTACCAGGGAACCTACCCGGCATCGATCTGCGCGTCGCCGAACGATGTGATCGTTCACGGTATCCCCACCGACTACACCCTGCGCGACGGCGACATCATCGCCATCGACGTCGGAGCCATCTATCAGGGGCTCCATGGGGACGCCGCTTTCACGATCGGCATCGGTGACATCTCGCCGCAGGCGCAGCGGCTGATCGACGTCACCGAGGAAGGCATGTGGGCCGGCATTTCAAAGGTCAAGCACGGCGCCAGGGTGGGCGACATCGGCGCAGCCGTCGAGGAGGTCGGCCATCGAGAGGGCTACGGCGTAGTGCGTGAGTATGTGGGGCACGGAATCGGGCGAGCGATGCACGAGGAGCCGCAGATTCCCAACTATGGGACGCCCGGCAAGGGCATGAAGCTTCGCAAGGGCATGGCGATCTGCATCGAGCCCATGTTCAATATCGGCACGGCGTCATCCAATGTCGATGACGACAACTGGACGGTCCGTACCGCCGACGGCCAGCTGTCGGCACATTGGGAGCACACGATCGCCATCACTCGCAAGCAAGGCGTGATCGTGACCACCCTGCCCGAGGGTGTCGATCCGCCGGTTCCAATCGGCTGAC
>JAHEIN010000057.1:8965-16581 GCA_024639335.1 bacterium | reverse complement strand
AGTTCCTGGCCCAGGTAGCAACCCTTCGTGAACGAAACCGATGTCGCGACCAGGCCGGTCTCCTGAGGGATGGTCTTCTCGTCCACGTCGACGTTCATGATCGGTTCGCCGGCCTCCACCCTCACCGAAGTCATGGCGATACTCCCGGCTCGTGGCAGCCCGCTCAGAGGCAGATCTCCCGCAACGATCACTCGAGAAAGCCCAGCCATTGGGGCCGGAGCGAGAATCGAGCCGTCCCGCTCCTCCCAGCGGTCGCCGACGTCGAGGAGCGAGCCCGCATCGGGTCCGACGGCGGACCAGACCGGCCGGTCGTCCGATGTGATCTCCGCCTTGACCCGAATGCGGTAGTAGTTGAGAGCCTCGGCCAAGGTTGCCCCGAGGCCGGGGTCGGTGACGAGCCCGACCCGCTCCGAGCCGCGAAGCACCCACAAGAGCGCCGTCAGTTTGCCACCGGGATTGAGCAGAAACGATCGGCCGACCTCACCTGGAATCATCGCCTCGACGTCCTGACTGAGGATCCCCTGGAGGAACGAGGCAGCATCCGGACCATCGACCCAGACAAGGTCGTGTGTTCTCTCGACCAAGGCGGCCGAGTTGCGAAGAGCCCGGTATTCGGCCGTCACGTCGCCGTAGGTCGGCCGGTTCATCGCAAGGCCTTTGCAGCTTGAATCGCAGCCAGGGCCGCCGCCGCCTTGTTCATCGTCTCGTCGTACTCGCTGGCAGGATCGCTGTCGGCGACGAGCCCTGCTCCAGCCTGAACCCAGGCGGTGTCGTCGCGGACGATCACCGTCCGCAAACAGATGCAGGTGTCGACGTTCCCGGAGAAGTCGATGTAACCGACGGCCCCCGCGTAGGGGCCACGGGCAGTCGGCTCCAGATCGTCGATGATCTCCATGGCCCGCACCTTCGGCGCACCCGAAACCGTCCCATGCGGGAACGTGGCACGAATCACGTCGACGGCGCTGTTGCCGGGCCTGAGCTTGCCCGAGACCTCCGAAACGATGTGCATCACGTGGCTGTAGCGCTCGACAACCATGAGATCGTCGACGGTCACCGACGAGAACTCAGCGACACGGCCGACATCGTTGCGGGCCAGGTCGATCAGCATGACGTGCTCGGCGCGCTCCTTCGGGTCCGCGAGGAGCTCCTCGGCGAGCGCTCGGTCCTCGTCTTCGGTCTTCCCCCGAGGCCTGGTCCCTGCGATGGGTCGGGAGTACACGACTCCATCACGAACTCGGGTCATGACCTCCGGAGACGCACCCACGACGCTCACCTCCGGATCATGAACGTAGAACAAGAAGGGCGAAGGGTTCACGACTCTCAGGGCCCGATACAGATCGAACGGATCTGCGTCGAACGGAGTCTCGAGACGCTGACTCAGAACGATTTGGAAGGCGTCGCCGGCACGGATGTGAGCCTTCGCCGCTTCGACCGCCTCCATGAATCCGGAACGGTCGAAAGTGGAGGTGCACTCGGGCAGCTCACCGCTCGCCTCGAATGGCGTCAAGTGATATCGCGGGGTTGAGCCGAGACGCTCGAGGTCACCTTCGATCGCGGCCACCGCATCTTGGTACTGCTGGGTCGGGTCGTCGCCGACGAACACATTGCGAATCAGGACGATCGATTGGCTGAACCGGTCGATTGCGGCCATCGCCCCAACGAACTGCCACACCATCTCCGGCAACCCCCGATCGTCGACCGGGGCGTCGGGGAGCCGTTCGATGTACCGGATCGCGTCATAGGCGAGGTAGCCGACAGCTCCGGAGTGGAGTGGCGGCAGGCCGGGGAGATCCGGGACTTCGTAACGCTCCAAGAGACCTTCGAGCACCGCCAGAGGGTCTCCGTCGGGGAGTTCGATCGCCGGATCGTCGGTTTCGGAGACACCGCTGTGGGACCTCAATGTGAACGCCGCGTCCCAGCCGACGAAGCTCCAGCGCGCCCAGTTCTCGCCTCCTTCGACCGATTCGAGGAGGAACCCGGGCTCGTCGCCGACCAGCTTCTCGAAGACGGTCACCGGGGTGTCGCGGTCTGCAAGCACCTCGACCGCCACCGGCACGATCGAATACCGCTCAGCGAGCTCCAGAAACGTCTCGAGACCGGGCGAGAACTGCATGCTGCGAGGGTAGGCGTGTTCGTCCGCTTCGCATCGTTGAGGCCGCCGGTCGGCACTCGGTTGAGCGATTCTCACCGCAGACGGGCGCCCCGCTGTTCGGACTCCGTGGCCAGAACCGATCTTCGATGGGCTCGACGTCCGGAGTCTGTCTCGCAGAGAACCTGGCATGCTGCCAGGCTGGACCGGTGCCCACGATCATCTGCCCTCGGTGCAGAACGGAGAACCATCCGGCAGGCCTGTCGGCTCTCACCTGCGAGAGCTGCCACCGGACCATCGACCCTCGTGAACTCGACTCGTCCGCCAAGACCTTCATGCGAAGGCAGCGGAAACTCCGCAAGAAGTCCGGAGTCCCGCTCGAGCAAGACGAGGCAGACGAGTTGCTCGAATGGGTTCTCGGGCTCCCTCCGACCGAGGCGCCGATCGAAGTGGAGGCCCCGATCGAGGGGGGCGCCGAACGGCAACGCATAGGCCCGACAAGGCTGATCGGCCCGCTCGCCCGTCCGTGGCGTTGGATGACGGCTGCGTTCCGACCGCGCAGCGAGTGGCTGTACTCCGACGGCATCGTGCGGATGGAACAGGACAGGATCGTGATCAACCAGTACTACTGGCCGGTCGGCCGGAAGCGAATCCCGTACACCGACATCCGCAGCTTCACCGCACGGCCCCTCAGACCATGGCACGGACAGTTTCGGGTCCATGGCATCGACCACCGAGGCCGCTGGTACTCGCGAGACCGCCATCGCGGCGAGAAGGAACGGGCCATCGACCTCACCGTCGGAAGGTTGATTCACCCGATTCTGACCCCCGACGACATCGACGCAGTGCTTGGCATCTTGGAACGCAAGGTCATTAGCGATCCGGGCTGATCCGGGCGCCCATTCGGGCCCTTTGCTCACTCAACCGATCGTCGAAGGGGTGCCGCCACCGCAACCGCTCCCACGTCGTAGAAGTCGAGCGTCGCTCCATTCACCCGCCGGAACTCTCGCTGCCGTTCCGAGTTGAACCAGGCGTCGGCACTGGCACGATCTTCGAAGTGATAGACGGAAATGCCCCTTCCGGTTGACTCGTTCATCGCCCACGTCTTGTCGATGAGGCCCGGGATGGCTTCGAAGAAAGGGACCGATTGCTGCTTCTGGGTGCGGAGCTCATCGACGCCTTCGGTGAGCGCCGGGTAGTGCAGCACCACGATGACCATCTTGTCCTCCCTCCACGCCGGGTCGAGGCGAAACAGTACCTACGCATCACGCCGTGCATGAGCCGAAGCGCTACCGCCCGATCGGTCAGGAAGTCTCGCATCTGGATTGCCCGAACCTCCGACAGATCCGAGCAATGGGCACGGCCCGCTCGGGGCTGGAGGGTGAGGGCTGCCGCATGGTCTCAGCCGGGTACAGCTAGATCGATGACAGCTCTTCGAGGAAGGGGACGCTCTGAAAGACGTCTACGAGGAGGCTCGACAGACGCGTCACGTTGCCGGTGAGGAGCAACACACCGAACGTCAGCATCAAGACGCCACTCGCGATGTTGACGGGCCGCATGTACCTCCGGAACGACTTCATGGCCCGCATCGCTCGCGAAAGGCCGAGCCCGGTGAGGATGAACGGAACGCCCAGCCCCATGGAGAAGATGAACAGCAGCAGCATGCCTTGCGCCACGGTTTCACGGGTCCCTGCGATGGTCAGCACGCCGGCGAGTATCGGGCCGATACAGGCCGACCATCCGAAACCGAACGCCGCGCCCATGACCGGTGGCGCCCAGCCTCCGAGCCGTGAGGGTCGCACCTCGACCCGGCGCTCCCGAGAGAAGAAACCGAACACACCCTTGGTCGTGAAAGCGCTGCCGATCATCAAGACGGCGAAGAGGATCACGATGATCCCGGCGATCCGGCCCGTCAGCGACTGGTTGGACAGCAGGAAGCGGGAGACCTGAGTGGCACCGGCACCGAGAGCAACGAACACCGCGGTGAATCCGAGCACGAACAGGAAGGTCACACGGAGCATCCGGCCGCGGCTCGCCTCACCCGACTGGAGATCGGCGATCGAATACCCCGACATCAATCCGAGATAGCCCGGCACGAGCGGCAACACGCAAGGCGAGAGAAACGCGATGAATCCGCCTCCGAACGCAAAAAGCGCCTGTAGAGCGAAGCCGAGTTGTCCGAAGTCATCCATCAGGAGTCTCCAACCGGGCCTGATACCTTCATGTTCCCACAAACCGAACACAGAGTGACAGGCACCCGACTGTCCGAGCCGTACCATCCCGGGGTGTTCCGCCGAATCACCGACGCTCTGTTCCCGATCGGCCGGTTCTCTCTGGAGGAACGCAAGGTCGTGTTCATCATGTGGGCCGTCGGCATCGGCCAGGGATACGCCCAGTCGAACCTGTCGGCGACCATCCCGTTCACCAGGGCCGCCCTCAGCCTGACCGAGGCGGAGATGAGCCTCATCCTCGCCGTGACGAGGTTGGCCGGCTTCGGTGCCCTTGCCTTCGCCGTATGGGGCGACCGCCGGGGCCGCAAGATCCCGCTGATTGCTGCGTTCATCGTGCTGATGGTCGCAGACTTCACCACCGGACTGTCGAACAGCGCAACGTTGTTCACCATCTTGCAATCTCTCGTGCGGATCGCCGGAACCGCGCTCGGAACGCTCGCCGTGGTACTCATCGCCGAGGAGGTTCGGCCTCAGACCCGAGCCTTCGCCATCTCGCTGTACGGGGCGGGAGGAAGCTTCGGCGCCGGGCTCGGCCTGGTGGTGTTGCCGCTGGCGGATCGATCCGACGGCTGGCGCCTCGTGTTCACACTCTCTGCGCTCGGGCTGGTCATCGTCCCCTTCCTGCTCCGCTCGATCCATGAGAGCCCCATCTTCGAAATCGTCGAGGAGCCTGCAGCCCACCCGCTGCTCCGACTACTGAGGAGCCCGTTTGCACGTGTGTTCTGGCTCTCTGCGATCGCAGTGTTGCTCGCCAGTGCGTTCACCGCCGTCGGGCTGGCGTTCTCGACCGAGCGGCTCGTCGACGATCTCGGCTACTCCACCACCTCGGCGGTCATCATCAGCCTGATCGGGGGAACCCTGGGTGGGATCGGCTTCTTCGTCGGCGGCCGCCTTGCGGACGTCGTGGGGCGCCGCATCACCACGGTGCTGTCTCTGGCGCTCGTCCTTGTAGGAGGAGTCACCCTCTACTACGTCGAACACCTGCCGCTCATCGTCTTGGCGATCATGGCCTCGACCTTCGGGAGCTTCGCCTTCGTGCCTGCGTCGGCCAGCCATCGGGCAGAGTTGTTCCCCACCGAGTTCCGGACTTCGGGTGGGACCGCCGGGGCCTACTTGGCGATGGTCGGCAGCGCCGCCGGGCTCGGCATCGGCTCGCTGACGATCGATGAGATCGGGCTCTCGGCCACTGTCCTGGTCCTCGGTGCCGGGGTCGTTGCCGCCATCGTTCTCACCCTTCTCCTGCCCGAGACCATGGGTCAGGAACTCGACCACGTCGAGGCGGACCGGTAGAAGCCGCCCAGGACAGCGAGCCGTGCGACGATCATCGCAGTGATCGCCCACCACACCCCGGCCAGTCCCCACCCGTTGGCGAGAGTGAGTGCGAGCACTGCGACGGTCGCTACGAATCCGGCAGCCGTCGACCACACCAGCTTCTTGATCGCCAGGACTGCCAGGAACACGCCGTCGAGCACGAACACGAGTGCGGCCAGCGGCTGCATCCCGGCGGCGATCGGGATCACCTCGAGGATGCGGGCGCTGATGCCCGGATCGTCGGTGAAGCCCGTGGACACGATCGACCCGGCCGCCAACAGGCCGACGGTCAACCCCAGCCCGGCAACACCACCCCACCGAAGCAGCCGGGTCGACAGCGCCCGGGCGCCGGGGCCATCCCCACGTCCGGCAAGGTCCGCGACGAGTGCCTGTGCGGCGATGGCGAGCGCGTCGATCACCATGGCGAGGAAGAACCAGATCTGGCTGACCACCTGGTGTGCCGCCACGTCGAGTGTCCCGATCCGGGCGGCCACCGATGTGGCGACACTCAGCGAGAGCACGAGCAGACCGGTCCGCAGGATCAACACCGATCCGATGCCGAGGAATTCTTGCAGTTCCGCAGCCCTCACCCGGGCGGTCGGCCACGATTCCTCTCGAGCGATACGAAGGAGAAGTCCTCCGAAAACCACTGCACCGATCCACTGGGCGATGACGGTCGCCCAGGCGGCACCCTCCAGTCCCAGACCAAGACCGAAATCGAACATCAGGATGGGATCGAGCGCGATGTTCAGGCCGTTGATGGTGATCGTGACGAGCAGCGGTGTGCGAGTGTTCTGAAACCCCCGATAGGCGCCGTTGGCGGCGGTGATGATCAACAGGGCGGGAAGGGCAAACGCTCGGATGCTGAGGTAGGCAACGGCCTCGTCTGCGAAGTCGGGCCCTGCACCCATCACGCCCACCAGGAATCGCGCCCCGATCACCATCACCGCCGTGGACACCACCCCGATCCCCACGGACAGGACCAGTGCTCGCTGCACGATCCGACCGGATTCTTCGATGTGGCCGCGCCCCCGCGCCTGCGCAACCAACGGAGTGGTGGCGTAGGCGAGGAAGTTGAACAGAGCGAATGCGAACCCGAATATGGCCGCATCGACCCCGAGCGCTGCCAGCGGCGCTGCCCCGAGGCGACCGACGAATGCAGTGTCGACGAGTGACAAGACCGGGTCGGCGGCGAGTGAGCCGAGCGCGGGAACCGCCAGGGCGAGAATCCGCCGCCTGGAGACGGTTTCGGTCACCTCAGAGGTTCTTGTCTTGGTAGTCGCAGAGCTTCACCATCTCGCAGTCCCGGCATGCCGGCTTGCGGGCATCGCAGATGTCGCGTCCGAACTGGATGAACCGCATCGAGATCCCTGCCCACAACTCCGTTGGATACAGTGCCTTCAGGTCCGTCTCGATCTTGACGGGGTCGGAGTTCGAAACGAGACCGAGGCGATTGGTGGTCCGCCTGACGTGGGTGTCGACCGCAATGGCCGGCTTTTCGAAGGCCTCAGCCAGCACCACGCTCGCCGTCTTGCGCCCAACGCCCTTCAGGGTCACCAGCTCGTTGAGATCGTCGGGCACCTCCCCATCGAACTTCTCGGTGAGATCCTGGGCGAGGGAGACGATCGCCGAAGCCTTCTGGCGGTAGAAACCCGTCGAGAACACCAGTTCCTCGACGTGGCTCAATGGAGCTCCTGCCAGCGCCGCCGGCGACGGGTAGGTCGCGAACAGCGCAGGTGCGACCTTGTTCACGTTCTCGTCCGTGGTCTGGGCGCTGAGCACGGTCACGACCAGCAGCTGCCACGGGCTCTCGTAGTCCAGGGCGGTCCCGATCTCCGGATAACGCTTGACGAGACGGTTCCACACCGCCCGGGCCTTCCCCTTCTCCGCCCTTGTCGGCACCGATCCGTCCGCTCGCTCTCGTGGCATGGCGAGCAGGCTATCGCCTGCCGATCGGCGGCTGTTGGCTCCTGACTCTTGGCTCT
>JAHEIN010000057.1:0-8865 GCA_024639335.1 bacterium | reverse complement strand
CCGCTGGTCGTGAGGCGCTCGCCGATCAAGATCGCGGCAGCCAACACGCCGAACACCGGCTCAGCCGTGAGGACGATGGCGGCCCGATCGGCCCCGACCCGGGTCTGGGCCCAGACCTGGAGGAGGAACGCGATCGCACTGACACCGACGCCGGTCGCGATCAACGCCGGCCACTCTCGATCTGTCGGAGTAGGAAGCCCTTCGAACAGCGCCGACAGCAACAGTCCGCCGATTCCAGTGACCGCCAGTTGAACCGCCGTGAAGGGAATGACCGGGTGACGGTGGGCTGAGATCGACAAGTACACGATGTGGCCGGCGAACCCGACTGCGCAGAGCAACGTGAGGAGGTCACCGGCGCCCACCGTGAAGTCTTCGGTCACGGTCAACAAGGCCATGCCGATCACTGCGAGAACCGAGGCGATCACCACCCACGACGTGGGGAACCGGCGCTTCCACAAAGCCCCGAGGACCGGTGTCAGAACGACGTAGAGACCAGTGATGAGAGCGGAGTTCGATGCCCCTGTGGTGACCAAACCAGCGGTTTGGAAGGCGAATCCGGCCAGCAGCCAGAGCCCTGCAATCGCACCGTCCTGCCAGATCCGAGCGGAACGTGGAAAGGCGAGCAGGAGTAGAACACCGGCTCCGATGACAAACCTCCAACCCACGAAAGCGAGTGGCGGAAAGGCTGCAACTGCGTCCTTGACCACCACGAACGTCGTCCCGAACAGGACGGCGGCGACGATGAGCGCGACGTAGGCGGAGCGGTGGGACATGGCAGCGGCACGCTAGCGGTCACTGCGCCCTCGACTCGCCACCCCGGCCCCGGGCCGCAACGGTGAAAGTCGGGCACGAGCGACATGTCGTCGCTCTACGCTCACGACCCATGACCCCCGAGTTGCGCGCATGGATCGAGCAGGTTCGTGTGTCGTTCGGCGACCGTTGCTTCGCCTGTGGCCGCAAGAACGACGAAGGCCTCCATCTCGACGAATGGGACTGGCAGGACGGCTCCGCCACTGCGGTGTTCCGGCCGCGTCCGGAGCACGTCGGGGCAGGCGACACCCTGCACGGCGGCCTTGCGGCCACTGTGCTCGACGAGGCGATGGTCTGGGCAGGGATCCTCCAGGAGCGGGTGCTTTCGGTCACGGGAACGCTGAACCTCCGCTTCTGCAAGCCACTGTTCGTCACCGACACCATCACGGCGATCGGACGGGTGGAAGAGCGCCGGGGCCGCCGGCTCAAGTTGTCCGGGAGACTCGAGACGAGCGCCGGGCTGGCCGCCGAGGCGAGCGGCCTCTATCTCGTGTCTTCGACCGTCGAGTGACCGTCAGACCGAACGTTTCCGTTTCCGCCCATCCAGCCGGGTCTCCGCCCGCGTCGTGACTCGCACCCCCGCCAACACCACGATCAGCGCCACCGTGAGAATCGCCGAGAGCTCTGGCGCAGCGGTGTAGGGGTTGCGGCAGGAATCCACACCTGTGGGGCAGAGCCCGAACCCAGAACCTCCGCCTGCCAGATCCAAAAGGACCAAGAGCGGCACCATCGCCAGCAACACCGCCGTCCCGTACAGGAGGATCCGGGCGAATCGGATGAAGGTCTTCGGGTCCATGATGCTGACATCGTATCGCTCCAGGGGCTCTTTCTGCCGAACCTCCGTCGTGGATGCGGACCCTAGAATCGCCACGTGCAGTACTTCAGAGAGCCGTTCTCCCCCGAGGAGACCCAGATCCTCGATCGGTTCTTCACCAACACCGATCTGCCGGTGTTCGCACTCATCAACCTGCCCGAGGTCGTCAAGGGGGCTCTCTTCGCCCGCTACAGCCGTACCTCGAAGTCGATTCGCAGGCTGTTCCTCGACGAGTTCGTCCAAGACGCCGACACCGGGATCGCCGGGATCGCCGATCGGCTCGGCGCCGACGACCCGCTCGTCAACATGCGCAAGGCCGAGGGGCTCTACCAGCGGGTGTTCTTCGAGTACGGAGACGACTCGGTGGCGCAGCTGGGCGGGACGCATCTCGCCTGTGAACAGGCCTCGAACCTGCTGACGAAGGTGTTGGAATGGGGAAGGCTCGCCGCCTACCTCGAGCAGTCGACCCGCTACATCTACTACGACGCCCCGATCGGCGATCGATACCGGTATCAAACGCCACCGGAGATCGCCAGCTCTGACCTCCACGCCGACTACCTGGCCCACATGGACTCGCTCTTCGAGACCTATGGCCGGGTCGTGGCAGGCATGCGGGAGATCTACGAACGGCGCTTTCCCCACGATCCCGCCGATCCCCCTTCGGTCTGGAAGGCCACGATCAGAGCCAAGGCGTGCGACGCGGCCCGGGGCCTACTTCCGGCTTCGACGATGTCGAACGTCGGTATCTATGCGACCGGGCAGGCCTACGAGATGGCGCTCCTCCGCATGATGGCCAGCCCCCTCGGTGAAGCCAGGGAGTACGGCGGCATGATGCTGGGAGAACTCCGCAAAGTGATCCCGTCCTTCCTCACTCGAGTCGACCGTCCGGACCGGGGCGTCGTCACGGCCGAGTACATGGAGAACAACCGAACGGCCATGGAGATGCTCGCCGCTCAACTCGAAGGGTCACCGGAGCCGGTCGATTGGTCGGTCACGCTCACCGACTGGGATTCCGATGGGGAGGTCGACCTGGCGGCGGCTGCGCTCTACGCCGCCACCGACCTGGCAGATGCGGAGATCCAGCGTCAGGTACGGGCGATGAGCGACGATCAGCGCAGCGAGCTCATCGCGGCGCTGATCGGCGAGCGCACCAACCGTCGGCACAAGCCGTCGCGTGCAATGGAACGCGTCGGGTATCGCTTCGACATCGTGTGCGACTTCGCAGCTTTCCGCGATCTCCAGCGGCACCGGATGCTCACGATGGAGTGGCAACGACTCTCGACACGCTTGGGTTTTCACACTCCAGACGACATCGCAGAAGCCGGGTTCGAGAGCGAATGGGCGGACATGATGCGGACTTCGGCCGCCTTCTATGAAAGGGTCAACGACGAGCTCGGCGCAGATGTCGCCCAGTACGTCGTGCCGTTCGCTGCGAACATCCGCTTCATGATGGAGATGAACGCGCGGGAGGCGTTCCATCTGATCGAGCTTCGCAGTCAACCACAGGGCCACCCGACCTACCGTCGGGTCGCACACGAGATGCACCGTCAGATCCGTGACGTCGCGGGTCACACGGCGATCGCCGACGCCATGTCGTTCGTGGACTATTCGGACATCGACCTCGAGCGCCTCGACGCCGAACGCCGCTCCGCAGCGCGCCGGAGCAGCTAGCGAACGCCGAGTACGCGCGCCGCTGGGGTGCTGAAGCTGAGGGTCTCGTTCGGCCCCGAGGGCCTCATATCGACGCGGTGGGCATTCGGCCTGGCGGCATCAGCGCTGTGCGTGCTTCGCACGCCGTAGCGCGCCTGAGGCTGATCGTCGACTGCACCGAGTTTCCGTTGCGGGCGGTGTGAACATCGCGGATCTCTATCTGGTTGCGCCCAATGCGCCCGAAGGGCCCAGAGCGCCGATGCGAAGCGAGGGCCACAGCCAGGCGTTCCGCTCCTGACATCCGACTCTCAGTCTTCGGGACTGAGGGGGATCCTGAGCACGAGGTACTCGTCATCTGCGACCCAGGTCGCGTTGCCCACGAGGGCGAAGTCGAGGTAGTCGGTTTCAGCCTGTTCGATGAACTTCTTCCGCTCCGACCCTGCAACGGGCGGGAGTGGTCGATCCTTGACGGCCTCCGCTCGAGCGCGAAACCGCTCGATCATCGCATCGACATCCAGTTCGGCCATGGCTTCGTCCGTTTCGTCGCGTCAGCTCAAAGCCTATCCGCTGAGCCAACCCCCATCGGATCTGGTGATGCGGCCTCTCAACCGGCCGGCTCTAGCCTCAGGACGATGTTGGAGAAGCGGTTCATCGTGGTCTCGGGCAAGGGAGGGGTCGGGAAATCGGCAGTGGCGGCCGCCATCGCCAAATCCGCCGCCCGCGCCGGTCGCAACACCCTGGCATTGTCCATGGTGGGCAACGGTATGGGACTCGGCGCTCATCTCGGCTTGACGGCACTCGACTTCAAGCCGCAGCCGACCGAACCCAACCTGCACGCCCTGTCGATCGAGCGCTCGAAGGCGCTCGTCGAGTACATCCAGATCCAGGTCGGGCTGCCTTCGTACGCAACGTTCACGCCGGCGATCCGGGCATTCGACGTCCTTGCGTCCACGGCTCCCGCCATCCGCGAGATCGTGACGATGGGCAAGGTGCTGTGGGAGGTGAAGACCGGTCATTGGGATCTGGTCGTCGCCGACGGTCCGCCCACCGGACAGATCGGCTCGTTTCTGGGTGCCGCGACGACCATGGCAAACATCGTTTCGAGCGGACGCGTTGCCGACCAATCGAAATGGATGCGCGAGATCCAGATGGACACGGCGCTCACCGAGTTGGTGCTCGTCTCGGTACCCGAGGAGCTCCCGACCTCCGAGACGATCGAGACTCTCGAATGGCTCGACACCCACCCCGTGGTCGGCAGTCGATCGATCTTCGCCAACCGGGTGCTCCCGCTGCTCGAGACCGATGCGGTCGGCAGTGGCGTTGCAGCCGACGCCGCCAGCCTCCATCGCAGCCTGACCACCGAACAGGCGATCTGGCTCGAGCGATTGCCGACCCATCTCGATCTCCCGTTTCTCTTCGGAGCCGAATCGGCCTCTGCCGTGGCGGACCGGCTCGCCGACGCGATGGCGGCACTCGTCTCATGACGGCGGCGATCCTCGTGACCGGAGGCGGTGGAGTCGGAAAGACCACGGTGTCTGCCGCCATCGGAGTGGCAGCTGCGCGGCGAGGGCTCGAGACGCTCGTTCTCACCGTCGACCCTGCTCGTCGCCTCGCCAATGCGCTGGGCATCGCCGAACTGGGTGCCGACCCGTCGAAGGTCCGAGAGGAACCGCTTCTGTGGGCCGCGATGCTGGATGCGTCGTCGTCATGGGAGGCGATCGCCCGACGTCATGCCGATCCTGCGGTCGCCGAACGCCTCGTGACCAATGATCTGTTCGAGGCAGCAACCGGGCAGTTCCCGGCCAGCCAGTCGTACGCAGCAGCCGAGGAAGCCACTCGCTTCGTGAAACAGGGCCGCTGGGATCTCGTCGTCGTCGACACGCCACCGTCGGCAGGAGGGATCGAGTTCTTCACGGCCCCGGCGAACATGACCGATCTCATCGGCGGGCGGCTGCTGCGTTGGCTCACCGGTGGAAAGCTGCCCGGCCGACGCTTCTTCTTCGATCGAGCCGCTCGCCCCGCCATCCGGATCGCAGACGCAGTACTGGGCGCCGGGCTGTTCGAGCGGGTGGCGCAGTTCCTCATGGATCTGAGAACCACCTATGACGGCATCGCTGCCTCATCGGCCGAGATCGACAGGACGCTTTCGACCGCACAGACCCTGGTGGTCACGACCGCCGATCCAACGCCGATGCGCGAGGCGATCCGGTTCTTCCGGGATCTTCCCCCAAACGCCCAGCATCCAACGTCGGTGATCTTCAATCGCTCGCTCCCGGTCTCCTGGGTGGATGCAACAGCCCAAGACGATGATGGCGAGTTGACGGAGAACCTCTTGCGTTGGTCGACCGAGTCGGCCCGTCAGCAGCGTCTGCGCCGCCAATTCTCGGAGCGGTACTCGACCGAGGTGACGACCATGGACTGGCAGCCGACCGCGCCCACCGACCTCGACTCGCTCGAGTCCCTCCTCACCACCGCCGGCGGCTACTCCCTCGAGAACCTCTGGAGCTAGCTGCGAAGCTGGTTCGGCCTGACGCTGCGGGCATTCGGCCCGGCGGCCTCAGCGCCAAGGGTGCTTCGCGCGCCTGTCGTTCGAGTCTCGCTCCGCTCGACACCGCACCTCTCGGCAGCGGCCGAAGGCCTGAGCGCCGATGCGAAGCGTGGCCAATAGCTTGGCCCGACCGGAACAAATGCTCAGTTGAGGCTCACGCCTCCGTAGGCGATGCCGGTGAGGTGGGCCATCTCCCGGTCGAACGTGGTCAGGTCTTCGAGGCGGAAGTGATCGAGGCTGGAGTGGCCCATCGCACGAGCCAGGACGCACATCAACTCGGTCGTCGCCTGGAAGAATCGGTGAAGCCGCTCGGCAGCCGAATCAACGGGGAGCCGCGCCCGCAGATGATCCTGCTGAGTGGCGATCCCAACCGGACAGTTGTTGGTGTTGCATGCGCGCATCCCGAGACACCCGATCGCCTGCATGGCGGAATTCGAAATGGCGACAGCATCCGCCCCCAGCGCCAGAGCCTTGGCGAAGTCGGTGTGGGTCCGCAGGCCGCCCGTGATGACGAGAGTCACGTCACTGCTCGAGGCGTCGAGGTGGCGCCGAGCGCGAGCCAGGGCAGGGATGGTGGGAACCGAGATGTGGTCCCGAAAGAGCGTGGGAGCGGCGCCGGTGCCTCCCCCTCGTCCGTCGAGGATGATGTAGTCGGCGCCGAAGGCGAGAGCCGCATCGATGTCCTCCTCGATGTGCTGAGCCGACAGCTTTGCGCCGATGGGGATGCCCCCCGTCCTCTCTCTGACCTGCGAGGCGAATTCTGCAAAATCGTCGACTGACCGGAGATCGGGAAAGGTCGACGGCGAGATCGCGTCCTCGCCTGGTTCCAAGTCACGCACAGCGGCGATCTTGGGTGTGACCTTGTTGCCGGGCAGATGCCCCCCGGTACCCGTCTTGGCACCTTGACCGAACTTGAAGTGGAAGGCCTGCACGCCATCGAGCTTGTCCCAGGCGAACCCGAACCGCCCTGAGGCCATCTCGTAGAAGTATCGGCTGTTCTCGGCCTGCTCCTCCGGCAGCATCCCACCTTCTCCAGAGCAGATTCCGGTTCCGGCGAGTTCAGCACCCTTTGCCAGCGCGACCTTTGCCTCGAGCGAGAGCGCGCCAAAGCTCATGTCCGACACGAAGAGCGGTATCTCCAGGTGAAGTGGCCTGCGCGCATTCGATCCGATCGTGACGCCCGTCGAAACCGGATCATCGTCGAGGAGGGGACGATGCGAGAGCTGGGCGGTGACGAACTGGATGTCGTCCCACGCAGGGAGCTCTGCTCGGGGGACGCCCATGGATGCGACCGGTCCGTGATGGCCCAGGTAGTCGAGGCCCTCGTTGCCAAGACGCCGGATCAAGCCGACGTGCGGCTCCTCCGGCGCGCCGTGGTGGTCCTGATAGGCACCCTGATAGGCAGAACGGTCGTACGGCTGAGGATGCACCTTCTCCCAAGCCATGATCTCGTCGGCGTCGACCATGACCTGCCCGCCCTCGATCCACGACGAGAACCGCTGGAGGCGCTCGTCGTTGTTGTACGCAGACACCCCGGTCATGTAGACGTAATCCCAACCGTGCAAACCGCAGATGATGTTGTTTCCGCTGATGTGACCGTCCTCGAGGAGGGCGCCCCGATGGAGGCAGCGGCCATAGAGAACAGAGTGGTTGTCGTCCCAACGGACGATCACGAGATCCACGTTGTCGACGAGCGCCCCGACCGGCTCACGGTCTGGCACGTCGTTCCATTGGGCGATGGCAATTGGCTGCATGGCGGCGAGCCTACGCCACCATCTGCTGGCGTGGGTCGGGCTCGTCCCGTGTGCTTCGCACGCTATGGGTTGAGGCCGGCGCCTTCACGCCGTGGATGCTACGCACGCTTGTCGTTCGAGTCTGACTCCCCTACGACTCGAGACCTTGGTGGGTCAGCGGCCGGTAGCGCCAAAGGCCCTGAACGCCGATGCGAAGCTAGGCCCACAGCCGGCCGGCTGCGATGCGGCACGGGCCACCAGCCCTACAGCGTGACTGCCTTGCGGCCGAGGAGCTCTCCGAGTTCGGCGTAGAGGGCGGAGCGGGGTTCGACTCTGAAGTCGTCGGAGAGCTTGAGTGTCTTGTGCCTCTCGCCGTTTTGGAGCTCCAGATAGACGGCGGCGGACCCGGGATGATTGCCGAGCACCGCCTTGAGACGACCGACGAGGTCTGCGGACATGAGGTGCGCAGGGATCTTGAGTCTGACCGTGTCGTTGTCGACGTTCTTCGGCTGTATGACCTCCTTGACGATCAGCTTGACGTCGTCCCCGCGATGGTCCAACCGCCCCTTCAACAGCACGATGGCGTCCTCGTTGACGAGCTGACCGAACTCGGCGACCGTCCTCGTGAAGCATGCGGCCTCGATGGAGCCCTCGAGGTCCTCGACCTGGCAGAACATCATCAGATCGCCCTTCTTGGTGTACTTGCGGGTCACCGACGTGATCAGCCCGCCGATCGTCACCGATGCCCCGTCCGACATCTCGAGGAGCGATGGAATCGACGCCGCCCCGGACGACTTCAACGAGGACGCCACCGCCAGAAGGGGATGGTCGGAGACGTACAGGCCCAGCATCTCCTTTTCGAAGGCGAGCTTGACCTCTTTCGACCACTCGACATCGCTGATGTCCCAGTTGCCGTTCTCACTGGCCGGCTCGACACTGCCGAACAGCGAGAACTGGCCCGCTTCCTCGTTCCGGCGGCGCGAGGCGATGGCGTCGGTGATCTCCTCGAATCGCTCCAAGAGGCCCTTGCGTGAAAGCCCGAGCCCATCGAACGCTCCTGCTTTGATCATCGACTCCAGTGTTCGCCGATTGAGGACGTCGAGATCGACGCGTTCGACGAAGTCGATGAAGTCGGTGAACGAATCGTCCCGAGATTCCACGATCTTCTCGACGACCCCCTCACCGACGTTGCGCACCGCCGAAAGGCCGAACCGGACCTTGCCGTCGACCACGGTGAAGTCCACGAAGGACTCGTTGACGTCGGGTACCAGCACGTCGACACCCATGAGGCGGCACTCGTTGAGATAGAT
>JAHEIN010000205.1 GCA_024639335.1 bacterium | reverse complement strand
GCGCCGAGAGCAACGGTCGACGTCATGGGCATCAACGGCTCGTGCACGTGGACGACATCACAGTCTGCCACCGCTTGGCGCACCCTCCGACGGACGCCGAGGCCGAGTGCAATCGGAGCCATCGAACCATTGCCAGGCACGGTGAACGCTCGCCCCACATCCACGCCCAACTCCGAACTCACTCCCGGACCGACCGCGAGCGCCTCGTCGCCTGCTGATCGCAGCCGCCCTACGAGGTCGGAGACGACGGATTGGACCCCGCCGAACGCCCCGAAGTCGTAGGGACAGACCACAGCGATCCTCATTGCTCGCCGTCCCGGTCCGACGGCCAGTTCGGTTGCAGGAGGTGCCACTGCTCGGGAGCCCGCCTGATGAGCACTTCCAACTCTTTGGCTATCTCGCCGGTGACTCGTGACACCTCGGCAGCACGATCCTCGGGATTCATCTCAACGGGAATCGGTGGCCTGATGACCACGTGGTGGCCACCGTCGGGACGGAAGTAGCTGGCGACAGGGAGGATCGGCGCTCCGGTCCTCATCGCCAGCGTGGCAGCGCCTGCCGGAAGCGTGGTGCCTTCGCCGAAGAAGTCAGCCGTGACTCCGCGACCCTTCATGTCACGGTCCGAGAGGAGTGCCACCGCTGCGTTCTCGGCGATCGCCGCCTCGAGATCCCTCATGACCTGCCTCGATCCGGTGGCGAGCACCACATCGATCCCCAGCCCGTTGCGAAGGGCGATGAACCAATCTCGGATCCGTCGGTTGGAGAGATTCTCTGCAACTGCGACAACCCGGACCCCGAGCCACTCGGCAAGCGCCCCGGCGAATTCCCAATTGCCGAGGTGCGGGAGGACGTAGATCATGCCCGTTCCGGCGTCCCGGGGCTTCTCGACGTGCTCCCGGCCCTCGTGGGAGATCCCAGCATCGATCTCAGCGCGATGCTTCGGGCGCATCCACAGGGCTTCCGCCCAGTACCGGCCGTAGGCCTTGAACGTCCGGTCGAGATGGCGAGAGATCTCGCTGGCAGGCACTCCGGTGCGGACGGCATGGCGCCGCGCCATTGCCCGTTTGCCACCTGCAACCCGACCGACCACCAGACCGGCGAATTCGCCGATCGCCACGGCCGCTCGAAGAGGAAGCGAGGCCACCAGGCCGGCACCGGCGGCGAGAGCGACGAACGAGATTCGGTGTCGAAGCTCAGTCACCCGAACCGAGAGGGATCGACTGGTAGGTGCTCATGAACCGCTGACCGGCCGTGAACCAAGCGACCACGAGGAAGATCCACAGCATCGGCTCGACGAATCCCGTCATTGCTCCAAATGTGACGAGGATCACGCGCTCGGCACGTCCGAGAATGCCTCCCTTGCCGTCGATGCCGAGGGTCTCCGCCTTCGCCCGGATGTATGGGATGAGAAGCGCTCCGCCCAGACAGAGCAGGCAGAGCAACAAGATGCGGGCGTCCGTGCGTTGGGAGACCGCGAGTCCGGTGAGAATCGAGATCTCACCAACCCGATCGAAGATGCTATCGAGGTATGCCCCCCGGGTCGTCACCTGGTTGGAGGCACGGGCAACGGAGCCGTCGAGTCCGTCGATTGCTGATCCGCCCAGGGCGATGAGCCCGCCCCAGAAGAGCTGTCCGAAGCCGATCACGACCGATCCGACGATGGCGACCATGAGACCGAGGACGGTCATCAACGTCGGTGTGAAGCCCAACTTGACCAGGATTCGGCCGATGGGCTCCAGAATGCCGTGGAGGTGCGGTCGCAGCCGCTGATCGATCATGAGCGACAAAGCTAACACGGCCCGAACGTCCTGGTTCGAACGGCGCTCCGGCCCGGCGCTGGGGCTTCGTCCTTTCGATAGGATGTGTCACCATCTGTCGAGAGGAAGAAGACAACGGTATGTCTGAAGTCGTTATTCGTTCGGGAGACGCAGAGGTCGTCTCTCAGGTGGTCGAGGCAACGAGCGGTGACAACGGTTTCGACATCTCCTCGGTCAGATCGACTCTCGGCATGGTCACCGTCGATCGCGGCTTCGGCAACACGGCCGAGAGCGCAAGCACGGTCACTTTCATCGACGGCGAAGCAGGCATCCTCCGCTACCGGGGCTACCCAATCGAGCAGCTGGCCGAGCACGGTGACTTCCTCGAGGTCGCCTACCTCCTGAACTACGGGGAACTGCCGGACAAGGCCCAACTCGAGACGTTCACCGACGAGATCACCCGACACAGCATGCTCCGAGAGGACATGAAGTACCTCTTCGAGGCATTCCCACACGAGGCGCATCCGATGCAGATCCTGGCATCTGCCACCTCGGCGATGGCGACCTACTATCCGGATGCGCTCGCCCCCAAAGACGTCGAAGCGCTCGACCTCTCGACACGGCGGCTGATCGCCAAGCTGCCCACGATGGTCGCCTGGTCATACAAGTACCGGTCGCATCAACCGTATGTCTATCCCCGCAACGACCTCGACTACTGCTCGAACTTCTTGAACATGATGTTCTCGGTGCCGGCAGAGGACTACGAACCGAACCCGGTCATCGCCCGGGCGCTGAACGTGCTGTTGATCCTCCACGCCGACCACGGGCAGAACTGTTCTTCCTCGGCGGTCCGACTCGTCGGTTCGGGTCAAGCGAACGTCTTCTCGTCGGTCGCTGCGGGTGTTCATGCACTGTCCGGCCCGCTCCATGGCGGCGCCAACCAAGCGGTGCTCGAGATGCTCGAGCAGATCGTGGCTGACGGCGGCGACGTCTCGAAGTTCGTCACCAAGGCCAAAGACAAGGACGATCCCTTCCGCCTGATGGGCTTCGGACACCGGGTCTACAAGAACTTCGATCCGCGCGCCCGGATCATCAAATCCGTTGCGGATGACGTCTTGGAGCAGCTCGGTATGAGCGATCCGCTGCTCGAGGTGGCCAAGCAGCTCGAAGAGGTCGCGTTGGAAGACGACTACTTCGTCTCACGAAAGCTGTACCCCAACGTCGATTTCTATTCAGGAATCATCTACAGGGCAATGGGCTTCCCGGCGGACCTGTTCACGGTGCTGTTTGCACTCGGCCGCCTTCCGGGCTGGCTCGCCCAGTTCCGCGAGATGAGTCTCGATCCGGCCAGCCGTATCTTCCGACCCCGCCAGGTCTACGGCGGGCCTGCTGAACGCGACTACGTGCCTGTCGACCAGCGTTGACTCTGAGCGACCAACAAGTCGCGCTGATCGTCGGCGGCGGCTCGGGCATCGGTGCCGGCGCCGCTCGGCGGCTTGCTGCCGACGGGTTCGCCGTCGGCGTCATGTCGTCATCAGGTAGGGGCGAGGCGCTCGGGGAGCAGCTGGGCGGCCTTGGTTTCACCGGAAGCAACCTCGACAGCGACGACATTGGGCGGTTCTTCGATCTCGCTCTCGATCGCTGGGGTCGGGTGGATGCCCTGGTCAACTGCACCGGCCACGGCCCAAAGGGAGACCTTCTCGCGATCAGTGACGACGACTGGCGGGTCGGTATGGACCACTACCTGCTCAATGTGATACGGGCAGCTCGCGTGGTGACTCCGCTCATGGTGGATCGCGGGCGCGGTTCAATCGTGAACGTCTCGACGTTCGCCGCGGTGGATCCGGATCCGGATTTTCCGACATCTTCGGTGTTTCGCGCTGGACTGAGTTCGTTCACGAAACTCTTTGCGACTCGGTACGCCCCCGACGGCGTGCGCATGAACAACGTGCTCCCGGGCTTCGTCGACAGCCTCGCGACCACCGACGCGCGTGTCGAACGCATTCCGATGGGCCGCTATGCCACCGTCGACGAAGTCTCTGACACCATTGGGTTTCTCGCATCTGACAGATCGTCGTACATCACCGGCCAAAGCCTGATCATCGATGGCGGGCTCGTCGGCTCTCTCTGATCAGCGAGTCTGGGAATGGTCGACAGAGCCTGGTTCAGACCTACGACACATGGTCACTCCGATTCGCGATGTGCCGAAGGGACCCCGCCGAGTACCAAATACAAGGCGAACATCCTGAACCAGGTGAGGCCGAGCAACAGCGAGACCGTCGTCACCAGCACTATCGGTGTGGGCCGGGTGGCACCGATCACGACGATGGCGAGCGCTGCCAGCGCAAAGGTGGGCGCCAGTTGGCGGAGCCACCCAGACGGGAAGTCGGTATCGGGGATGGCTCGAGCGGCGATTGCGATGGCGGCCAGCACCACGGTCACCGAGCCGGTGAGCAACCATGCAGTCGCAACCGGTGTTCGGGCATCGGAAGCGTGTTCCACCAGGCTCACCATTGCGGCACCTCCAGCGGCGATTCCCATTGTCAGCGGGAGATGCACGAAGAACCACGCCGCGAGTCTCTCGACGTTGTCCTCGGGGATCCGTCGTCCCAGGCTGTCGAAGTAGTTCCACCAGATCCCGAAGCCGACCGTCAATGCGATGATTCCGGTAGCCACGGTCCTCGCCGTCAGTTCCTCCGCCTCACTGAT
>JAHEIN010000204.1 GCA_024639335.1 bacterium | reverse complement strand
AACGATCCCGAAGACACCAAGGACTACGGCCCGGTACGGGAGTGGGGCCTTCGCGGGCTTCGCATCATCGAGGCGGCGCGCAGAGACCTGGGTCAGGGGGCCGTGGCCCGCCTGTATTCGGAGATGGGAGCGCGCAAGCACAACGATGGCGTCGATCTGCCCGACCACGCGGACGTTCTGGCAACGCTTGGAATGGATTCATCGCTTCTGCACGCGGCCGACGATGAGGGCTGGGACGAAGTGATCCGCGCATCGATGGATTCGGCCCTCGAGCTGGCAGGTGACGATGTCGGTGTCCCAACGATCGTCTATGAAGGTCGAACGGCGTTCTTCGGGCCGGTCATCTCGCCTGCTCCCACGGGCGAGGCCGCGCTTCGCTTGTGGGACGGTCTGGCGACCCTCGCCACCACCACCGAAGGCTTCTTCGAGCTGAAACGGACCCGTGAGGTGGGACCGATCTTTGGAGAACGGCCGACGCCCTGACGAGACCCTCGGTTCGACCCGTATCATGCGCAAACGCCAGAGCGGGTAGGAGTCGGTGCCGAGAGACAGGTCAGCTCGTTCGACCCGGCGCCTGCGGCGGTCGCAGGCAGCGGTTTCCCAACTCCCTTGGCGTTGGCTCGAGAACCCGTACGAGCCGATCTCAGTACTGAGCGACGAGCAGGTCGAGGCCGTCCACCTCGCATCTCTCGCAGTCCTCCGGGACACCGGCATGGACTTCCTCCATCCTGATGCGATCGCCATCCTCGAGGCCGCTGGAGCGCAGGTCGAGGAAGCAGGGCCACGGGTGCGGTTTGATCCGGCGATGGTCGAGGAACTGATCAGAACGATCCCGGGGACGATCGAAGTTCGGGCGCGGAACCCCGATCACAACGTGGTGATCGGCGGGAAGCACGTGAACTTCCTGGCGGTTGGATCGGCTCCCAACGCTTCCGACCTCGACGCTGGTCGGCGACCGGGCAACTTCGCGGATTTCAGCAACCTCGTGAAGCTGACACAGCACTTCAACGTGGTGTCGATGCACTCCGGCTACCCGGTGGAGCCGATCGACATCGACCCTGGGATCCGCCACCTCCATGCACTCGCCGAGATCGTCCGTCAAAGCGACAAGGTCTTCCATGCCTACAGCCTCGGTCGCGAGCGAATCCTCGATGCGCTCGAGATCGTGCGGATCGCCCGCGGCATCCCGATGGATCAACTCGTCGACGAGCCGAGTATGCACACGATCATCAACACCTCGTCACCGCTGCGACTGGATGGACCGATGATCGAAGGCATGATCGAGATGATCCGCCACGGTCAAGTCGTCGTTCTCACCCCGTTCACCCTGTCCGGCGCGATGGCGCCGGCCACGATCGCCGGTGCGCTGGTCCAGCAGAACGCGGAGGCGCTGGCCGGACTGGCGTTCTCGCAATTGATCCGCACCGGGGCGCAGGTGGTCTACGGGGGCTTCACATCCAATGTCGACATGCGCTCGGGCTCGCCTGCGTTCGGCACCCCGGAGTACACCCGAGCGGCCATGGCAGGAGGCCAGATGGCGCGGAGATACGGCGTCCCCTACCGGTCGTCGAACGCCACGGCGGCGAATGCGGTCGATGCCCAGGCTGCGTACGAGTCGCAGATGTCACTGTGGGGGGCGGTCATGGGCGGTGCCAATTTCGTGATGCATGGCGCCGGCTGGATGGAGGGCGGTCTCGTGGCGAGCTTCGAGAAGTTCATCATCGACATCGAGATGCTCCAGATGATGTCTGAGTTCCTACAACCACTCCCGTTCAGCGACGAAGACCTCGGAGTCGACGCCATTGCCGACGTGGGCCCCGGTGGTCACTTCTTCGGCACCCAGCACACCCTCGATCGGTACGAGAACGCGTTCTATCCGCCCATCGTTTCGGACTGGCAGAACTTCGAAGCATGGGAGATGAGCGGGGCACGTGACGCCTCGTTTCGCGCAAACTCGATTTGGAAACGCGTGATCGACGAGTTCGAACCACCGCCACTCCCCGACGATCGTGCGGCCGAGCTCTCCGACTTCATCGGACGCAGGATCGCCGAGGGTGGAGTGGCCGCGAACTGAGTGGGGTGAGTTCGCCGTTCAACCGAGGACGGTGTATGTGGAGTCGGGGTTCATCTCACGGTTTCGCGAATAGAACCCGAGGTCGAGTTCGAGCCCGGTGTAGGGCATCCGCACCTCGACCGGGTCGCTGTCGTGATCGTGTCCGGACTCGACTGCGAGAATCAGCTCTGCCATGAGATGCCCAACTCCTGAGGCGTTCTTGAACTGGTTGCCACTGGTACCCACTGCCATGTAGAAGCCGGGCAGGGTCGACCGGTCGTAGATGGGGATCCAGTCGTCGGTGACGTCATAGAGATCCACGACACCCTTGGGTCGATCGGGGATGCCCAGGTCGGGAATCCGCTTCGCCAATCGGAAGACCTGTGCTTCGAAGACGGAGCGGCTCAACTCGCGATCGAACACGTCCGGGTCGTCGACCCAGGTCTTCGGGTCACACTCCGGGTCCTCCCCTCCGACGAGGATGTGATTGCCGATCTCGGGGCGGACGTAGACGCCGTTGCCCGAATCCGAGACGGTGGTACCGACCGAGTTGAAATCGAGACCCGGAGGGGAGGGGAGATGATGCACCTCGTGTCGGAGAGCCCGGGTCGTGATGGTCATGTCGTCGATCACGCCGGCCATCCGGTTGATCACGAACGAGTGCGGCCCGGCGACATTGACCACCACCGGCGCGTGGATCCTGTGCCCACCTGCGAGCTCGACGCCGGCCACCCGACCGGTCGAGGTGGGGATCGCCGTGATCTCGGCATCGAAGATGAACTCGCAACCGCGATGCTCGGCCGCCCTCATGAGGTTGTGCGTTGCCAGCTGGGGATCGGACACGTACCCGGCATCAGGTGTGAAGATCGCACCCACGAGGTCTCGCTCGGCCGGCTCATCGAAATCGGGGTCGTCTGGAGCGCGTGGCGGCCCGTGGTCGCCGAGGTCGAGGTACGGAAACCGCTCTTCCAACTCGTCGAGGCCCAGCTCCTCGTAGCGCACGCCAACCCGCTCGAACTGCGTGCGATATTTCGAGTAGTCCCGTATCGCCGACTTGAGTACGAGAGAGCCACAACGGAGGTACTCGGCGAACCCACGTTCGTCTTCGACGCCGCAATAACCCGGCCAGTCGAACCACGCTTGGGCGCTCTCGTGCGATAGGGCGACACCGTCGTACGTCGAATAGTGGAATCGGACGATCGCACACGAATTCGAGGTGGACCCGTATCCGGCGGTGGGGAGCTTGTCGACCACGATCACGTCGTGGTCCCGCTTGGACAGCTCGAACGCAATCGCACAGCCCAGGATCCCCGCCCCGATCACGACCACATCGGCTGATCGATTCATCAGGCATCCTCTCGTCGTCTTCTGGTGCGAGCCTATTCCAACGATCCGGCGCATGAGCTCTCAACGGCTCTGCGCCGATCGAGGGGCGCCGAGCCTTTCCTTAGACTCCCGCGATGGCCATTTCAGCTCCCGGTTCACTGCGCCTTTTTCCAGGCTGGCGCATCCTCGGACTCGCCATCGTCACTGCGGCATTGACCGGGCCCGGTCAGACGATCGGCGTGTCCGTCTTCGTCGACCACTTCATCGCCGATCTGGGCTTGAGCCGATCCACTGTGTCCACCGCCTATCTGATCGGGACGCTCACGGCCGCATTCGCCTTGCCGGTGGTCGGCCGTCAGATCGACGTCCGCGGGGTCAGGAAGGGCATGTCCGCCATCGGGTTGGGCTTTGCCGTGGCGCTGGCCCTGATGTCGGGCGTCAACGGATTCGTAGCTCTCGCCGCCGGCTTCGTGCTCATCCGGCTCTTCGGCCAAGGCTCACTCACGCTGGTCTCCACGGTCGCCGTGACTTTGTGGTTTCGATCGCGTCGCGGGTTCGTGCTCGGAGTGTTGGCGACGGGGACCGGGATGCTCATGAGCCTGGTGCCCATCGGCTCGAACGCAGTGATCGAAGCCGTCGGCTGGAGGGCCGCATGGCTCGTCCTCGCGGGGGTCATCGTCGTGACCGTCGTGCCGATCGGGTGGTTCGGCATGATCGACAGGCCGTCCGATCGTGGACTGGAGCCCGATGGAGTCGAAGTCTCGGTGTCCGAGGCTTCGGTGCAGACACGATCTGCGACCCGGGGTGAGGCGCTGCGGACACCTCGTTTCTGGATCCTGGTTGCGGCGACCTCGACCGTTGGAATGCTTGCGACGGCACTCAACTTCCATCAGATCTCACTCCTCGGCGACGCCGGCCTCACGCCTGGTCAGGCGGCGGCGATGTTCCTTCCGCAGTTCGTCGGGACGGCGATTTCCGGTGTGGCGTTCGGCTGGCTGAGCGACCGACTGACCGGCCGAACGCTCATCCCGCTCTCGATGTCGATCTTGGCGATCACGCTCTTGCTCGCCTCCAACCTCGACGCCGGTCCGATCGTCGCCGCCTATGCGCTGG
>JAHEIN010000203.1 GCA_024639335.1 bacterium | reverse complement strand
GCGTCGAGGGGAAGCTCTCGGCCGAGACGGTCGAGGAAGCTGCCGAGATCAAGGCCGGCGAGGTCAGCGGTTTCGCCATCTTCATCCAGGGTCTGATCGCCTGGATCAAGAAGCTCTTCAAGCGAGGAAGCTGACCCGGAAGGCACCGCGCGAATCGGCGCTACGTCTCTGTCTGGGCTGCGGCCAGTTTCTGTCATAGGTGGGAGGGATACTGTGCCATGTTCTCGAATGAGACCTCTGGTGAGACAACTGCCACGGTTCACTCATCGCCGCTCGATCTGGTGGCGTCTGCGTTCGAGATCGCGGTAGATCTCGATTATGCCTCGTCTGATGAGGGCCTCGCCGGGACGGTGACCAAGGTGAGCGAGGTCGTCGATCGGTTGCAGGTCAAACTGGCCGAGTTGGTCGCCGAAGCGGATCGTCAGGGCGTTCATCGGGTCGATGGTTACACGTCGATGACATCGTTTCTGGCTCATCGTGGCCGGATGCGGGCGGGCCGGGCGAAACGGTTGGTTGCCGACGGGCGGGCGCTCCGACACATGCCTGAGACTGTCGAACGTCTCAGGTCCGGGCGGCTATCACTTGACGAGGTCCGCCCGTTGATCGCCGCCCGTGAGGCGCATCCCGACGAGTTCGCCGACCACGAGACCGGGTTGTGTGATGCGGTCGAGACCACCGGATGGGTTCGGGACGCCCGCAAGGTGGTCGACTATTGGCGACAAGCCGTGTGCGGTCCCGGCGACGACCGCCGGCGATACGAGGACCGGGCATTGCACGGATCGTTCACGCTGGACGGCATGTTCGACTTCTCGGGCCGGATGCCGGGCGAGATGGGCAAGGAGTTCTTGGATCGGATCGAATCCGCCATGCTCCCTCCGGCGGACGGCGACAGCCGTACCCCGGCCCAGCGACGCCTCGACTCCCTCTTCGACATCGTGGTGTCGGACGGCAACCGCCCCTCCAAGCCGACCGTGATGGTGCACGTCTCAGCCGACCGGATGCTCAGCGGCGAGCCCGGTATCGGTGAGATCGACGACCAGGTGCTCGGGTTCTCGAGCATCCACCGGCTGACCTGTGATGCTGCGATCTCTCGGATCGTCATGTCAGGCGATTCCCAGCCGCTCGACATCGGACGCTCGACTCGCACCGTCCCCGAACCGATGCGTAGGGCAGTGATCGCTCGTGACCGGCACTGCCGCTTCCCGGGTTGTCGACGCCCTGTGCGCTGGTGTGACGCCCATCACGTCGTCCACTGGACCGACGGCGGCCACACCCGGATCGACAACCTCATCTTGTTGTGCCGCCACCACCACACCCTGATCCACAGTGGTTTCGGGTTGAACGGCAGCGGCGGAGACCCCAAGTTCACCCGCCCCGACGGCACCCACCTCCCCAACTCACCACCCCACCGACCCTGACACCAAGTCGATATCGTCTCCGCATGCTGTGGTCACTCCTTCTCGTACACAGCCCTCTGCTCGGGCCGTCGTCTTGGCGCCCATTTGCAGCACTCGCCCGGGAGCTCGGACTGGACCTTGCACTGCCCGACCTCACGGACGTCGTGAGCGCCGCGCAACCGCACTGGAGGCACTTCGTGAGGGCCGCAGCGGAGGCGGGAAGCACACTCACGCCTCCCACCGTGGTGGTTGGCCACTCCGGCGCCGGTGTGTTTCTCCCAGCAATCGCCCGCCACCTCGATAAACCAGAGACGGCACTTACCTTCGTTGATGCAGTGGTGCCACCCCAAGCGGGTGCCCACACCACACCACCTCGGATGGCGGAGATGCTCGACAGGCAGAGCACCGATGGAGTCTTGGCCCAATGGCTCGATTGGTGGCCCGAGGACATCGTCGAAGAGCTACTCCCGGACCCAGCCGATTGGGACACGCTTCGCGCCGACATGCCCCAATTGCCGCGGGCGTTCTACGACGAAGCAGTCCCGGTGCCAGAGGGCTGGTCCGATGGGCGCTGCTGCTACCTGCGGCTGAGTGCGGCCTATGACGGAGCACTTGACACCGCCCGCGAATTGCGATGGCCCACCGCATCTCTGGACTCCTCACATCTGAGCATCTATCGCGATCCCCGTCGAGTGCTCGACACCGTTGTCACCCTCGCCGGCCAACTCCGGCACTGACCGACCCCGCGCCTCGTCAGTCGCAACGCACAGCCGTGCCGGTAGCGACGATCAGGATCAGGGCCTCGCCGACCGGGGTGTGCTGGATCGAGACCGAGACAATCCCGTTCGCTCCGCCGGTCTCGGCCTGGGCGCGCATCCCGGCGAATGCAGTGCGGAGCACTGCCGAGAGACGCCGAGCGTGCGGATGATCGACCGGTCGGCGATCGAGGGTGCGACGCCGATCACCGCTCGCTGGATCGACCCGTTCGAGGATTCGAAGATTCCTCGGTACCCCCACCGGCCTGGGGGGACTTCTGGAGTACGCCATTCACCTCGGAGCGGGGAGCGCCGGAAGGCTTCCAGGAGGATTGGGAACCGCGCCGTGCAGCCTCGAAACCGTCGCAGGAGTGGACGCGAATCCAGGGACTGGACCCGGGAACAGCCACGCTTCGCCAGGCCGAAACCCACCGGCAACGACCTGACCCAGACCGGGGAGTACAACGTGTGTTCATTGGTCGCTCAGTCCGTTTGCCCCTACGGTGGCCTACCAGGAAGTCCCCGATTCAGGGCTCTTCCCAGAGAGGTCCGGCCTATGGTCGGACTCGGTCCCAAAGGTTTTCAGACCATTGCGGCCGGGGTCTCTCGAACCGAAAACAGACGAGAAGACACTCTGAGAGACATACATGGAGGAGAATATGAAACAACGACGATGGCTTCGAACAACAGCCGTGTTATCAGTGCTTGCGCTCGTCCTCGCCGCCTGCGGTGGAGACGATGACGCTTCCGCAGGAGGCGACGGGCCGCTGTCCGGGATAGATGTGACCGTCGGGTCCAAGGACTTCGACGAACAGCTCGTCCTCGGAAACATCCTCGTGCAGGCATTCGAGCAGGCCGGGGCGAACGTCGAGGACCGCGTGGACCTCGGTGGAACCCAGGTGGCGCGATCCGCACTCGAGTCCGGTGAGATCGACGTCTACATGGAGTACAACGGAACCGGCTGGGCAGAGCACCTTGCGAACGCAGCCACGCCTTCCAATGACCCCGAAGAGCTGACCTCGGCGGTTCGTGACCAGGATCTCGCAGAGAACGAAATCCGCTGGGTCGGTCGAGCACCGTTCAACAACACCTACGGATTCGTCTCGAGCCCCGAGACAACCGACGCCAACGGCGGAGGAGCGTTCACGTTCCAGACGATGGCCGACTACCTCGAGGCCAACCCCGACGCATCACTCTGCCTCGAGTCGGAGTTCCCGAGCCGAGCAGACGGTCTCATTCTCTTCGAGGAAGCGACCGGATTCGAAGTCCCCGACAACCAGATCGAGATCCTCGACACGGGAATCATCTACACCGAGACCGGTGACAACAACTGTGACTTCGGTGAGGTGTTCACAACGGACGGCCGAATCGGCGGACTCGGGCTGACACTGGTCGAGGACCCTGGCGTGATGATCCTGTACAACATCTCGATGAACATCCGCGACGAGAAGTACCAGGAGGCGTCTGATGCCTTCGACAACATCGCCGATCAGATCCTCGGTGGTTTGACCCAGGAGAAGATGACCGAGCTGAACACGAAGGTGTCGTTCGAGGGCGAGACGCCCGAGGATGTCGCCGAGGAGTTCCTCAACGACATCGGCTTCCAGCCGTGATCGGCTGAGAGGACCCGATGGCATCGCTCTTCGACTTCATCAACTCCCGGTGGGACGACGTGATCGAGCTCACGCTCGAACACTTGAGGTACGTGGTGTCGGTGGTGGTCGTTGCGACCATCATCGGCGTCGCGACCGGGATCTACGTGCGCCATCGCCCCGCTCTGCGGGAGATCGTGCTCGGGGTCTACGCCGTGTTCCTGACGATTCCTTCGCTCGGCTTGTTCGTTCTGTTCATTCCGATCGTGGGTCTCGGCTTCTGGGGGCCATTCATCGCCTTGACGATGTACGCCCTGTTGCCGATCACCAGAAACACCGTCACAGGTCTCATGGGAGTAGACCAGGCCGTCCTCGAGTCCGCTCGCGGAATGGGTCTGAGCAGCAGACAACGCCTGATGCGAGTCCAGCTCCCGCTGGCATGGCCCGTGATCATCACGGGCGTTCGCGTCTCGGCACTGCTGACCACGGGGATCGCTGCCATCGCAACCCTGGTGGCCGGAGGCGGGTTGGGCGACTTCATCAAGAGTGGCCTATCCCGCCTCGGGACACCGAACTCACTGGAATCGGTGTGGACCGGCACCATCTTCATCATCCTGCTTGCGCTCATCATCGACTCGATCTTCGTGATGATTCGACGAGCCACGACGTCCCCAGGCATTCGCTGAAGGAGCTGCATTCATGACCGAACCCCTCATCAGACTCGAAAACGTCGGGAAGATCTATCCGGGAACCGACGCCCCGGCGGTGGCCGACCTCACGCTCGA
>JAHEIN010000056.1:8489-16886 GCA_024639335.1 bacterium | reverse complement strand
TCGTCGACAGCGGGAATCGGACGCCGTCGGCCTCGGTGTTGAAGATGATGTCCTTGTGGCTCGCGTCCATGAGGAGGGCGCCGTCGGTCCCGACGACCTCGATCCAGGTCGTGGAGAAGTTGGGGTAGCCGCGTGGCAGGTTCATGCCGGCCCCGACCACGACGACCACTCCGTCGTCCATCGTCACGGTCATGTACTGCACGTCGGGCACGCCGTGCAGGTCCCGCCGCACGCCCCACGCGTTCTGCGAGTACACGCGGACCGGCTTGCGAGGCTCAAGCCACCAGAAGGCGGTGTCGAGATCGTGGGTCCCCTCCATCGCCGCCGGAGAGAGCTTCGTCCGGGAGCTCACCTTGGATCCGAGCGAGCGGGTGATGTGACGGCTGATGAGCACGCTCACGGGATCCCCGAGCGAGCCCTCTGCGATACTGCGCTTGGCCAGCGCCTGCTTGGAGTTGAAGCGTTGCGAATAGCCGATGGTGAACTTCAGACCTTTGGACTCGGCGATGTCGATCAGCTCGTCCGCCTCGTCCAGCGTGACCGAGATCGGCTTTTCGAGCAACACGTGCTTGCCGGCCTCGAGGGCGGCTTTCGTCATCGGGTAGTGGAGTGTCTCGGGCGTCGCCGAGATCATCAGTGCTTCGATGTCGGGGTCGGTGATCAGATCTTCCCAGTTGGACGTTGCCGTCACGGGGTTGGTGAGAGTGGTCATCTCCTCGAGCCGCTCCGGCACCGTTTCGGCGATGTGCAGGGCTCCGACCAGTGCGCTGTTGGCAGCTGTGATGGCGCGGATTCCTCCGCACCATCCGGTGCCGATCACGCCGACGTTCAACTCGTTCATGTGATGTCCTTTCCTCGGAGTGCCTCTGGATCGATTGGGAGCTTGACCGGCTCACCCGTGCGCGCCGACAGGTCCATTGCCATGGTGAGCAGCAGGTTGCGATGCCCGTCCGCCGCCGTGGCGTGTGGGGTCTTGACCCCGGTGGTGAGTCGGTTGTACCACATGAGGGTCTCTTCCCTCATCGGCCCCCACAGCAGATCGTCGGATACGTCACCTGGCGGATAGCTGCCGAGGAAATCGACGTGTCGGGCCGCAGCCGGCTTGAACCCCTTCGAGGTGTAGCCGGCGGGTTGCGGGATCTCCGTAGCCATGATCACGTCACGGTGGGTGTCTTCGATGTCGATGACGCCTTTGGTCCCGACGATGCCGATCTCGAGGCCGTAGACGGCGCCAGGCCACTCGGTCGGAAGTGCCCAGCTGATGTTCATGCTCCAGATCGTGCCGTCATCCATGGTGAACAGCCCGAAGGTTGCGTCCTTTGTGCCGAGCTCCTTGAGGGTGGCCTCGACCGACCGCGCATAGACCTCGACTGGTTCCTTTCCTTCCATCAACCACATGCACATGTCGAGGCTGTGCGTGCCGGAGACCACCATCGGCGTGAGCCCCGCGCGATCGTCCGTCTTCCGGAGCGTCGCCACCGGCACCATCTGGTTCATGAACGCTCGGGTGACGACGCTCGTCACCTCACCGATCTGCCCGTCCCGGAGCCGCTGCTTCACACCCTGGAATCGGCGGCGGAAACGTTGCGTATAGCCGATGACGGCGTCGATGCCGGCTGCCTCGATTGCTGCCAGCACCCGTGCGGAGTCCACCGGGTCGGTGGCGAGCGGCTTCTCGATGAACATCGGCACACCGAGCTCACACGCAGCCAGGATGGGGTCGACGTGCTCGTTCTCGGCGGTCGCAATGATGACAGCAGTCACCTCGGGACGCGCGAGCAGCTCGGTGTAGTCGCCGGTCACGAAGTCGGCGTCGGTGTCCTCACCGAGTCGTTTCGCGGTGTCGCCGTCGATGTCGCAGAGGCCCAGCCAGCCGACTGCGAGTGTCTCACGGGCGAGTACCGCTCTAATGCGGCCGATGGTGCCGCACCCGATGATCGCAAGCCCTATCGGTTCGGATTTCATCACGTCGGGTTCCTCCTCTTCGGGGTCTTCATGTCAAGCCGAGCAATCTGGCGGCGTTGCCGCCGGCAATCGCGTCCACTGTCTGCTCGTCGTCGCCGACCGTGCGCCGGATGAGGCCCATCGGGTCGGTCTCGCCCATGTCGTAGGGATAGTCGGTGCCGAGCACGATCTTGTCGGCTCCGTACTTGTCGATCAGGAACCCGAGTTGGTCTTCGGCGAACACCATCGTGTCGAGGTGGAACTGGCGCAGGTACTCGCCCGGCGCCTTTGGGAGCCCCTCTCGGACGTCCTCTCGGGCGTGATAGGCGTGATCCATCCGGGCTGCGTACGCAGGGAGGTAGCCGCCGCCGTGCACGAGCACGATCTTGAGGTCGGGATGTCGCTCCATCACTCCGCTGAAGATGAGCTGGCTGGCGGCCATCGCCCCTTCGATGGGGTGGCCGACGACGTTGATGAGATAGTGGTGGTTCAGCCGTTTCTTGTTGTCATGGCCAGAGGAGTGGATGACGACGGTGGCACCGAGGCGTTCGACCTCGGTCCAGAACGGCTCGAGCCGCTCGGCGCCGAGCTCCTCGTCTTCGACCCGGCAGGCGATCTGGATCCCCTTGAAGCCCAGGTCGCCGATGACACGCCTGAGCTCGGTGATCGCCAACTCGGTGTCCTGGAGCGGCACGTTGCCCATTCCGACGAAACGGTCGGGGACCTTGCCGACGAGGTTGTCGGCCATGTCGTCGTTCATCTGCGGGAAGACTTCGGCGGCGACGTCGGTGCCTGCCCAGTAATACATCTGTGGCGGGAAGTGGGCGACCGCCTGGATGTCGATTCCCATCTCGTCCATGTCCGACAGGCGTCGTTCGATCGATTCCATCTGGGGGCGGATCGTTGCCATCTGCCGTTTGTTGACCTCGCGGGTCAGGTCGCTCCCGACGGTGAGGGACACCTTGCCCAGCCGGTCGGCCTCGGCGTGCATGCGTGCCATGACGGGCTGGGACTCCCAGTGGCAGTGGAGGTCGATGACGAGGCTGTCGGGCTTGGCGGCGCGGCTCGAGCCGGCCGCAGAGTCGGTCATCGGCGCCCGGAGCGCACAGGAGGTCAGCACGTGAGAGGTCCCTTCAGCTAGATCTGACATAATATAGGGTGCTGCATCGGGCCCCGTCGGATGCCCTCGGCCGGACGCGATCAACCCAGCAGCAATCAACCCGGAGCGGTCACCCCGAGGCAATCACCCGGACGCTTGGCTCCTCGGCACCACGGTCGGCACGTCAGCCGTTCCATCGCGAGGCTCCCACGCCCAGAGGTCGGTGTCCACGGTCACGTCGGCGGTCCGAAGCAGGTCGAACGCCCAGTCGTTGAACAGCGTCGCCCCCTGTGAATCGGCCGCAATAGATTTCACCTCTTCGATCACGTCCTCCATCGTCGGGGCATCCCGCGATGTCACCGCAGCCACGTAGACGGTTCCATCGCTGAACGTGCTCAGGTAGGCGATTCCGACCTCGCCGTCCAGGGCCACCGACTGCACCGGGGGAGGGAGCTGGACGGGGTTGTCGCATCCGAGGTCGACCGTCTCCACCAGATCACCGAGTTGCTCCCGCACCGACTCGAGGGTGGAGTCACCGTCGGTCACACGTTCCATGTCGGGGACCGCGGCATCCGACGCAGGAGCCAGCAGTTCCACGCAAGCACGCGAGTTCACGCCGAGGAAAGTCCGGTACGCGGCGTCGAGGTCGACTCCGGGCCCGCCACGATCGATGAAGGCTCGCTGCAGCTCGGCTCGCACCACGTCGAGCTCGGCCTCGAGCAGGACTCTGTCTCGGGTCACCCCCTGATCGGCCAGCTGTTGGTGGTCGGAAGCTCCGACTCGTGCGACCAGCGCCGCATCGACTTCCGTCGGAGCGGGAACCAGATCGAACTGGGCATCGGCCTCTCGGGTCACCAGGTGGTGGAGGATGATCAGGAAGAGCGACGACGCCTGTTGCTGCTCGTCGAGGTCGGCGTCCTCTGGGTGGAGCCGGCTGATGCGCTCGGGGGCCACGTCGTAGCCGTCGATGCTGGCCGCCGGGCCGCCACTGGAGCACCCCGCCGCGATCAGGCCGGCGATCAGGAACCAAGCGGCTCTTGCCAACGCGGTGCGCTTCACCACGACGCCGTCAACACGCCCCGGCGACGTTCATGACGTAGGCGAGCATCGTGTAGTAGCCGACCACCGCCGTGAGCTCGACCGTGCCTTCGTTGCCGAGCAACTCGAGCATGGCGGCGAGTCGATCGTCGGACACGTTGCCTGTGTCACACAACTCGCGCACGTACTCGATGATCGTGCGCTCGGTGTCGTCGAGTTCGTGATCGCCGCCAGATCGCAGGTATTCCGCCGTCTCGGGACGTACCCCGACTTCGAGGGCGATGGGGTGATGGCTGTCCCATTCGAACTGACAGCCGGTGATCACAGCGGCCGTGATGATCACGAGTTCGCGATCGTGATCCGACAGTGACCCGGCGAAGCGGATTGCGGCGCCGACCTCGCCGATCACACCGGCGACCGCAGGGGCGTGTGCCAGAACCTGAAAGGGGCGGATCATCTCGCCGCGGCTGGCGACGATCCGATCGAACAGGTCGCGTTGGGCGTCGCTGTGAAGCTGGCCTCGTTCGGTCAGCAGTTCGATTCTGGCCATGGTCAGTCTCCTATTCCGAACAGCCGGCGTGCGCTGCCGCCGACGATCAGGTCTCTCTCGGCCGTCGTGAGTTTCGAGTCGGCCACGAGAGCCAGTGGATCGGGAAGCCCCATGTCGAATGGGTAGTCCGTCCCCAACAGGACGTGATCGGCTCCATATGTGGCCACCAGATGCTCCACCATCCCCGGATCGAATACCGTGATGTCGAAGTACAGCTTCTTCAGGTACTCCGATGGCGGGCGGTCGATGTGCCGGCGCAGCTCGGGGCGGTGCTTGAAGGCGTGATCGGTCCTTGCCGAGTAGAAGCCCAGGTATCCACCACCGTGGACGACGACCATCTTCAGGTTCGGCCGCCGCTCGAAGACGCCGGCGAGGATCATCCGGGTGACAGCCAAGGTCGACGAGAGCGGCATGCCGATGACGTTCACGAGGTAGTAATCGGTCATCCGTTCGGCATGGGTGAACCCTGCCGGGTGGAGGACGATGACCAGGCCGAGATCCTCGAGTGCTTCCCAGACCGGCTCGAACATCTCGTGGTCGAGATCGATCCCTGTGATGTCGGCGCCGATGTACACGCCGGGGAATCCATACTCCGACTTGATCCGCTGAGCCTCTGCCACGGCGGCAGCGGGGTGTGCCATCGGGAGCGTCCCGAGCCCGACGAAGCGGCTCGGATTGGTTGCCACCATCTCGGCGATTCGCTCGTTCTGCATGGTGGCCACCCTCGGAGCGAGGTCCGCGTCCGCCCAATAGAAGTAGTGGAAGGGCGACAAGCCGATCAGCTGGGTGTCGATCCCGAGCGCGTCCATGTCCTCGAGCCGGGTCTCGGGGTCGGTGTACTTGGCTGCGACCAGCTTGTAGAACTCCTGGTTGAGCTCCTTGGTCACTGGCGACGAGAAGAACGTGCGCGGGTCCATCTCCGGCTTGAAGTGGGGCCTGGTGAGATCAGCCGACTCGGGGACCAGGATGTGGGTGTGGATGTCGAATGTCCTGACCGGTGGCTTCGCCACGGCGCTCGGCTGCCAGCGTTCCGACCATCCCTCTGGTGTTGCTTCGTGGATCATTCCTCGTCCTGTCCTCCGCTCGATGCTGCTATGACCCTGCCGATGCCCGCGCGGCGCCGCAGCACTTCGATCACCGACGAGTTGTCTTTGTCTGCAAGACCGGTCGCCTCGCCCTCGGCGAGGATCTCCCTGGCGATGTCCAGTGCCGGAGTCGGGGCACCGAGGGCCTGAGCATGTTCGACCATCAGCCGTGCGTCTTTGTGGCTCTGGCGGAGGCGGGCGTTGGGTCGCTCGTGGTCCGCTGCCACCATTCGATCGCCCCACAACTCCATGGCCCCCGAACGGGCAGCGCTGTCGCGCAGCACCTCGAGCGTGGCAGCTGGATCCAGCCCGCTCATCTCGGCAGCCACCAGCCCCTCTGCCAGAGCCGTGCGGTTCACGGCGAGCACGTGGTTCACGATCAGCTTCGTCCTGGCGCCGGAACCGACCGGGCCGACGTGATGCGAGGAGCGCCCGATGGCCGCCATGACATCGCCGGCCTTCTCATAGGCGTCCTTCGACCCACCGAGCATCACCACGAGCTCCCCGCGTTCGGCGACGGCGGCGTTGCCGCTGATGGTCATGTCGGCAAACTCCATTCCGAACGATGCGAGCTCGCGAGCCAACTCCATGGCCGTCTCGGGGTCCCCCGTCGTGGAGTCGAGGACGAGCAGCGGCCGCGTGTCGGTCGTCGAGATGCCATTCGGTCCGAGGCACACTTCCCGAGAGATGTCGGACGTGAGCAGCGACAGCACCACCACCTCGCAGCCAGTGGCGGCGTCGGCTGGGGAGACGGCCGCGTGTCCGCCGCGAGCGACGAAGCTGTCCATGCGGGCGGCATCGATGTCGAACCCACGAACCACATGGCCGGCTTCCATGATGCGCGCCGCCAGCTGCGAACCCATGATCCCGAGCCCGATGACTGCGATGGGTGAGCTCATCAGAACCCGTACAGCGTCTCTGGATTGTCGACCAGGATCCGCCGGCGCATCTCGGGATCCGGCGCCCACAACTCGAGCTGCTCGATCAGATCTGCGTCGTTCGGTTGGACGACGAACTTGTTCGGATGGGGCCAGTCGGTCGCCCACACCATTCGATCCGGGTTGGCCTCGATCAGGGCATGGGCGAGTGGCACGACTTCGGGCCACGGAGGGAGATCACCGACTCCGAGACGATTCGGCCCCGACAGCTTGATCCAGGTGTTTCCCTCGCGTACCAACTCGAGGAGGAGTCGGAACGGCGGGTATTCGATGCCCTCGGATGCCGGCATGTACGAGAAGTGGCCGATCGAGATCGGCGTCACCAACTGCCTCAGCATCGGCGTGAGCTCTGTGAGGCTCGGGCCCGGGAAGAGGAACTCGAGATGCCACCCCAGCTCGTCTACCCGCCGGGCGAGGTCTGGCACCTCTTCGAGTGTCACCGGCATGCCGCCGACATTGTCGAGGTTGAGGCGGATGCCACGGACGCCCTGAGTGTCCCATTCGGCGAGTTGGGCGTCGCTCTCGGAGCCGTCGATCGCCACCACGGCGCGAGCCTTGTCGCCGAGTGCCGCCATCCCGTCGAGGATGGCGGAGTTGTCGGTGCCGTACACCGAGGGCTGGGTGAACACGACCCGCTCCACGCCCAAGGCACCGTGCATCGCCAGCATGTGGTCCAGGTTCGACTCCGGAGGGTTGTAGCCCCGGTTTGGGGAGAGCGGGTACCTGTCCTCGAACAAATGGGTGTGGCAGTCGACTGCGCCTGGGGGCACCTCCATCGTGACTTGCCGTGTGTCGCGTACTGGTGCGAGACAGGTTGGAACGTCGGTCATCGCTTCCTCCTCACAGCACCGGGTTCGACAGCGTGCCGATCCCGTCGATGCTCACCTCGACCACGTCACCGGTCTTCAGGTAGACGGGCGGATCCATCCCGATGCCGACCCCGAGCCCCGTTCCGGTGGCGATCACGTCCCCTGGCTCGAGCGTCATCACCTCCGAGAGAGTGGCGATCAGTGTCTCCGTGTCGAAGATCAGCGCCGAGATCGGTGCGTGCTGGCGTTGCTCGCCATTCACGGTGGTCGTCATCCACGACTCCCGGATGTCGGGAAGCTCGTCGCGGGTCGTGATGACTGGGCCCATCGGGCAGAACGTGTCGGGGCTCTTGCCGATGAACCACTGCACGTGACGTTTCTGGAGATCACGCGCCGTGACGTCGTTGACGACGGTCCATCCGAACACATAGTCGAGGGCATCGGCCTTCGAGACGTTCTTGGCGACCTTGCCGATCACGACACCCATCTCGCCTTCGTAGTCGGTGGTGCCGGTCGGGTCGTTGGCGAGGACGATGGGATCGTCCGGGCCGATGACCGAAGTGGGCGCCTTGGTGAACACCACCGGGTTGTCGGGGATCATCTGCTTCTCGGATGCATCGAAGCCCGAGTCGGAGAACTCCTTGGCGTGGTCGCGGTAGTTGCGGCCGACTGCGATGATGTTCTTGCGCACCTCGAGCGGCGCAAGGACGTCCACGTCGTCGATGGGTAGCCGAGGAGCGACGGACAAGGCGGATTGCATTCGGGGCAGGGACCATTCGGAGATGATCTCGACCATGTCGGTGGGGAGATCGGGGTCTGCAGCGGTCAGATCGGCGACCTCATCGCCGTCCATCGCCCCGATCCTGATCGCCCCGTCGTGTGCGAAGGTGAGGAGTCTCATGGCGGCATCCTAGATCATGCAAGATGCACGATC
>JAHEIN010000056.1:0-8389 GCA_024639335.1 bacterium | reverse complement strand
TGCGACAGCCGCTTCCCGCCCGCAAGACCGTCCGCCTCGCTACCGGCGACTACGTGTCCGGCACCTATCTCGTCACCATTGCCACTCACCAGCGACGGTGGTCGCTCGGTCGAATCAGGTCGGGAGTCGTGCACCACAGTCCGCTCGGCGCTCTCGTCGATAGACACATCCTCGCGCTCCCAAACAGGCGCCCGCGCTTCGGGATCGAAGAACACATCGTGATGCCGAATCACGTCCACATGGTGATCTTGCTTGCGCACAGCCGCGGGGCGCACGAGATCGTCGAGGGAACCCTCGAAGACAACAGCGTGGGTTCGGTCATCGGAGGGTTCAAGTCCGGTGTGACACGGGCTGCGCGAGCGCAGGGCTTGGCGTCGCGGGATGCACCTGTCTGGCAGCGCGGGTTCCACGAGGCGGTCTTGCGGACCGAGCAGTCGGTTGTCGACGCCTGCCGGTACGTCGAGCGAAACCCCGAACTGTGGGACTGGGACCCGGTGCGCAACCCTTGATCAACTCCGCGCCTGGGCCGGGTCCAAGGTCGAACGCGGCCCGGGCTGCGGGCGACGCGAGCGTCGCCCCTACCCAACTCCCGTCGGTCGACCAGCCCGTGGGGCCACGCGGGCAGTCCGCATCGGTAGGGGCGCGGCTTGCCGCGCCCGCGGTCCGGCACGTCGAACCCGTGGATCGTCCGCAGGCGCGAACCCTTCGCGCCTCCCTTCCGGTCGACCTGGAGATCGTTCCGTGAGAGGCTGACGAGCATGTTCCGTGGCCTGGGCCGGGTCCAAGGTCGAACGCGGCCCGGGCTGTGGGCGACGCGAGCGTCGCCCCTACCCGACCCCCGTGGATCGACAGCGTCGCGGTCAGTGTTCCGACCGGTAGGGGCGCGGCTTGCCGCGCCCGCAACGCATTACGGCGAACCCGACGATCACCCGCAGGCGCGGAGCCTTCGGCAATCGTCCCGCTTGTGTTGCCTGGTTCAGCGTCGCGCCGGGATTCCTCCCGCTTCCACCCAGCGATAGCGCTCGGCCAGCTCGGGAGCGAGCCGGCGGCGGTCATCGGCGTCGAGGGCGATCCACATGCGGAGAAGGTGCCGCTTGAGATCGAGGTCCCCGTGATCGGTGAAGGCTTCGCGGGCGTGGAGGATGGCGTGGTTGTTGAGGAACTGCATGTCGCCTTCCTGCATCATCATCGACAGCCGCAGCTCCGGCCGATTGGCGATCTGCTGGACGGCATCGAGGGCCTCGCGTTGGATGTCGGTGAGCGCCAACTCCTCCCCGTAGCGAGTGACGCTGTTGAAGTACTGGCGGCTGGTGATCCGTGACGTCACCTTGCCGTCGTACGAGCTGAACATCGGCGACGTGTACCAAGGATCTTCGCCTTCGGGCTCCTCCCCGCGCCAGTCGAGATTGAAGGGCTGGTACAGCACTTCGAGCAGATCGGGGCGTTCCTCGGCGAGTGCATTGTGGACCGCTCCCACGCTGATCAAGGCGCTGGCGCCACCTTCCTTCGCGGCCCGGACGCAGAACAGCCCGAGAACATCGACGGGTAGCTGGTCGGCGTGGAAGTCCATCTTTGCGCTCGTCTGGTACCCCCGCGCGGTCGGGTCGTCGAAGGACTTGCCTTCATCCCGAACGTGACCGAGGAGATGGCCGCGGGTGTTCTGGGAGATCGGGCGGCCCAGATGTACCCCGATGCCCCAGTAGATCAGCTCGCATTGCTCGACGGTGTACCGGGAACGGTCGATGCCGCGTACCAACAGAAATCCCTGTTGCTCCTCGAGGACGCCGGGGATCGAGTTGATGAATTCCGCTGCCGTGTCCAGTGGGAAGTCCTCGGCTCCGAACGGGATCGACAGGCCCCGCCGCTCGACCTGCTCAAGAGCGGCGTCGATTTCGGTGAGCGCCTGGTCGTCGAGGTGGGCGATCCAGAAGGGGTCGTCTTCGATGTCTGGGCCCACCCAGGCGGCGAGTCCGGAGATCTTGTCGGTATGTGGTTGGATCACGGTCGTTCCTTTCTCTCACTGAGCTGTGCGTATCTGCGAATCGGTTGCCACGTCAGGAGGGCAACGGCCATGCCTATCCCGGCGGTGGCGAAGGTCGCCCGTGGGCCGATCCCTTCCGACATCGATGCGCCCATCGGGGGACCGATCACCTGAGCCACACGGACGACGGTCACCCACATCAACACGGTGAGGCCGCGGTAGACGGCGCCGCCGACCTCGGCAGCCCGTTCCTGGGCGAGCGGCACGAACAGCCCAAAGCCGATGCCGGACACTCCGAGCCCGATGGCCACGACCCACCATGAAGGGGCGGCGGCGGTGATGAGCGCGCCTACTGCCATTGCCGCCAGCGACAGGCTGACGAGGCTCGATCCGGTGCGTCTTGCCCGGAGCCGGCCTATCTGGATGGCGGCGACAACCGTGCCGACCTGGAATGCCGCGATGATGAGCCCGCGTCCGGACGCCCCGATCCCGAAGACCTCGTCGAGATACAGCGGAGTCGTCGTGTAGCCGAAGCCGTGGAGGAGGACCGTGTTGGCGACAGTGATGATCAACACTCCGGCGTAGTCCACGAGGTGGCCTTTCTGCCGGATGAATCGCATCGTGTCTCCGAGGTGTCTGAGAGGGGACTCGGCGTCGCGTCCACCGTCGGTTGGCATGCGCGACACCCACACGGCCAGCGGCAGCCCGATGAGGAAGATGAGAAACGGGCGAAACACGTCGGTTTCTCCGATGAGACCCGAGAGAGTCGGGCCCGCCATGTTGACGACGGTCAGCCCTGCCATGTTGATGCCCATCGCTCGGGTCCGTTCGGCTCCGGTGAACAGGTCGCCCACCAGGACGATCGACAGCCCGAGGATCCCCGAGGTTCCGATGCCCTGGATCAGCCGGGCTGCGACGAGCAGCCAGAAGCTGCGTGCAAAGAAGCCGGCTGCCCCGGCGAGCGAGAAGAGGATGAGGCTGAACAAGACGACGCGGCGCCTGCCGACCCGATCGGCGAAGTAGCCGATGAGCATGGACAGGAGCACACCGGGGACGGAGACGGCGGCCTGGACCAGCCCGATCCCAGCGGCATCGACCGCAAGGGCTTCTGCCAGGTCGGGCAGGAGGGGAGAGGTGATGGAGAAGCCGAGCGTGCCCATCGACCCTGCCGCGACTGCGATGGCGAGGCGTTCCCACCGCGACGCCGAGATCCCGACGGGATGGATCAGGCGGCTGAACGAGGGTCGGGCTTGGGTCTCGGTCACGGATTCACGGCGAAGCGGGCGATGCTCGCTTCGTCCAGGTCGATGCCGAGCCCTGGGGACTCCGGTGCGCGGAGCATTCCGTTCGTTGCGATCAGCGGATCGTCGACGATGTCGGCCCCGAGGTAGTACGGGCAGATTCCTGCTCCGAAGGCGAGCTCGGGGATCGCGGACGCCAGATGGACGGCATGCGCGGCGCCGATGCTGGATTGGCCTGGCATCCCGGCGAAGTGGATACCGATCCCAGAGGCGTCGGCAACGGCGATCAGCTCGCGTGCTCCAATCGGCCCGGCGCTCTTCATGAGCTTCACCACCACCGCAGACACCGCATCGAGCCGCAGATGGAGAGCAAGCGCGGCAGCCTCGAACACCCCCTCGTCCGCGGCGACCGGGACGGGTCCTCGGTTGGCGACTGCCATCCCGAAGACATCGGAGTGATGGACCGGTTGCTCGATGAATGCGACCCCGAGGTCCGCGATGGCCCGGCTGAACCGAACTGCGGATGGCGCGTCCCATCCCTGGTTGGCATCGGCCAGGATCGTCACATCGCCTCCGACCGCCTCCCGGACCGCTTCGACTTTGGCGACGTCGTTCTCGACGTCCCCGCCGACCTTCACCTTGACGATCGAATACCCGTCGTCCACTGCAGCGGCAGCGCTGTCGGCGAGCATGGCCGGCTCGGCGCCGGAGACGTGCCAGATCGTGGGAACATCGACCCGGGTACGGCCCCCGTACCAGTCGACGAGGGGCACCCCCGCCGACCGGGCGACCAAATCGTGCAGCGCCATCTCCACCGCACCTCGGGCCGCGTGGTTCCCAACAGCCATGCCGGCCATCGCCGTGCGTATCGCCACCAGCTCTCTGGGGTCCTTGCCGGTCAGCTCGGGCCCGATGATGTCGCTGATCAGATGGTGGGCGGAGGCCAGCGTCTCTCCGGTGAAATATGTGGCGATCGCCGATTCTCCGAGCCCGGTCAGCCCGTCATCGGTGCGCACCCGCACGACGATGGTCGTGCGTTCCGAGACGGTGGCGATCGCCATACGGAGTGGTCGCTGGAGGGGGAGGCTCAGTGGGAAGACTTCGATTCGAGCGATCTTCATGCCGTCTCCTCCATGTATGTTGCATCATATAGGAGAGGTGCCGTGGAGATCGCTGAACGATATGCCGAGTACGCCGTCGGGCTCGAGTTCGAGCAACTGCCCGCAGAGGTGGTCGATCACGCCAAGAAGCTGATCCTCGACATCATCGCAAACAGCATCGGTGGCTACGAGTGGGCTGACTCCGGCGAGCCGATAGCGACCGGTGTTCGGGCTCTCGATCGGGGTGGAGCCGGTGCGACCGTCTTGGCGACGGGTGAGCAGATGGCGTCGGAGTGGGCGTCGCTCGTGAACGGTGCGATGGCGCACAGCCTCGACTACGACAACCACCACGCCAAGGGTGTCATCCATGCCGGATCGTCCGTGGTGACCTGCGCCCTCGCTGCCGGAGAGGCCGTTGGAGCGACAGGCCGCGATCTGATCACCTCGGTGGTGATCGGCTACGAGATCGCCTGCCGTCTGGCGATGGCGCTCGGACCGCACTCTTCCCACGAGATGGGATCCCATCCCACCGGGACCTGCGCCACCTTCTCGGGGTCTGCGATCATCGGGCGGCTGCGGGGTTCGCCACCCGAGGTGATCGTCAACTCGATGGGGCTCAATGGCAGTCAGGCGGCCGGCTCGATGCAGTACGTCGTCAACGGCGCTTGGAACAAGCGGCTGCACCCGGGGTGGGCGAACCACGCCGCGTTCGTCTCGAGCGCGCTCGCCGAAGCCGGCGTCATCGGGGCCGCCGAGGTGTTCGAGGGTCGGCAAGGCTTTCTCCAGGGGTATGCCCTCCGTCCGGACCCGCCCGCCGCCACGGAAGGACTGGGGTCTCGGTTCGAGACCCTGAACGTGGCCATCAAGCCCTTCTCGCTGTGTCGGTACACCCATCAGGCGCTCGAGCTCCTGATCGGGCTCGCCGAGGAAGGAGCGGTCGAGCCCGAGAGCATCGATTCCATCCTGATCGAAATGCCTACGTACGGTGTCGCCCTGGTGGGGTCCCCGATCGAGGCGAAACGTCATCCCACCTCGGCCGTCGATGCGCAGTTCAGCGCACCATTCGCCGCGGCGCTGGCCCTCACCGAACGTCGAGCCGGCCTCGATGTGTTCACGAGGGTCATCGAGGAGGGCTACTCCGACGGGTTCGCCAGGCTGATGTCTGTGACCGACGTGAGATCGGCAGAGGACCTCGATGCGATGCATCCCGAGTTCTGGCCGGGCCGGGTGACCGTGAGGAGTGGAAGCAAGACGTTGGAGCGGTCCGCCATCCACATGCGCGGCGAGGCCGAGATCCCGATGTCCTTCGACGAGGTCGCGGACAAGCTCACTGAGCTCGCTCCTCGCCACCCTGAATCCATTCGATCTCGAGTGACCGAAGTCGTGAAGGACCTCGAGCATCACGACATCGAGGACCTGATCTCACCGTTGAGAGGAGCCTTGGATGAGTGAATCCGAGCGGGTCGAGCCCTGGTGGCAGGAACTCGGCCCCAAGTGGGAACCGAGCACGGCCCGCAAGCCGCCCGTGGTCACGATCGACATCCACTCCCACGTGCAGGTGCCCCGGGCAGCCGATCTCGCGAAGCCACATTTCCGCCCCGAGTTCGACCCTCGCATGCAAGTTCAGCCGGAGGAGAGCACCAGATACAACCGCGAGCTTCGAACGACGATCGCAGACAAGTTCACCGATATCGACTCGCGGATCGCAGACATGGATCTCCAAGGTGTCGACAGGCAGGTGTTGTCGATCGTCCCACCCCAGTACCACTACTGGCTCGATGACGAGGTCGGACCTCGATCCTGTCGCTTACAGAACGATGAGATCGCCGCAATGGTCGCGGCACGCCCCGACCGCTTCGTCGGTATGGCGAACCTGCCGATGGATCATCCCGAGGCTGCAGCCGAAGAGTTGCGTCGGGCCCATGAGGAATTGGGCTTCAACGGATTCCAGCTCGGTGCCGACGTCAACGGCGGTGACCTCGACGACTCGCGTTTCGACCCGGTCTGGGAGACCGCCTCCGAGCTGGGGCTCCTCGCAATCCTCCATCCGCACGGATGGACGGAGCCGCGGAGGATGGACGACTACTACCTCATCAATCTCGTCTGCATGCCGCTTGCGTCGACCGTTGCCGTCTCCCGCATGATTCTCGGAGGAGTGTTCGAACGTTTCAACGACCTCCGGATGCTGGTGGTCCACGGTGGCGGATACCTGCCCTTCTACTTCGCCCGGACCGATCACGGGTATCGGGTGAGGCCAGAGGCGCGGCGCCACATCAGCAAGCCGCCGAGCGAGTACCTCCACCAGCTCTATTTCGACACGACGGTGTTCAGACCGGAGGACGTCGAGTATCTGGTTCGAGAGTTCGGAGCCGATCGGGTGCTCATGGGCACCGACTACCCGTTCGACATGGGTCCGACCGATCCACTCGGATTCCTCGCCGGCGTGCGCATGACAGAACAAGAACGCAATCTGGTCGTCGGGGGGAACGCCGCCCGACTGCTGCGAATCGATTCCGAGGAGAGTGTTTCATGAGTCGCGTGGAGATGATCGACCCAGAAGACGCCGATGGAGCGGCCGCCGACCTGTTCGGCGCCGTCGATGCGATGCTGGGAAGGGTTCCGAACTCGTACCGGGTGCTGGCGCACTCGCCGCTCGTGGCTCAGTTCTTGGCGCCCTTCAATGCGGTGCTCCAACGACAGGGCGCCGGCAGCGTGCTGCCGACGAAGCTGAAGGAGATGGTCGTCATCAAGACGAGCCACGTGAACGGGTGCGCCTATTGAACGGCTCACAACACGTCGCTTGGTCAAGCGGCAGGGATCACCGAAGACCAGATCGACGCGATCGGTGCGGGCACCCATCTCACATCCGAACTGTTCTCGGATCGTGAACGGATGGCGATCGAGTGGGCGGAGCATGTCACGTTGAACACCGCTCGGTCGCGAGATGACGTGTTCACCCAGCTCGCCGAGCACTTCGAACCGGCCGAGATCGTGGAGCTGACTCTGATGAGCGCGTTCTTCAACATGTTCAACCGGATCATGGACTCACTGAAGGTGGACGTGGAGTTGCAGTCCGAGGTCGACCGGATCAAGAGCTCGCTGCACCTGAACCCCGATCGCGTGCACAGCTATCTCGAGACGCTGATCGACCATTGGCCGGACTCGTTCCCCGATCCTTCGTCATGACCCCTGGTCGACGATCTCCATGATCGCTGCGATGTCGGCGTCTCCCAGTCCGGCATCGAGCGCTGCTCTCATCACCGCGGTCCCAGCCGCCGTGACGCGCCCGGGCTCGCGTCGCTCATCGGCGAGACGGAGATCCTTGTCCATGAGACCGACGGTGAACAGCGGTGTGTAGTCCCGGTCTGCCATGGGACCCGCTTTGTACTCGAGAAGGCGCGGCACTGCGCCGGCCCGAAGGAGCTCCAGGGATCCCGCGACATCGAGTCCGGCGTCCTCCAACTCGACGATGGCCTCGGCGATCGCTCCGAGGTGTGCGGTGAGCAGCCGGTTGGTGATCAGCTTCATCTCGAGCCCCATCCCGGCGGCTCCGCAATGGCGGACCAGGGACGAGAAGGGTGCCAGATACGGCAGCGATCGTTCGTAGCCCTGATCAGACCCGCCCACCATGATCACCAACGTGCCCGCCGCCGCATGCGTCGACGTCCCGCTGACCGGCGCGTCCAGAAACTCCACCGAGTGCTCCGCCGCCCTTCCTGCGACCGCTCTGGCAGCATCGACGGAGACGGTCGAGAGATCGATGCAGAGCGAGCCCTTCTCAAGTTGCGGTATGACGCCCTCGTAGAAGCCGAGCATCTCCGCCGTCGCTGGGAGTGAACTCATGATCACCTGTGCGTCGGCGAGGTCCTCGGGTGTCGCAGCGGTTCTCCCTCCCTTCGCCTCGAACCGGCTCGTGGCTTCAGGAGACGGGTCGTGACCCAGCACCTCGAATCCACCATCGATGAGGTGCCGTGCCATCTCTGAACCCATTCGGCCCAAGCCGGCGAATCCGACGGTGGCCTTCGTTTCATCACTCGACATGGTCGCTCCCTACCTCGATCGGTCGT